>LR590468.1:1263333-1579166 GCA_901472505.1 Proteus vulgaris
TAAACCTTGGCGACCTTCATTGGTATCTAACAATCCTTTCAGGAATTTGAAGTTATGAACCATACCGATGTTCATAGTTTCCACATTCATCTTACTGATTGATTTAATGATTGCTGTTGGGCCATGTTTATCCGCACCTTGTGTTGGGCTGATACCATCTGATAATGGTTTCCATGCCAAGCGACCATTTGGAGTAGCAGCGGTTAACTCACCAATAGGTGTATTGTTAGAGATAGAGAGCGTACCGTGGCTAAATGTGGAATAGAGCATTTTGTATTTACGACATTCACGCTCTGTCCATTCCGTAATATCTAACGCATATTGGTCAACAACATCGTCATCATTGCCAAATTTCGGTGCATTTAAGCAGTCACGTAATAACTCGTCGTGGCCTTCAAAATTCGCTAATAACGCATCACGAATTTGCTCTAAGGTGTATTTTTTATCTTCATAAACTAATTTGCGAATAGCCGCCATTGAGTCAACATAAGTCGCTAAGCCAGAGAAAATCAGGCCTGGACCATGGTTAACCATTGCACCACCTGCGGTCACGTCTTTACCTTGTTCCATACAACCTTCAACAAGCAGAGACATTAATGGTTTTGGTGCAATATCACGGTGAACACGTTGACTTATTACGGTACCAATCGCAGATAAACGTATGATATGAGCAACTTGCTCTTTCACTGCTCTATCAAAATCATCATAAGTCCGCAGATCACGTAAATCGCCAGTATCTAGACCTTGATAGCTATCAAACAGCACCATACGACCACGGTTTAAAACAAATTCAATCGCAATAGGCCATTGGGTGTAACCCGTTGATGTCCACTGATAAATACGGCCTGATTTTTGTGGTTCAACACACCCCATCAAGCAGTAGTCACGCGCATCTTCAAAATCGAAGCCTTTACGCAACATCATCTTGATATGAGAATCATCGAAGTGACATGCAGGGAAGCCCATACCTGCTTTAACCACATCTACAATTTTTTCCATGTATTGCTGTGGTGATTGGTTATGAATACGACATGCTAATGATGGTTGATACACTTTTACAAAACGTACAGCATCCATAATTAGGTACGTTAAATCATTACACGCATCGCCACCTGTACGTTTTTGTCCACCAATGGTTAAGTTGATAAATGGCTGATAACCAGCAAAATATTTCGCTCCTAACTCACTCGACATCCACATTAATTCAGCACATTTGATGATAAAGGCTTGCATCATTTCCAGTGCTTGTTCACGCGTTAAACGGCCTGATTTGATATCGTTTTCATACATTGGGAAGCAGTATTGGTCTAAACGACCTAAAGAAAGACCTGTTTGGTTTTCTTCTACTTCAAACAGTGACTCAACCGTCCAGATACTTTGCAGTGCTTCTTGCAGTGTTTTTGGTGGATTAGCAGGTACGTTTTCGTTGACTTCAGCAATCGTCAATAACTCTTCACGACGTTGAGGGTTGCTCTCTTTTGATGCTAATTCACGTGCATGTTCTGCAATGCGATGGGCGTAAGCAATCACACCTTCACAGCTTTCAATAGACGCTTTATAGAAGTAGATACGGTCAATATCAGCCGGATTTTCCATGCTTAATTCAGCCAGTTTTGCTTGCGCATCGGCTTTAATACCGTTCATACCTTTGGTGAAAAGTAGTACGTCATAACCAGGGCAAGTATCGCCACCACCATTGATTTGGTGATAAGAAAGATCACTCACAAAGGTTTCACCACTAAATTCCCACACACCCGCTTCACGGTATTGTGCTTCACAGATCTCATCCAGAGAACGCCCTTCCCAGAATGGAACAATCTCTTCGCGAATGACTTTTTTGTCTTCTTCTGAAATTTGGAATGGATCTTGTGGACGTGTGCTCATAGTATCGAGTTCATCACGAACCCAACGCCATGCAATATCAGGAGAGAAAGCGCCAGCACGCGGTTTACCACAAGGATGACCAACAATCAGCTCTTCATCTTGAATTAAAATAGGTGCAGTTTCACAAGCGCGACGGAATGCTTTTGCTCGTAGTAAAATTGGCGGTAAACCTGGGTTATTACGAACAATCTCAGTAAATGCTAACGCTCTGTAGATAGAAACGCTTGGACGAGCTTCTAAATAACGGTTACGTAAACGTTGTAAGCGAGGCGTTAAACCTTCCATCACTTTGAATTCGCTCGCGTCTGCCGTTGGTGCAACAACACTCGCTAAAGGTGCAGCATATTGTGGCTGTGAATTCATACGGCCGTTGTATAAACGCACTTGCAGTGAACTGTGTAAAGTTGACAAGTTAGCGCGAGCTGATAGCAACATTTCTGATAATTCGTTAATGCTGATACGTGGATCGTTGATATCAACACCTTGCGTCATGGCATCAAACATTGGATAACCATCAACTTCTTTGGTCGCACGTACTTCTGAAAGCTCAGCTAATTTCAGCCACACACTTTCAACAATTTCATACGCTTGTGCTTGTGTTAAACGACCTTGGTCGAGATCACGTTGATAAAATGGATAAAGTGCTTTATCAAATCCCATTGGATTAATGGCATAGCTACCATTTTCCAGATGTAAGACTAATTGCAATAAATAGAATACTTGAACCGCTTCTTTAAAGGTTTCTGCTGGTTTTGCAGGTACTTTACGTAATACCGCTGCACTATCTAATAATTCTGCTTTACGGTATGGGTTACCTTCCATTGCAGCTAAATTCTCTGCTTTTGCAGACAGAATTTGTGCAAAATACAGTGCTGCATCACATGCATAAATAGCTGATTTACAGTAATTAGCTTCATCAATACTGCTACGATTTACGGCACTACCAATGCTTCTAATTCTGTCTTCAAGCTGCGCTTTGATGGCTAAGAAACCTTGGTTTACCACCAGCATATAATCAGGTGATGCAACGCTATTATTAATACTTAAGAAACGGTAGATAGAGTCGCTACGCACTTCATCTTCAGTGTGAAAAATCGCACCGCGTGGTGTTGATGACTGACTGCCGATAATCAATTCATCTTGTGCAATGTAGCTTGGAAAATGACGAATAAATTCATAAAAACGTTGCGCAGGTTTAATTGCTTGGGGCACTCCTGCAATGCTGTTGTCTAATGAATCAAAAATGGTTGCACGCTCTGTGCTGATGGAACTATTACGTGAAACTAAACGTTCTGCCAGCATTTTTACGCGTGGCGTCAAAGAATATTTGGCCATGAGAGGCTCTCCTGATGTTCTTTACTTGACCTAATCGGTATTCATTCGGTTGAGCATTAACTGTGTGATACACCGGCAAATGCCTGACGATACAATGTTTCTAATTGGTGTGTGTTTACGTCACGCGGATTTGTCGGCGTACAGCTATCTCGTAAAGCCTGTCCGACCATTTCCGTTAAACGGGCATAAAAGTCCGCTTCACTGACACCGGTATCGCGAATACTCTTCGGCATACCCATTTCATCTTTCAATACATTAATGGCGACGATTAAACTGGTTACCCCTTCTCTTACTGTGTTAGCCGGAAGTCCTAAGCTTTGAGCAAGATAGGCGTAACGTTTTGCTGCTTCACTATTACAATCACCATGAAGATTGGCGTTAAAGGCGACGACATGTGTCATCAATAACGCATTTGCACGACCGTGAGGAACGTGGAATACACCACCTAATGCGTGGGCAAGACTGTGAGTAATACCCAACGAAGCGTTAGTAAATGCCATGCCTGCAATACAAGATGCGTTATGCATTTTTTCGCGAGCAAATAAGTTGTCGCCTTGATGATGACAATCAATAAGATGGCTAAACACTAACTTGACGGCTTTCTCTGCCATTGCATCAGAAAAATCAGAAGCAGCTTTAGAAACATACGCTTCGAGTGCATGGCAAAGCACATCCATTCCCGTATCTGCAGTGATCGCAGGTGGTACAGATTTCACCAACTCAGGATCGAGAATGGCGACATCAGGCAACATAAACTCATCAACCAAGACCAGTTTTTCACTGCGTGATTTGATCACTGAAAAAGAGGTCACTTCAGAGCCCGTACCACTAGTGGTTGGGATCGCAATAAATTGTGGTTTTGTTCTGTTGCTCTCTTTACGGGTATGCCAGAGGGAGTACATAACGGCTTTCGCGGCATCAATCACAGACCCACCACCGAGTGCGATAACCAAATCTGGATAATGCGCATCCATGATCTTCATACCACTCACGATGGCTGAAATATCGGGATCTGACGCAACATCATCGTAAACTTGGAACTCAATACCTCGTTGCATTAACTTGTCAGTGACTTTATTTGCAAAGCCAAACTTCACCATTGCTTTATCTGTCACCACAAATGCGCGGCGGGCAGTTAACCCAGAAAGAAAATCCAGTGCATTGGTGCCAAACTGAATTTTGGGTTTTATCAGAAACTCACTCATGTCGTTATTACTCCTTACTGTCCCGATAAACCTTCTCAACAATGGCAACCACTGACATCGCTTTGTAACGTTCTTTGTTCAGTGCGAAGTATTCTTCAGCCAACACAACATCGTTGATACCTGCACCTACACTATCCACTGCAACATACGTTTTGTTCTTCAGTGGCTTAAGCTCATCATCTAAGGTCGCTATCATTAATAAATTGCTCCCTTTAAGTTCTGGGCTTTTTTGTGTCGCTACTACGTGTCCGATTACCTTTGCGAGGATCATGGTTTATATCGCCTTATATCAATGAGTTACTTACTCAGACGTCCGAGAACTTCCTTGATAATGCGTTCCACGTTTTCTTCGGTAATATCACCTTGTTCAATCACTTGTTGCGCGCAAGCACTGACCGTCGTTACATAAGGAGATGCACCAAAGCGATCATCACCTTGAGTTTGACGTTGTGCAGTGGCACATTCAGCATGAACAGGAGTTAAAGAAGGTGAACGAAAACGATCATCATCAAGAATGCTGGTCTGGTGATTTGCACTGGAAACAGAGCAAGCAGAAACAGCAGGTTGAGTAGCTTCTTGTGCTAAAGGGCAAGGTTGTTTCAACTCTTCGACGGTACGCACGCCATAACCTACTTTACGAATATTCAGTAAGTTCATTGGGCCGACGTTGTCAGAGCTAGAACCGCCACCTACAGCCCCACAGCCTAAAAGTTAACGCTGGAGTAATATTCGTGGTTGCACCGATGCCACCTAATGCCGCTGGGGTATTAATCAGAATACGGTTAACCGGTTTTTCTAGAGAGAACTGACGAATAACATCTTCATTTTGGGTATGAATCACTAAGGTGTGACCTAAGCCTTCATTAGTCAGTAATTGCACTACGCGATCGCACGCCGATTTCCAATCTTCTTCGATATACATTCCTAAGATTGGGCATAATTTTTCGCGTGAATACGGATTTTTGGGTGAAACGGTATCTTGTAGTGCGATTAATACGCGCGTATTTGCGGGTACACTAAAACCAGCACGCAGACTTAAATAAATCGCATCTTTACCTACAACAGCAGGATTAATTGTGCCGTTAGCACGCAGTAACATGGAAGCCACTTTTGTTGCTTCTTCGTCATTCATAAAGTAAGCACCTTGTGCTAATAGCTCGCGGTGAACTTCGTTATAAATGCAACGTTCAACGATAATGGATTGCTCTGATGCACAGATAACCCCATTGTCGAATGTTTTACTGGTGATGATATCGCTAACTGCTTTTTTGATATCTGCACTTCGTTCGATAAAGGCAGGGCCATTACCTGGGCCACCACTGATTGTCGGTGTGCCTGATGCATAAGCTGCACGTACCATACCTTCGCCACCAGTCGCTAAAATTAATGACACATCTTTGCTGTGCATTAATTCTTTTGTCGCTTCCAGTGTGAGTAATGTCACACCATCAACAATACCTGCTGGTGCACCGGCTTCTAGCGCCGCTTTTTTAACAATTTCTAACGCACGGAAACTGCACTGCTTGGCATTTGGATGCGGAGAGAAAATAATCGCATTACCCGCTTTCAGTGCAATTAGGGTTTTATAGATAATGGTTGATGTTGGGTTAGTTGAAGGAACTAACGCCGTGATAACACCTAAAGGCACGCCGACATCCATGACTTTTTTCACTTTATCGTCATTGATAATGCCAACGGTCTTCATGTCTTTCATATGTTCATACACACGCAATGACGCGAAGGTATTTTTCAGAACTTTGTCTTCCCACTTACCAAAGCCTGTTTCTTCGTTCGCCATTTTTGCCAGCTCTTCTGCGTGACGAGCCGCTTCAAATGCAATGTGTTTTACAATACTGTCGATTTTTTCCTGCGAAAATTTAGCGTAAACAAGCTGTGCATTTTTCGCGTTACGAACTAGCTCACGAGCCAGTTGTCTGGATTGCAAATCTTTATCTAATGCAACCATGTCTTCCCCCATACAGGAGTTAAAAAATTTAGCTGAATAACTTATTTCTTTGATTTACAGCACGCCCGAATAATCAGGCTTTGTGCTGTTGCGCGATTTTCTCGATATCGTTATGCGGTCTTGCAATCACACGAGAAGTCACGACAGTGCCGATACGTTTTGCCGCTTCAACACCTGACTCAACCGCTGCATTTACTGCACCGACATCGCCTTTCACCATGGCTGTCACTAAACCTGAACCGACGTTTTCATAACCAATCAGTTCAACATTGGCTGCTTTGCACATTGCATCAGCAGCTTCAATGCAAGCGACAAGACCTTTGGTTTCAACTAGACCTAGTGCTTCTTTCATATTTATTTCCTTCGTTATTCAGTCACTTTGTACTGGGCAACGATTTTTTGAATATCGTTATGTGGACGAGCGATGACTAATGAAGTCACAACAGTACCAACACGTTGAGCAGCTTCTAAGCCAGATTCCACAGCGGCTTTAACGGCACCTACATCACCTTTCACCATTGCAGTCACTAAACCTGAACCCACATTTTCGTAGCCGATTAACTCAACATTTGCCGCTTTACACATCGCGTCAGCTGCTTCAATACAAGCCACCAGCCCTTGAGTTTCAATAAGTCCTAATGCATCACCCATACGTTCTCCTAAGGCAGAAACTATGCCTTGTGTTTGATAACAATCTTGTTGATGTCATTGTGAGGACGAGCAATCACAAGCGATGTAACAACTTCACCCACCCGTTGTGCTGACTCCACACCTGAATCTACTGCAGCTTTCACTGCGCCTACGTCGCCTTTCACCATCGCAGTCACGAGACCTGAACCCACATTTTCATAACCAATAAGTTCAACGTTCGCGGCTTTACACATAGCGTCAGCGGCTTCAATACATGCCACCAGACCTTTGGTTTCGATCAGACCTAATGCATCACCCATTTTCATTTCCTCCGAGAAGCCGTTTAACGGTTTACGTTTGCCCATTGTGTCTGCGTGGTGATTTTTTAAACGCAGACGTTGGTTTCAAAATCACTATAACGCGCAAAAAATAAAACAACATATAAATCCATGCTATGGAGAAATATAGAATTTAATTCTGATATTTAGTGTTTTTTATCTCAGTATTTATTTAACCATGCTGTTTATTTGCTTTTTTCATCGTTATAAATTGATTAATTTCCACAAAAAATAGATTAAAAAACAGGCAAATTAACTTTGTTAGGAGGATGTTGAAAAGGTGCAAAAAGCCAGTACGTATCGATGGGAAAGATGTGCGGAATATCACTGATATTTCAACGTGAGATCAATAATTAAAAAAGGCTAAATCAAGTCTATATACAAATAGTGCTATTTTTTTGTTGATAACGTATTTATTTCATCTAAGGCTTTACGACAGGTATAAAAAGTAAGAGGGCACTCTTTATCTAACACCTATACATTAGGTGGCCATGCGATAATGAAATGGATAAAGTATCATTTACTGGAAAGCACAAAACTACAACTGAGTGCTCATGCTTATTTAAGGGATGTTTTCAGTCTAAGTAAAAGAGGAAGAATCATCACACAATGACAGAGAAAATAAGTAAAAGAATTGGGTGTAATACATTAGGTCTTAGAGTAATGAAAAGGTGGAAACAGACGTACCACCTTATAAAAACAAGATCGATAATCAGGGTAGTTAATCAAATTTACTACCTGGTTTTAAGGTACAAATATAGAGGGGCGAATTGAGTGAACTTAATAGTAATGTTTTCTCATTAAGTTTTTGTGCATTAATAAATAGCCCATCATGACTATCTGACATTTCACGCATAAAATAATCAAAAATAACATCTGGGGATTCATCAATTGATGATGCACTTGCATTCCATTGACTAACAAAATAGTGTCGTTCTGTCGGTGAAACCCGTTTGGTCGTATAATCAAATTTCACATAACGTTGTAAATACAACCATCCCGCTTTTGAAGTGGTATAACCTTCAACAACAATCGAGCCTTTACCATTAGCACCAAATGAAAAATGAATATTACCATTTACATTTTCATCTTCCATATTTTCAAAGCGCATAATGCCTTTGGTTGAACATACCATGACACCTTCATTTTTAATGGTTAATAATCTTGTTGCAGCATAAGTGGCGACCAAGATAAAAATCAGGGCCGATAAAAAACATAAAAGTTTCCCTGAGATTTTCATTAGTATTTCCAAGAATAGTAAAAGTAATTGTCACAATAACTAAATGGATTATCTTCATTTTTCGCACAATGCGCTAAAAATACTCGCCCTAATCCATTTGTTTGTAATTTATCACCATAGAAAAAAACAAATCGTTCACCTTTTACACACTGTAAATTAAGCTTCTTTCTTACAGCATCAAAATTACGAACATAATTATCGCTTACCGCAGAATTAATCATGGCTTCATTAGAAAGTAATTCACAATCATTATGCGTTAATGGTGTCAGTGAAATTGGCTTTGATTGATGTTGATTAAAAAAGATGATCACGGCAAGAAATACCGCACCTAATAGAAAACCAATGCTAGCTAAATACCAACAAATTTCTGGTTTCTGTTTTTGTTGCGGTGTTTCTTCTTGTATAGGCTCTAAAGGTGTTTGCGTTAAAGATAAAGATGTCGTTGTTTCAACGGCTATTTTATTTTCATTCTTAACTAAAATAGGTGCTTCTTCATTTGTTTGAGTTGAAGGTAACAGCGTTGAATCATCAATGAGTTCAACTGAAATATCTGGATTAAACTCTAATCGCCCTTTTGCAATAGTGACAATGATATTTTCAATACCATAATGGCGAAATGTTTTTCGTAATAAACTCAAATATTGGTTTAAATTACTGTTTGATGAGACTAACCCATTATCATCCCAAACACGTTTTAATACTTCGTCACGATTAACAACACCTGGATGCTGAATAAAATAAAACAGTAACGCATTTGCGGTAATAGAAAGATGTGTATCAACACTCTCTTTTTCTAACGATATCGCGCCATCCGTTGCGTCGTAATAAATTAAGGCATTTATTTTGTATTTCATTGTGCCCTCATTCATCCTGATTAAAATTACTGATTTGCTGTGTTTGCCATATAGTCAAATGTCATTTCAGATAATCTTTCAACTAATGCGTTACGCTCTTCTTGTGAAATCGTAGGGCCTTCTGTTAATTCAGATAACCAAAGACCATCTGCGGCATAACGAATTAATGTACCTAAATAACTATTATCTAATTTATCGCCTTTGGCTAAATGATCTAACATCCAATCTCGCCAGCATTTACGCATAATAGGCTCGTTTGGCATTGCTAAAGATAGTATGGCTAATTGGCGACTTTCGTCTGACTGTTTTAAATCAGAAATATAAGTTAAATATGCGCGAGAAAAACGTCCCGCTTCAATAGGATCATTTTCCATAATAACTGCAATACGACTATCCATAATACCTAATAGCCGTTTAAATACTGCCTGCACTAATTCTAATTTTCCGGGGAAATGATGAAGTAGACCACCTTTACTTACACCCGCTTCTTTTGCTACGGCATTTAAAGAGAGAGAAGCTATTCCTTCATTAGCCACAATAATACTTGCCGCTTCCAATAATTGCTCTTGAACTCGGATAGGGTCTTTTTTTCGGTGATGCGCAGTTGTATTCATGCACAGGATGATACCGACCAGTCGGTATGTTCCTTATTGATCGAAATCAATCTGATTTCGACTGATGCTTATTATATGTAAATAATGCAGTTGACTTCACATTCCTTTATTTCCCAATCAAATTTAATTTAAAAAATTAAACTTATTTTACAAGATTGATCTAAATGATTAATTTAAAAATTAAAGGAATATAAATTTTGATTTTTATCAAAAAAATAAATATATTTATTATCTTAATTAAAAAACCAATTTAGAAAAAATAAAGAAATCAATATCTAATTAATTTCTTTATTTTTAATTACGATTATTTTTTCATATGGATCATTATCTCTTTACACTGCTATTTTTTATTAAAAATAGAATCACCACCAGTTAAATGGTGTTAAATTTGGTTTTATTTTTAAGTAAAAAATCCCATAATTCCATAATTTTACTTTCCGTTGGCGGAGTATCATCAATATTTTCTTTAGAAGGAACATCATAAGTATGGTCTTCAAAAGGAATACTATAAATATGGTCTTCAAAAGAAACATTATAAATATGGTCTTCAAAAGGAATACTATAAATATGGTCTTCAAAAGGAATACTATAAATATGTCTTTCAGAAGGTGTATTATGAATCAGTCCTTCAAAAAGAGTATTATAATAAGGTTTATCATTAGATGTAGTCACGAAATAAGCAACCTCACTACATTTATTTTCAATCATGTTTGAATTATTTTCATTTTCACATTTATTTAAAAATTCATTTATAATTTCAAGTGGCCTTTTTATTAGTTCATCCTTATTATTTACAAAGTTTATAGGTGTATGACTAATAAAACTCGGCTCTGTTGTAGCTTGTCTAAAAGGTGTATTACTATTAAATATACCCGTTATACCCGAACTAATATTAGAAAAAAAATCAACAATATTGTTTATTACTTTTCCTGCTCCTATTGTCAGTTGATTCACTGTATCTCTAAATATAGAAGTAATATTCATTATATATCCTTATATTAAAAATAATAAAATTAATCCTTCTAAAATATATTAGTAAATTTAAGAAATTCAAGTATAAAAAAACCTCCTTTAAATAAAGAAGGTTTTAAATTGATAATTGATAACTGTAATTAAATGCTGGCTTTTAATGCCTGCTCTAAATCTACAAGAATATCGTCGATATGTTCAATACCAATAGATAAACGGATCAAATCTCGAGAAACACCAGCGCGATCTAATTCTTCATCATTTAATTGACGATGAGTGGTTGAAGCTGGATGACATGCTAATGATTTTGCATCACCAATATTCACAAGACGAACAATGAGTTGCAATGCATCAATAAATCTAGCCCCGGCTTCTGCGCCACCTTTGATCCCAAAAGAGAGAATACCGGCAGGTTTACCTGACATATAACGTACGGCTAAATCATGCTCAGGGTGATTGCTTAAACCCGCATATTTAACCCATGCAACTTGAGGGTGATTTTGTAGATATTCTGCCACTTTCTGTGCATTTTCAGTATGTCGTTCCATACGCAGAGCCAGTGTTTCTAACCCTTGTAAGATCAAGAATGCATTAAAAGGTGACAGAGCAGCCCCCGTTCCACGCAAAGGCCCAACACGACATCTTGCTATATAAGCAGCTACACCAAAGTGCTCGACATAATTTACCCCGTGATAAGAAACATCAGGTGTATTTAATATTTCAAAACGATCTTTATGCTCAGCCCAAGGGAATTTACCAGAATCAACGACAATACCACCAATCGAATTGCCATGACCGCCAATATATTTGGTTAACGAGTGAATAATAATATCTGCGCCATGTTCAAAAGGACGACATAAATAAGGCGTTGCAACGGTATTATCAACAATCAAAGGCACACCATGACGATGAGCTACATCAGCCAATGCTTGAATATCGACAATGTTTCCGCTTGGATTTGTGATGGTTTCACAAAATACTGCTTTTGTTTTATCGTCAATTAATGCTTCTAATGCAGCAATATCATCATGGGGAGCAAAGCGCGCTTCAATACCAATACGAGGGAAAGTGTGCGCCATTAAATTATAAGTACCACCATAAAGTTTAGCGACAGAAACAATATTGTCACCCACTTGAGCAATAGTTTGAATAGCGTAAGTAATAGCTGCCATACCCGATGCTACGGCAACTGCAGCAATTCCACCTTCTAATGCTGCAACACGTTTTTCTAATACGTCATTAGTTGGATTCATGATTCGAGTATAAATATTACCGGGTACTTTTAAGTCAAAGAGATCAGCACCATGTTGCGTATCATCAAATGCATAAGAAGTGGTTTGGTAAATAGGTACAGCGACTGCTTTTGTCGTTGGATCAGGTGAATAACCGGCGTGAACAGAAAGTGTCTCAAGTTTCATAGCAATCCCTTTTTGTTGCATTTGTTCTTATCGTAATACTTATATTTTAAATAACTTAAATCAAAGTAAACGTTCTTAATATATAAGCCATATAAATAAGCGCATATTAACTCTGTCGTATAGTGAAAAAAATTCAAATTAAATTAATGCTATCCAGCCACCATACCGTCAATAAGGTAAAATGCCCTTTTTTACTATCATATTTGAGTTAAGGATCTTGTTTTTCTCGCTATTTTATCATTTTAAGTACTTTTATCTTTTTTTGACGAGTCGCTAACCAGCAAATTAAAGAGCCTCCGGTCACCATCATTACCCCTTGCCAAAATGAGAAGGAGAGTGCAGTAGACAATAATATTGATGAAAATGCAGTAGAAATAACAGGTGTAAAGTAAGAAAGCGTAGCTAATAAAGTCACATTACCTCTTATCATACCGATAGTCCATGCTGCATTAGCCAGCCCAATTGCCGCCCCTGTTATTAATAATAAAGTGATACTTTTTGTATTAACGATCCATTCTGCCGGTGTTGAAAATAAGTATTGCCCCCACAATGCAAGTGACGTTAATAGAAAGAAGGGCACAATACCGTTATTCCCTTCAGAAATAAGGCGAGTTAAATTACTATAAAATGCCCATAAATATGGCACCTGAAAACGCTAATATATAGCTTAATGGATTGCTTTGAATATTCTTCCATAAGCCTTCAATCGTGAGCGGGTTATCCCCACTAACAACCCAAACTAATCCACTAAATGAGCACAATAATCCTAAGATCAATAAAATTGAGAATCGCTGTTTATTGAGTATGACGGCAAGGGCTAACGTAAAACTAGGCCATAAATAATTCACCATGCCTAGTTCTATGGCTTGTGTTCTATCTGTTGCAAATCCTAATGCCAAAGATAAACATACTTCATAAGTGACAAATAATAGGGCTCCCCAAAAAAGATATCGTTTAGGAAAAAGTGATAGCTTAGGTATGCCTAGGATCAACATAAGAAACAGCGTCCCTGCGGTATAAATCAGAGCTGCACCTCCAATAGGGCCAAAATACTCACTGATATTACGAATTAAACCAACAATAGTGCTCCAAAGAAAAATAGCAACGATGCCATATAACGTTCCTTTTGCTGAGCTAAATATCATTTTGAGCCTTCAAATTTAAGATTTTACCATTAGAACCCATATTAAAATAAAACCAGAATAATTGCTTTAACCACTTTTATGCAAAAATAATAAAGAAAAACCTGATCAGTGAAACATTTTGTTACAATTAATATTAAGTATAAAACATATTGATCTACTCCCATAAGTAATAAAAAAAAGTGTCATTTATTTTATATTTTAAAAATACACCTTTTAATTTCAATTTAAAATGGATAAATAATATTCTATTTTTCTTATAAATTTTAAATTCGAAATTTATATTTGAATAAAAAAATAGGCAATACTGCCTTTTTTTATCATAAAAAGTGTTATTTTTTGTATCATTTTATAAATAGTTTCACTATGAAATATATTTTATGAAACATCATCTTATAAGTACATTTACAGAATCTTTTTAGGACGCTCTTTATTAGAGTATTGAGACTGAATAAAAACAAAAAACAAAAACACAATGAATATCAATACAATACACGACATTATATAAAACATTAGATAAAATAATGTATTTTTCTATTTATTAACACTAAATATTGCCGATAGTTATCACGATATCAATAGATATCAACTATAAAACAAGCCAAAAACGATCGTTTAAAACGATTTCTCTAATTTTTTTAGCACATCTATAATTTTTGGAAATTTGACTTAAGTGTGGATGAGCCTGTTTTATCGTTTCTACGATAATTGCGGTAATCGCTCTCTGTTAAATATATATAAATAGCCTTACGTTACACATCTAAGAAATAATTTTACCCCTATTATTCTCTATTTAAAAATAGGGAATAAATAGAATTAACCGTTAGCTTAATTTATTAAGTTAACGGGTAAGTATATATTTAAAATATAGGAACAATTAATGAAAAAGTTATTATTATCTGCAATTATCACTTCTGCAATGGCAGTTATTGCAACACCTGCATTTGCAGAAGACACCGGCACTCCAGCACCAACAGAAGTGACAGTTAATGGTGGTACCGTTAACTTTGAAGGTTCTGTTGTTAATGCAGCTTGTGGTGTTGATAGTAGCTCAGCAAACCAAACTGTTCGTCTAGGTCAATTCCGTGTTGCCGAATTTACCAAAAAAGGTGATGAGACAGGTCGTATCCCTTTTAGTATCAAATTAAATAACTGCGATATTACTGTTTCAACATTAGCTGCAATTACGTTTAATGGCACAGCTTCTGATGGCGATGCAAATGCATTTGCACTACAAGGTAGTGGCGCTGCTGCGAATGTAGCATTAAAAATTACGGATTCAAGTAGCAAAAACGTTGTTCCTGGCCAACCATCAACAACACAAAAACTCATTGAAGGTGAAAACCAATTAAATTACAACGCATCCCTTATTTCAACGGATGATACTGTTAAGGCGGGTAGCGCAAACGTTACCACAAACTTTATGGTGACTTACTCTTAATTGCTAATCATTTTTGATTGATATCTTATTGCCAAGGACGGCCTATTTTTTATCAACATGCAATTATCCTATAATTATTACCTAATATATTTCTATTATGAAAAAAATACTTACATTCCTTATTATTTTTCTCTTCCCATTATTATCTTATTCTAATGGGGTTTCATTAGGCGCCACACGTATTATTTATAATTCTAATATTAAACAAACCAACCTTGTTATTACTAATTCAGATAAACAAAATAGTTTTTTAATTCAGTCATGGGTTTCGGATAACCAAGGCATTAAAAATAACGATTTTATCGTAACACCTCCTTTATATATTCTTGATGCAAATAAAGAAAATGCATTAAGAATTATGTATACCGGCGCACCACTACCTGAAGATAGAGAAAGTTTATTTTGGATGAATGTAAAAGTGATCCCTTCATTACAAGATGAATTGGCTAAGGAAAACACACTACAAATAGCAATACAGAGTCGCATAAAGCTTTTTTATCGTCCGAGTCGCTTACCTGCTTATAATGCAAAATTTGCGAATGAAATTTCTTTTTCTTACCAAAATGGTGAGCTTATTGCGAATAACCCTACACCTTATCATATAACCATGGTGAATTTAGCTGTGGCCGATAATCCACTTCCAGCAAGCATAATGATAAATCCGTTATCTCAATTAGTGTTAGGAAAAGTAAAAAATAATGCAAGCATAATTTCATTCCAAACAATTAATGATTATGGCGCACAGACAGCTGTATTAAAAAAAGACATTTCTCATTAATGATTACATCTGCTTCAAGCTTATTGGTCAAAAAACATGATTAATAAAAATACAGTTTATTCTTTCTTTTATGGTGCCATCACAATATCAATGGCTTTGCCATTTTTGGCATACAGCACAAACCGATTTAATCCTGCATTTTTGGCTGACTCTCCTGATTCAGTGGCTGATTTAAGCTATTTTGAAGCTGGAAATAGTATCAAACCCGGAGATTATCCACTTGATATTATTATTAATCATGAATATCTAAGAACAGAGAGTATTCATTTTATTAGTCAAGATAACAATGTAATTCCTTGTTTAAATAAATCTTTTTATCAATCATTAGGGATTAATACTAAAATATTTTCTGATATTGAAAATGCCTCAGATAATAAATGCATTAATATTGAAGACATTATTCCTAACTCTGTTGTTAATTATGATCTTGAGAAACAAGCATTAAAAATTCAAATACCTCAAGCCGCTTTAGATCTTAAAGCACGTGGCTATATACCACCCGAGAAATGGGATAACGGTATTACAGCGGGAATATTAAATTATACATTTAGCGGTGCCAACAGTTGGGGAAATTCTCATAATAATAGTTACTATCTAAATCTACGTAGCGGGATCAATATTGGTGCTTGGCGATTAAGAGATTATTCCACTTGGAATTCATCAAATGGAAAAAACCAATGGAACCATATCAGTACCTATCTTCAACGCAATATTGTGTCATTAAAAAGCCAATTACAAATTGGCGACAGTTATACGTCATCAACACTTTTTGACAGTATTAATTTCAGAGGTATTTCCTTAGAAAGCGATGACACGATGTTGCCTGATAGCCAAAGAGGCTTTGCCCCTATTGTTAGAGGAATAGCGAATAGTAATGCCAAAGTCGTTATAAAACAAAATGGCTATATTATTTATCAAACCTTTGTCGCTCCCGGAGCATTTGAAATTAAAGATCTCTATCCAACATCAAATAGTGGAGATCTTTATGTCTCTATTGAAGAAAACGACGGCAGTACGCACGATTATATTGTGCCGTATTCTGCTGTACCCGTTTTGCAACGAGAAGGCCAAAAACAATTTGTTATTCAAGCGGGTGAAATTCGCCAAAATAACCAAAATAAAAAACCACGTTTTTTACAAAGTCATCTGATTTATGGATTACCTTATGACACTACAGCATATGGCGGGGCTTTAGTTACAGCAGATTATCAATCTTATGCACTTGGAGCCGGTAAAAATATGGGCACCTTAGGTGCATTGTCTACGGACATCACTTTTGCTCATAGCAAGTTGCCTGATGACTCAACATCTGAAGGCTACTCTTTACGTTTTCTCTACGCAAAATCACTCAACCAATTTGGTACTAATTTTCAGTTATTAGGTTATCGCTATTCCACGTCTGGATTTTACACACTAGAAGAGACCCTGAACACACGTATGTCTGGTTATCTCTATGAAAATAATCAACAAACACCTTCACGTTATTTTGATTTGCGTAATCATAAAAAAGGCAGCCTACAAATCAATTTATCACAACAACTAGCTGATTATGGCTCTGTTTTTATGACAACACATTGGCAAAACTATTGGGGAACAAATGAGAAAAACGTCTTAATCCAAACGGGTTATAACGGTAATATAAAAGGGCTCTCTTATAACATTATTTATAGTTATAACCGAATGATGAACAGCGGAGAACGAGACCAAACACTCTCTGTTGGGGTTTCTATTCCGTTGCAACTTCTTATGCCTTCCAGTTATCAACCAATAAATAGTGCTTATCTCACTTATAACTACAGTCATAATAATAACGGTTATTCTGCACATAACGCGGGCGTTGCAGGCACACTACTTGATGACAATACATTAAATTACAGTGTCCAACAGGGATATAGCAATCAAGGCGGCAGTTATACAGGAAGCGCTTCTCTTGGATATCAAAGCCGATATGGCAATTTGAATGCGGGTTATAACTACCATCAAGATGCTCAACAACTCAATTATAGCCTCGCTGGCGGTATGTTATTACATAGTGAAGGAGTCACATTAAGTCAGCCATTAAGCGCCAATACCATTTTAGTTGATGCGGGTAAAACACCGGATGTACCTATTGATAATGCAACCGGTATTTATACTGATTGGCGAGGATTTGCTGTTATTCCTTATGCCACAGCGTATCGCCAAAATAAAGTTGCCCTAGATACCACGACACTCCCAGATAATGTCGAAATTGAACAAAATATTCAGCAAGTTATCCCGACACAAGGTGCTGTTATTAAAGTTAATTTTGATGCAAAAACAGGCTATCGCTTATTACTGACACTAAGACAACAAGGACGCCCTCTGCCTTTCGGTGCAATTGCAACAGATAAACAAAATCATCTCTCTGGCATTGTGGGGGATGACGGATTGCTCTATCTCTCTGGCGTCCCTAGCTCTGGCGTATTAGATATTCGCTGGGGAAATGAATCAACCCAATATTGCCAAGTTCATTATCAATTACCTCAAAAGCAACATAACGAGCCCTTTGTAAAAATGACACAGGAGTGCCAATAATGCGCAAATTAATACTTATTTTGGCTTTATTGCTACTTTCCATAAGCAAAGGCAATACTTATGACACTTTGATTCAAATTAATGCCAGAGTGACAGGCAATACTTGCACTGTAGAAACCAATTCAAAAACAATTACAGTGAAATTAGGTAATATTGCCACTAAAGATTTCACGTCAACGACCATTGCTCAACAACGTACGCCTATTATCCCTTTTAGTATTAAGTTGGTAGATTGCCAACCCGAAGCCAGTGGCGTGAAAGTCAATTTTAAAGGAACACCATCTACGGCGGATAATACATTACTCGCCATTAATCAAGATGGGGCTCAAGGTGTCGCAATTGCACTTATGGATGAGTCAGGCACACCTATTGCAATCAATGAACAAAGCCAATCTTACCTGTTATTGCCAAATCAAGATAACACTCTGCAATTTTACGCTCGTTATGTCGCAACACACCTGCCAGTCACCTCTGGGCAAGCCAATGCGACTACAACTTTTTTACTGGAGTACCAATAATGAAATATTCCCTTTATTCCCTAACATTACTGGTCTCTTTATCGTTGCTCCCTCAAAAAAGGGTATGGGCAGTAGCAGATCCTCTTATCGTATCTCCTGTACCAATGAATTTTGATGGTGCTGCAGATGGTACACCAGCAGGGACCCCCATCACGTCAACATGGATTGGAGAGACATCTGTTCATAACGGCTTTAAATGTGAAAATAAATTTCTACAAAAATGCTGGGTTGAAACGCTCTATGCTAATGCACTGGGTTCAAAAATAAGTGGGATCTATTATTACGAAGGGAGTAATCGATATCCGGTTTATTCGCTAGCTGGCGTAAAAGGCATTGGTTACGCCTTTGGTTTAAAAGATAACAATGACAATGTTTCTTATGTCCCTATTGATGTCGGCACGGGCTCTAGTGCAACTATTATTTATCCAGCCGTAGGCTCTACCGTAAATAAAGGTGTAGACCGAGTTTCATTAAAAGCAAAAGTAGTATTCGTTGTTACTGATGAGCACTTAGAAACGGGTGTTTATACTATTCCTTACACCGTGATTGCGAATACTTGGTCTGAATATGGTGGAGGACATAAAGGAAATAACACATCACTTGTCGCAATAAATCCGGTGACAATCACCATTAAAGCCAGAGGTTGCACAGTAAATACCAAAAATCTGACTTATGAATTAGGTGATATTTCAATGCGAGATATGAGCACTATCGGCTCAACATCAAAAACGCAAACAAAGCCTATTTCAGTGAATTGCGACACCAATGTGCATTTATATGCCAGCATGACTGACCAATCTACTTATTCTAATAATACAGATATTCTTACATTAACATCAGACTCAGATGCATCTGGTATTGGTATTCAATTTTTCTTTAATGATAACCCAACACCTGTGACTTATGGGCCAGACATTAGTGCTACGGGGCAACCCAATCAACGTTTACTTCATATAACAACATCTAATAACGAAAACTACACATTAAACCTGTCAACCCGATATATCACGACTGGAACACTAAAACCTGGTAAAGCAAACGGGTTAGCCAGTCTGACTTTTTCTTATCAATAATGATTTGAATTTTTAAGGCTGATAAATGATAGATAACAGCAAAACCATTAATTTTCGTATAGGCCAGCGAATACGCCATTTACGAAAAAAGTTAAAATGTTCGGGAACTGTATTTGCTAAAAGATTAGAGATAAGCCAGCAACAGCTTTCTCGTTATGAACGCGGAACAAATAGGATCAGTATCGAGTTAATTTATCGTATCTCTGAAAAATTTGATGTTCATATTAGTTATTTTTTACAAAGTAATTATATATCTAGCATTGAACAACACCGAAAAACTCAAGAAAAAAATAATCAATTAATTGCCGAAAGCTGTATTAAAAATGACTTTAATTGAACATAGTTTATTTTTCTCATTACAAACTCTCTTTTACTTCTCTTTTATTTTTCGCTAAATAAAATGACTTTTCTTCTGTTATAAAAAAGCCACCTTTAAGGTGGCTTCAGCATAAGAATCAAATTCAATTAACGTCCAGCTTTCAGTTTTTGGTAATAGCTTTCATATAATACAGTTGCATCACCAACATCATTTTGCCATTCACCTTTATTGATAATCTCTTCACTTGGATAAAGTGAACTATCTTTTGTAATGGTATTAGGTAGTAATTTTTGTGCTGCTAAGTTTGGTGTTGGATAACCAATGTTTTCAGCTACTTTTGCTGCGATTTCTGGACGTAATAAGAAATCGATAAGTTTATGAGCACCGTCGACATTCTTAGCATTAGCAGGAATAGCTAAACTATCCATCCAGAAAATTCCACCTTCTTCTGGCCACACCATTTCAATTGGCGCACCCGCATCGCGAGCAATAAATGCAGAACCATTCCAAATCATCCCTAAATTAACTTCCCCTTGCATATAAGGGTTAGCGGGATTATCTGAGTTAAAAGCTAATACATTCGGCATGAGTTTTTGTAGCTCTTTATAGGCCTCTTCGATCTCTTTAGGATCAGTCGTATTACCTGAATAACCTAATTTTAATAATGCTATTTGGAAAACTTCACGAGCATCATCGGTTAATAATAAGCTATCTTTATATTCAGGCTTCCATAAATCTGCCCATGAAGTAATGCTACTCACATCAACTTCATCGCTATTAATACCAATAGCGGTCGCCCCCCAAATATAAGGAATAGAGTAATCATTTTCTGGGTCGAAGGGTTTATGTAATAAACTAGGATCGAGATTATCAAAATGCGTTAATTTCGATTTATCGATTTTTTGTAACATTCCTTCATGACTCATTTTAGAAATAAAATAAGTGGAAGGAACCACCAAATCATAAGCCCCTTCTTTATAGGTCTTTAACTTGGTATACATACTTTCATTGGACTCATAGGTGGAATAGATCACCTTAATCCCAGTTTCTTTCGTAAACTGTTCAAGCAAACCAGGCGGCACATACTCCGTCCAGTTGTAGAAATATAATGTCTTACTATCATCAGCCGATGCTGTGCCGATACTTAATGCCATTACGCTAGCAGCAAGTACAGAGGACCACTTTTTCATTTATGTTTCCTTCAGTGGTTGATGCGTTAATATCAAATAGGCAGCAAGCCTACCTCCAACAGATTGGTCATAAAGACCCCAATAAGTGCAAAAAACTTGCACTAATACATGTCATTACGCTTTGCCAGTTCGGTCTCTTAAGATCAACTGGCTAATTAACACTAATACTAAGGATAGACCTAAAAGGATGGTTGCAAGCGCATTCACCTCTGGTGAAACCCCTACTTTTACCATTGAGTATATTTTCAATGGTAAAATTTCATAGCTTGGGCCTGTCACAAAAGAGGATACCACCACGTCATCCATGGATAACGTAAAGCTTAATAACCAACCTGAAGCCACTGCTGGCATCGCAAGTGGCATAATGATTTTACGTAGAATAGTAAATTCACCTGCCCCCAAATCTTTAGCAGCTTCCAACATTTTTACATCAAATCCACTTAATCGTGAGTAAACCGTCACCACAACAAAAGGTAGACAAAATGTAATATGTGAAAATAAAAGCGACCAAAATCCCAATGAAACTCCAAGGATCATAAACAACATAAGTAATGAAATCGCCATCACAATATCAGGCGACATCATTACGACAAACAGCATACCACCGACAAATTTTTTGCCACGAAAGCGGTAGCGATAAAGCGCAACTGCCGCTAATGAGCCAATGAGTGTAGCAAATGTCGCGGAAGTAACTGCCATCGTTAATGAATGCCCTGCTGCTTGAAGTAGGCTGTCATTATTAAATAAAATGGCATACCAATCTGTGGTAAACCCTTTCCAATTAATCCCGAAACGTGATGAGTTAAAAGAGTTAACTATCAGAATAATAATCGGGATATAAAGATACGCGTAAATAATGGACATAAATCCACCACGCAATAACCGTCCTATCATTCTATTTCTACCTTCTTATGCAGTAGCTTCACGGCTCGGTAATACACAAACAGCATTAATCCCATCACCAATGTTAAGCAAATACTAGTTGCTGCGCCGAAAGGCCAGTCACGAATATTTAAGAATTGGCTTTTAATTACGTTACCAATTAATAAGTTTTTCGCGCCCCCCATTAAATCGGCAACAAAGAATAAGCCCATTGCAGGTAACATCACAAGTAAACAACCCGCAATGATGCCTGGCATCGTTAATGGAATAATGATGCGAATAAAGGTTTGCAGTTTATTAGCACCTAAATCACGCGCAGCTTCTAAACAAGGTTTATCTAACTTTTCAATGCTGGAATAGAGTGGCAACACCATAAAAGGTAATAAGATATAAACCAGCCCCAGCACAACCGCTTCTGGGGTATAGATAATTCTTAGTGGTTTATCAATGAGTCCAACCCACAACAGGAATTCATTAAAATAACCTTTGGTACTTAGGAATATCTTTAATCCATAAATACGAATAAGCGAATTTGTCCAAAAGGGTACAATCAATAGAAACAACATTAATGGCTGTATTTTCTTAGGCATTTTTGCAAGGAAATAAGCAAAGGGATAACCTAATAATAAACAAGCTAATGTTGCCACTACCGCCATATTAATAGAATGTAGCAAGACTTCTGCATACATGGGATCAAATAAGCGATAGTAGTTATCGAGTGTAAAGACCATCTCGACAAGATTGGCATCATCTCGCGTCAAGAAACTGGTCGCAATGATCATGATATTCGGCAAGAAGACGAACACCATCAACCAACCCACCACACCGGTAATGACGATGTTTTGAAATAGTTTACGTGTTTTCTTCATCTGCCAGTACGACCTCCCAGCTTTCAACCCAAGTCACCGCAATTTTTTGGTCTAACGAGTGATCAACATCTGGATCATCTTCATTAAAGAACTCACTAACCATCACCATCTTGCCATTTTCCATTTCAACAACAGAATCTAGCGTCATGCCTTTATAATTACGCTCACGAACATAACCAATTAATCCCGGCAGATTTTCAAGATCGTGAATTTCTTCAACACGAAGATCTTCAGGTCGAAGCAATACTTTGAGTGACTGGTTTTCTGTCACCGGTAATGTAGTATAAATATCACATTCATGTCCTTCTACATCAGCACGAATACGCGCATCATCAATACGATGCAGAACACGGGCATCAAAGATATTAATTTCACCTATAAATTGCGCAACAAATAGATTTGTTGGCTCTTCATAAATTTCACGCGGTGTCCCATCTTGCTCAATACGCCCTTCTCTCATCACCACGATCCGATCTGACATCGTCAGTGCCTCTTCTTGATCATGAGTCACGAAAATAAAGGTTATTCCTAATTTACGTTGTAAGGCTTTTAATTCATTTTGCATCTGTTTACGTAATTTGTAATCCAGTGCAGATAATGATTCATCAAGCAACAACACTTTAGGTTTATTGACAACAGCACGTGCAATAGCGACACGTTGTTGTTGTCCGCCAGACAGGTGTGCAGGTCGACGTTGTGCGAAATTTTCAAGTTGCACCATACGTAACGCTTCTTCTACGCGAACATTAATCTCTTCAGCAGGCGTTTTTTGCATACGAAGACCAAATGCGACGTTTTCAAAAACAGTCATATGAGGGAACAGTGCGTAACTTTGAAAAACCGTATTTACAAAACGTTGTTCCGCGGGAATATCCGTAATATCCTGCCCATCTAGGATAATTTGCCCATCGTCAACGTCTTCTAAACCCGCTATTAAACGCAAAACCGTCGTCTTACCACAGCCCGAAGGACCGAGGATGGTTAAAAACTCGCCATGGTTGATAGTGAGATCGAGGCGGGAAATAATTTGTTTTCCGTCGAAACCTTTACTTAAGGATTTTAATTCGACAACTGGTATCAGAGATGTTTTCTCAGTCATTTAAGGTAATACTCTATCCCGAAGAATAATGCAGATAGAACCGCCACTGGAAAAGACTGTGTGAGCTGCCGGAGCATTATGCTCCACAGAAGCCCAAAACCAGCGACGCCGTATGTATAGTACAAGCGGAAAATGATAAACGTAGTGGCGTGAAATTGAAAGTAAAAAGGCGCATAAACAATGAAAAACTATTCATATTTAAGTTTTTCATCATAAATCTGGCTCTTTACGATTTATGGAAAAAATACAATAAAATCAAAGTACTATTAATTCATATAAATCATAAAAATCAACTAAGTTTATGATTAAATAATTTTCCTATTATAAGTTGTCTTATTGTCTTATTTTTCTATAAAAACTTATTATTACATTTATTAACAACATAATTTTATAGCAATCATTGAGTTCATAAAATTTATTAAATTACCCTTTTTTAGATTATAATCTTATCACAATAAGAAAAACTTTATATATCATGTACATATATATTTAAGATTAAGAACACCTCCTAATATTAAGAGGTGTTAAAGAGAAAATGATTCTATTTAATGATATTTTATTCGCTTTTTTAAATACAGAATCGCATTATTAACATTAGGTAAAGGGCCTATTTTGTCATTTAACTGTGGAAAAGTCCCCGTTCTAATTAATAAATCACGCATTTGTATTGGTGTTAATACACTGTTTGTATGATTTTTATACCAAGACTGGATCACCGCAGCGGCTCCCGCAACTAAAGCACTCGCTGACGATGTTCCACTAAAATTAGCCGTATAAGTATGATTGTCATCACTTCTAAAGAGATCACCATAACCTGCAGTTGCCACATCTTCTCCCCAAGCTTGTACATGAATAGGTGAGCCATGCGTTGAAAAAGGTAAGCGATTTAATGTATAAGGCGAGCCCGCACCAACACGTATCGAATTATTATCATTACGTTGACGATAACTTTCATAAGCAGGTAAATCGAGATCCACCCCCCCATTACCCGCCGCCATAATCACAATGATACCCGCATCTGTTAATGCACGAGTCGCTTCCCAAATATGCATTTCATAATCGGCAGGAACATAAGCTTGATGCTCACAGATTGTCTGCATTTCATATAAAACAATATCACCTGCATGTAATATACGTTTACTGGCAATAATTGCATCAATACGGCCACAGGTTAATTCAGAGATGGCGTAAAACATATCGAGTTTATACGCAAGTCCAGTGATCCCCTTACCATCTTTTTTTCCCATTATTAATCCAGCCACCGCAGTACCGTGATCAGCTTGACTCGTTTTTTCATTAAAAGGTAACAATGATGTAATGTTATCTGTTGATAAATCATGGTGAGAAAGGTTGAAGTCCCATTCAATATCAGCAACTTGAACTCCTTGCCCATAGGCTTCTTGTTTCCATGCTCCTAATACTCCCAACCCTATAATTTTATTAATATTGACTGTTTTTTCTGGCTCATATAAATATTGCTGATATTGAGTAAAATCAGGCGTAATATTGGGAGGTTCAATAGGTTGTATCGGTACCGTTTGCACATACTCAATATCAGGGTGTTGCTTTAATATTGTAATGAGATTATCTAATGAATAAATATTATTATCTGGTAAATTAAGATAATAATATTTATTTAATTCATGACAATTTATTGAAATAGAATTCATATTATTTTTAGGAGGTAATTGATAAGCAGAGGAAATAACAGGAACTAAAGATATATTAGATAAAAAAGAATTATGTTGACCATGATAAAAAGGCAGTGATAAATTTTTATGTTCAACTTCAAGATTATTTATTCTATTTAATTTTATAAGGATCTTTCTTTTAATGTTCATATTCAATGCTCCTTTTATTATTTTTTCGCTTTTATAACGTAAAATATTGAGCACTGACTATTTCTATTTTTAATAGAGATGATGAAAAAAATATATATTATAAAAATAATAATGAGCCTATCTCAGCTTAACAAACTCAATATTATTTTGATGATCTTTATTAGCTAAAATCCATATGTAGACGTAATTTACCACAACAACAACATTTAAATAAATAACCCTGGCATTCACCATCATTCCATAAGCGCTCTGATAAATCAGGAAGTTCAAAACCAATCTCTTTAATATCTTGTTCTAAAGAAGCAAATTGTTCTAATTTATCTTTGATATCGTCCCATTCTACATAATCAATAAAGGCACAAGGTTCATCGCAATGTATTAGCCAATGTTCTTGTTGCCAGCCATGATAACCAGGCGTCCGTTTTGTTAATTCATCGAGTTTGTTTTTATCTATAGGAGGTAAAGTAGAACCACAATACTCCCCATCTTCGTCATAGAGAACTTCTCCGCCTTCAATGCTTGCACTATCTTGAAATTCACCATCAAACTTTTCACTGGCTGAACCATCAGCAATACACCAAGGGCATAGTGCATCAATATCTTCGACTGAATAGAAAGGACTACCATAACAAATATCAGTTTCTTTTCCACAACAATCACATACAACAGTATCATTCATAATAAAAGCCCCTGTTTTTACAGGTTCAGGATGATATTTAAAATAAGGTAATGCTCTTTTTTCAGTTGACATATATTTTCCTATTTTATTTTCCTAATTACTCATCTTCTGTTTAGTAAAATAATCCTAACCGTAGATCCATCATGTGTAAGTGATTCTCTATGCTATAATGTGCGCTTATTTTATCTCCTCCATAAATGAGAGATAACCAACGCCTAAATAGATGAAAGAATTACAGCATGTCAGAAATTACAGAACTCAATAAACTAACAGAAAATCATTATGTTAATAACCATTCAAAAAATTATAATTTGAATCGTTTTTCTGTTGCGCCGATGTTGGATTGGACTGATCGCCATTGTCGTTATTTCTTTCGTCAACTCAGCAAAAATACGTTGCTTTATACTGAAATGGTCACAACAGGTGCCATCATTCATGGCAAAGGCGATTACCTAAAGTACAGTGATGAAGAACACCCAGTTTCATTACAATTGGGCGGAAGCGATCCGCACGCTTTAGCACAATGCGCAAAATTAGCGCAAGAGCGTGGTTATGATGAAATCAACTTAAATGTGGGTTGTCCTTCAGATCGCGTACAAAATGGACGCTTTGGCGCTTGTTTAATGGGAGATGCACAACTCGTCGCAGATTGTGTAAAAGCCATGCGTGATATAGTTGATATTCCGGTTACTGTAAAAACGCGGATTGGGATCGACGAACAAGATAGCTATGAATTTTTATGTGATTTTATTGATACTGTTAGCCGTGATAACAATTGCGATACCTTTATTATCCATGCACGTAAGGCATGGTTATCAGGTTTAAGCCCTAAAGAAAACCGTGAAGTTCCCCCTTTAGATTATCCTCGTGTTTATCAATTAAAACGTGATTTCTCGCATCTTACTATGGCTATTAATGGCGGTATTAAATCGCTAGAAGAGGCAAAAGAACACTTAAAATATATGGATGGTGTGATGGTTGGACGTGAAGCCTATCAAAACCCGTCTATTTTAGCGTATGTTGATCATGAACTCTTTGATAGTCGGTTACCGATTGCTGATACAGTCACCGCCGTAAAAGCAATGTATCCTTATATTGAAAAAGAGCTCTCTCAAGGGACTTATTTAGGCCATGTCACTCGTCATATGCTAGGAATTTTCCAGGGTATTCCAGGCGCAAGGCAATGGCGACGTCATTTAAGTGAAAATGCCCATAAGCAAGGCGCTGATTTATCTGTATTAGAAAATGCACTCAAATTTGTGACTGAAAAATAATTTCAAAACAAAAAACCAGCCATAATAGGCTGGTTTTTTTATTATTAAAGCAATGAGAAGAAACGATTATAATTTGCTACTAAATAAGCAATTTGAAATTCAAATGCTTCTTTAACTTCGCGTTTTCCGTCTTCTGTTCCTTCTTTCTTTTTTATATCAAAAAATGCATTTTGCATTAATTGAACTGAGACATCCATTGATTTTTGAAATGCAGATAAATTATTATTTTCACCAAATCGTTCAAATAACATCTCTATTTTTTCATCTGCAACATCGCGAATAAATTGTAATTCAACATTACTAACTTTATTATCTTCATAAATAAAATCAATAAAATCTTTCAATTCATCTTTTTGCATAAACATTCCCTATTTAATTAATAGAACCGTGGAAACGTAAATTAAAATAGATGAGAATAAAAATAAATCTAAAATAATTTAAAAGGTTTTTTTTTGACAATGAAGATAGATATCAATTATCTTTACGAATAATAAATAAATATTTAAAACCTGTTTAATTTATTTCAAACAGGTTTTGGTGTTGATTAACATTAATTAAGGAATAAGCAGGCTTGAGCCTTGAGACTGTCGACTTTCAAGATAACGATGTGCCTCTTTTGCATCAGCTAAAGCAAATTTTTGATTATCTGGCACACTAACATCAATTTTACCGCTTCCGATTAACGCAAATAGTGCTTCACTTGCAGCATCTAGCTCTTCGCGTGTTGTGATATAACCCGAAATGGATGGGCGCGTAACATATAAAGAACCTTTTTTGTTTAGAATGCCTAAATCAACACCTGTCACTGCACCCGACGCATTACCAAAACTCACCATTAAACCGCGGTGTTGTAAACAATCTAATGAGTCTAACCAAGTCGCTTTACCGACAGAATCATAAACAACCGGCACTTTTTGGTTATTAGTCAGCGCTAATACACGTTCCACAATCGACTCAGTTTGATAATTAATCACTTCCCATGCACCTGCGGCTTTTGCTTTAGCAACCTTTTCATCACTACCTGCTGTACCAATCATGTTTGCACCAATTGCTTTCGCCCATTGGCTTGCAATTAAACCAACGCCACCAGCAGCTGCGTGGAATAAGAAGGTTTCACCTGCTTGTAATTTATAGGTTTCATTGAAGAGATAATAAACCGTTAATCCTTTTAAGAAAGAGGCTGCGGCTTGTTCAAAAGAGATATTATCTGGCAGACGTGCCACTTTATTTTCTGGTACATTATGCGTATCGCTATAAGCCCCTAGCGGAGATTGCGCATACACAACTCTGTCCCCTTCTTTTAGTGAAGTCACTTTAGCGCCTGTTTTGATAATAATGCCCGCAGCTTCAGTGCCTAATCCACTAGGGAATTGGCTTACAGGGTATAGCCCACTACGTACATAAGTATCAATATAGTTAATACCAATTGCCTTGTTGGCAACCTGAACTTCGTGATCACCAAGAGGAGCCAGTGTAAATGTTGCTAGTTCGAGAACATCAGCACTGCCATGAGCTGCAAATTGAATGCGTTTAGCCATTGCTATCTCCTTTATAGGATGAGGGGTTAAATAAGCGAGCTCTAAAGACTTTATAGATAATGACAAAGGATAGCTATTTCTACAAGGCACAGATAATTGGGTTAGCGTATACTAGAGCGTACTGATACTTTTTCGATTTTATGCAGGATTTATGGCCAGAAATAAGACCACTGACAAGCTGATGTCTGATATCAAAGACCGACAAATGGAGGGATTAAAGCTACCTCCCCATTCGCTGGAAGCAGAGCAGTCCGTGTTAGGCGGTCTGATGATAGATAACGAACGTTGGGATAATGTTTCTGAACGTGTTACCGCAGAAGACTTTTATAGTCGACCTCATCGTACTATTTTCTCGCAAATGCAACGCTTACTGGAATTAGGTAAACCTATTGACCTGATTACATTATCCGAAGCATTAGAACAAAATGCCGAACTAGACAGCGTGGGGGGATTTGCTTACTTAGCTGAGCTTTCAAAAAATACGCCAAGTGCGGCGAACATTAACGCTTATGCGGATATCGTCCGAGAACGTGCGGTTGTTCGCGATATGATAAAAGTTGCCAACGAAATTGCAGATGCCGGTTTTGATCCTCAAGGACGCACCAGTGAAGATCTACTCGACTTTGCTGAATCAAGAGTATTCCAAATCGCTGAAACTCGAGCTAATAAAGACGAAGGCCCTAAAGCAATAGAAGCAATTTTAGAAGAAACTGTTGAAAAAATAGAACAGCTCTATCAAAAACCTCACGATGGTGTCACTGGGGTTTCAAGTGGTTATCAAGATCTTGATAAGAAAACCGCAGGATTACAGAAATCAGATTTAATTATTGTCGCGGCACGTCCTTCTATGGGTAAAACCACATTTGCCATGAACTTATGTGAAAATGCGGCAATGACAGAAGAAAAACCCGTACTTATCTTCAGCTTAGAGATGCCCGGCAACCAAATCATGATGCGTATGTTGGCATCATTATCTCGTGTCGATCAGACCAGAATTCGTACAGGCCAGCTTGATGATGAGGATTGGGCGCGTATTTCAAGCACCATGGGTATTTTACTTGAAAAACGCAATATGTATATCGATGACTCATCAGGTTTAACACCAACAGAAGTACGCTCTCGTGCTCGTCGAATTTATCGTGAACATGGCGGTTTAAGCCTTATCATGATTGACTACTTGCAGCTAATGAGAGTACCTTCATTATCTGAAAACAGAACACTAGAAATTGCTGAAATTTCTCGTTCTTTAAAAGCATTAGCTAAAGAATTACAAGTTCCTGTGGTTGCTCTATCACAGTTAAACCGTAGTTTGGAACAGCGTGCTGATAAACGCCCTGTTAACTCCGACTTACGTGAATCAGGCTCTATTGAGCAGGATGCTGACCTTATCATGTTTATTTACCGCGACGAGGTTTACCACGAAAGTAGCGATTTAAAAGGTGTTGCAGAAATTATCATCGGTAAACAACGTAACGGCCCAATTGGTACAGTAAGGCTTACCTTTAACGGTCAATGGTCACGCTTTGATAACTATGCTGGTCCTGCTTACGACGATGAATAATCACTAACCTTGACTTAATTAAAGGAAGTATTGAAATAATATGAAAGCGGCAACCGCAGTGATAGATCGCCGCGCTCTGCGTCACAATTTTCAGCATGTGAGAGACTATGCCCCACATAGCCACCTGATAGCTGTCGTGAAAGCAAACGCTTATGGTCATGGGTTATTAGAAACAGCATATACCTTAATGGATAATGCTGATTGTTTTGGTGTTGCACGTATTGGTGAAGCATTAACCTTACGAAGTGGGGGTATTGTCAAACCCATTCTCCTGCTAGAAGGCTTTTTTGATGTCGTTGATCTACCTATTTTAGTCGTCAACCATATTGAAACCGTTGTTCATAGCCAAGAACAATTAGAAGCATTAGAACAGGCTGACTTAGATGAACCCGTTAAAGTATGGATGAAAATCGATACGGGTATGCACCGTTTAGGAGTACGTCCTGAAGACGCGCAAGCCTTCTATTTACGGCTTTCCGCCTGCAAAAATGTACAACAACCTATCAATATTGTGAGCCATTTTAGTCGTGCTGATGAACCCGATGTTCCTGAGGCGACACAAAAACAAATCTCACTATTTCAAGATTTTATTCAAGATAAAGCCGGTGATAAGTCTATCGCAGCTTCTGCTGGTATTTTATTTTGGCCTCAAGTCCATTATCAGTGGGTTCGCCCCGGCATTATCACTTATGGTATCTCTCCTACTGGTGATGAAAGAACGGGAAAAGACTTTGGCTTAATTCCTGCAATGACGCTAAAAACAAGCCTGATCGCTGTTCGTAAGCATAAAGCCGGTGAGCCTGTTGGTTATGGTGGCACATGGGTAAGTGAAAAAGACACTTATCTTGGCGTTATCGCCATTGGTTATGGTGATGGTTATCCTCGCAGTGCACCTTCAGGTACTCCTGTGTGGATCAATGGTCGAAAAGTGCCTATTGTGGGTCGTGTTTCGATGGATATGATCAGCGTCGATTTAGGGACTGAACTGATTGATAGTGTTGGTGATGAAGCTATTTTATGGGGAGATGTGTTGCCCGTAGAAGAAATTGCCAAATATAGTGGTATTAGCGCCTATGAGTTGATTACTAAATTAACCTCGCGCGTCATCATGGAATACCTAGACGAACAATAATACACACGATATTGTATCCCTATGACACACTAAAAGTGATTGGAGAAGAAGCCGTGTTTCAACAGGTTGAAGCGTTTCCGGGAGATCCGATTCTCTCATTGATGGATGTTTATAACAAAGACCCACGTCAGGATAAAATTAATTTAAGCATTGGTCTTTATTATGACGAAGAAGGCAAGACCCCTATTTTAGGAACAGTTTCAGTTGCACGTCAGCAACTCAATGCCATGACACCCACCGCAACACTTTATTTACCAATGGAAGGGCTGGCGCCTTATCGTAGCGAAATTCAAGATCTCCTTTTCGGTGCAGATAATCCTCTAATTGCAGAAAAGAAAATTGCCACAATCCAAACACTAGGTGGATCAGGTGCATTAAAAGTGGGTGCTGATTTTCTGCATCGCTATTTCCCAAGATCAGAAGTGTGGATAAGTGATCCAACTTGGGATAATCATGGTTCTATTTTTGCTGGCTCAGGTTTCAAAGTGAATCACTACCCTTACTTTGATCCTGAAACCAAAGGCGTAAAATTTGAAGCTCTGTTAGATTGCTTTAAAAAACTACCCGAAAAAAGCATTGTATTAATGCACCCATGTTGCCACAACCCAACAGGTTCTGATCTGACTAAAGATCAATGGGATCAAGTCACTGAAGTATTAAAATCTCGCCAAGCCATTCCATTCTTAGATATTGCTTATCAGGGATTTGCCGAAAACTTAGAGGATGATGCTTACGCTATTCGGACTATGGCAAAAGCAGGATTACCGATACTTATCAGTAACTCTTTTTCAAAAATATTTGGGATCTACGGTGAACGCGCAGGCGGATTATCCATTGTTTGTGATAATGCCACTGAATGCGAACATGTATTAGGTCAGCTAAAAGCGGGTGTACGCCGTATCTATTCAAGCCCTGCAAACTATGGTGCGCAAATTGTCAACAAAGTGCTGTCAGACCAAGTATTAACCGCACAATGGCAAAAAGAAGTAGCACATATGCGTGATCGCATTAAAGAGATGAGAGTCACTTTAGTGAATGCTTTAAAAGTAGCATTACCTGAAAAGAACTTTGATCACTTATTAACGCAACGTGGCATGTTTAGTTATACCGGTTTTACACAAGCACAAGTTGATAGATTGCGAGAAGAATTTGGTATTTACCTTGTTGGTACAGGCCGTGTTTGTATGGCTGGCGTCAATACAGGAAATGTTCAGCGCATAGCCCAAGCTTTCGCTGCTGTAAGTATTTAAGCCAATCAACGTGATTTCATGATAAAAATACCTGCCTATTCTCATAAGCAGGTATTTCTTTTTACTGCATCACAACATCACTGTCGCTTTAGGTTTTCGCCTTTTATATATTGACAGCTTGCTTCTTTTCCCCAACATTACGACGCGCTTTTTCTTCCATAATCTCAATAATTTGAATATCCGTATGTTGCATTGCACGACTAGCTAATGCACAGAGATTCGCTATTGAGCTATCGACATCGTCACTGACAATACCATCAGTACCCGCAACACTTTGATTTTGCATCGCCATTAATACGGCTTTATAAGCACTCGCTGCACTACTTGATACTTTCATTGCACAGCTATTCGATGCGCCATCACAGATAATGCCACTGATATCACCAATCATACTGTTGATAGACATACTCACTGTGGTGAAATCTTTTGTGAGCAACCATGCCATTCCTGCAGCGGCTCCCATTGAAGCTGTCGTTGCAGCACAAAGAGCAGAAAGGGGGGGAAAATGGCTATGAACATAAATCGCCATTAAGTGTGATAAAACTAACGCACGCAATAAAGTTTCATCATCAGCATGGATAAATTCAGCAACCACCATAACGGGTAATGTTGCAGCAATCCCTTGATTGCCTGAGCCTGAATTACTCATTGCAGGTAATACCGCCCCACCCATGCGAGCATCAGAAGCGGCTGATGCTCTGATCATGATTTCATTAAGTAAATCTTTACCTAACAACCCTTTCTCTTGTTGCAGAATTAATGTACGACCGATTGCTAATCCATAGGTGTTTTTTAGCCCTTCTTCTGATAATGCACCGTTTAAATAGGCTGCATTGAGCATAAACTCAATCTCACTCACTGGCACATTAAGTGCGAAGTTATAGATATCTTCGGCACACACATCAGTAAAAGGTTTTTCATCAGTACATTCACAGTTATTGGCAAATGCGTTTTTATCTTCCTCAAAAACAACGTCACCATTACATTCACAACGAACAACGTGTGTATGCTCTCTGGCGATACTGACAATGGCATAACCAGACTGGCCATACACTTTAGCTTCTGAATACAGGACATCTTCACAGGGGGCTTTTACTCCCACGGTGACACAACCGCCAGAAACCAGAGTTTTAGCTTGAGCGATTGCCTCAGCAGAGGCCTTTAGCAAGACCTCTAATCCAGCTTCTGGATCGCCACCCGTTGCACCCAATGCAGCTGCAATAGGAAGTCCAGCCATTCCCGTTCCTGGTACGGTTACGCCCATTCCGTTTTTCATTAAGTTTGGTGAAACCCAAGCTTCAACACGAACAACTGGCTCGCCTAAAAGTGCGGTAGCTTTAGCCGTAGCCAGTGCTAATGAAATTGGCTCTGTACAACCTACTGCAGGTTTAACACCTTCACGTAGCTGGCGAACAAACTGTGACCATAAATGAGAATTCTTGTTCTGGCTCATAATCTAACACCTTGGATTAATTTAGTTTTTAACAACAACGCCTAACTAGAACCGAAGTTGGCGACTATGAGAATGCCAAGAACGGAGAGACACAGAGCAGTAAACCGGTAAAGATAATCAAATAAAGTGATGCACCTTTGTATTTATGTAACATTGGTACTTTGTACACTAAGTAAGCTGGAATAAGACACCCCACCATACCGAAGATTGGGCTACAAATTGAAGTGAAGCTCAACACAGGTGCATTAAGGATGATGGCACCCCATGCGAGTAGCACCGCAAAAACCATGATGCCGTTTTGTACCCATTTTTGGTTGATTTTTTCAGTCGGGATATAACGTTGAAGAATATTCATCACAATCCCTTGTGTTGCTTCACGGAAACCTAGGTAAACACCAAAGAATGCAGTCATTACGGCAAAGATATTAAGCATAACGCTAACAACGGTTACCCAACCGCCAGGGAAGAATTTCGCCGCAATAGCTAATGCTGAAATATTTTGTTCGTAGGCTTTAACGGCTTCATCGTGGCCCATTGCTAGCGTGAATGAGATTGCATAGAAGAAAACTGTACAGAACAACACACCAAACGCGATGTTCATTGCACGTAATGCTTTATGGCGAGCGACTTCACGGTTTTTATTACGGCCACGGTAAGAGATAACCATCGGACTTAATGTTTGAATAAACAGAATTGAAGTCAGTGTAAAAGGTAAGGTGATAATGGCTTCTTTAATTAAACGCCCTACAGGTGGTAACGCGCCCACATTATGTAAATGCCACATACCTATCATTGATAAACCTAATGCAGCAACAACCAATAGTTTTGTCAGCACCATAAAGCTTGATACTTTAAACAATAATTGCTCACCACGAGAAGAGATAGCCACTAAAGCACAAATCAGGATCAAGCCATAGAATGGGTTTTCTGATAACAATCCTTCCGTCACACCAAAAGTTTGTAAATAAGAAGCACTGTCGTTAGTAATTGCCGTTGAATAAACAAACATCCAAATCACTAACATCACAAAGTAAAGCGCACCTAATAAAATACCCCAGTTCTTACCGAGATAGCCCGTAATAACACTTGGATAGTCTTTACATTCAGGAGATTCGGCCAACGTATTAATAAATAGACGTTGGAAAAGATACATCGCTGGATAACCAATAATTGAGGAGAGTAGGAACACCCATAATCCCATAAGACCTACCTGCACAGGTAAAAATACGATACCTGCACCGATAGCCATACCAATACTCATGATAACCCAGCCCACATCATTGCTGGTCGAATTTAATAGCTGCGCGCCATTCTTGTTCAGTCATACCTGCGCGACGAGCGCCAGCACTAGTTGCGGGATAGCTTGTGGTCTCTGTTTTTGAGGAAGCCGTTTCCATATTAGTACTCACTTTTTATATTGTAATTGTTAATAGCAAAACGAATTTTGGGGGTAAAAAGATCTATCTAACGTCGCGATATCAAAATAACCTTACTTTTTGCAGGTGTTATTTATTATGGGTAAATGATAGGGAATATTACGGAGAAAAAAGTTGTTATAAATCGTGATAGCCTGAAATGATTTAGAAAAAAATTCCCCCTTAAGGAGAAAAGTAGGATTATCTGTTCAAAGAGCATAGTAAATAATAACCTCCTCTCAAATGCATCCTCAAAAAACAAATAACCAATTGATTTATAAAATAAAATATATATTGTTATACAATAATAGTTAAGTATAACAATTGAAACAAATCACCAAATAAACTGTGCTGTCTATCACGATATACTATGATAATCCTTTCTATTTAGCTTTGTTATATCGTATTTGGTTAAATATGTGTTACAAAACAGCATGAATAACTATTTAATCTACTTTTTTATAAAAAAGTAGATTAATAAAATAAAAATACATAAAGAAGTGAACAGTGAAAAGAGAAGATGTTTTTCAATAGAATTAAATTCTATCATTTATAAGAGATTTACTTTTCTTGAAAAAAGCACCACAAACAACAAAGGCATTATTATTTGTGGCGCTTAGATTATAAGGGAATAAGTACTGTGATATTAATAACCACGCTCTAGAATTGGCTTTAAGAATCTTGCGGTATGTGAACCTTCAAATTCTGCAACTTGCTCAGGTGTACCCGACACCAAAATTTGTCCGCCTCCACTTCCACCTTCAGGACCGAGATCAACAATCCAATCTGCGGTTTTAATAACATCAAGATTATGCTCAATCACCACAATCGTATTACCTTGATCACGCAATTGGTGTAGAACGTCGAGTAGCAGTTCAATATCCGCGAAATGAAGCCCAGTTGTTGGTTCATCTAAAATATATAATGTCTGCCCAGTACCACGTTTTGATAGCTCTTTCGCTAACTTAACCCGTTGTGCCTCTCCCCCTGATAACGTTGTAGCAGATTGTCCTAAGCGAATATAAGACAGCCCAACATCAATCAATGTTTGTAGCTTACGAGCCAGAGCAGGAACAGCATCAAAAAATTCTCTTGCCTCTTCGATAGTCATATCCAAAGCTTCGTGAATATTTTTTCCCTTGTATTTAATTTCAAGGGTTTCACGGTTATAGCGCTGACCTTTACATTGATCACAAGGAACATACACATCCGGTAAGAAGTGCATTTCAACTTTTATAACACCATCACCTTGGCAAGCTTCACAGCGTCCACCTTTTACGTTGAAACTAAAACGACCTGGCGTATAACCACGAGTACGAGATTCAGGAACCCCTGCAAACAACTCACGAATAGGTGTAAAGACACCAGTATAGGTTGCTGGATTTGAACGAGGAGTACGACCTATTGGGCTTTGGTTAATATCAATAACTTTATCGAAATGTTCTAAACCTTCAACATCTAAATAAGGCGCAGGTACGATAGTTGTAGCCCCATTTAATTGACGTTGCGCAATAGGGAATAACGTATCATTGATAAGCGTTGATTTACCAGAGCCTGACACCCCTGTAATACAGGTAAATAAACCGACAGGTAATTTTAGATTTACATTTTTTAAGTTATTACCTTTGGCACCTAAAATCGTCAGCATTTTTTCCCGCTCAACAGGAACTCGTTTATCTGGGATCGCTATACGGCGCTCACCACTTAAGAACTTACCGGTTAATGAATTCGGATTATTGATGATATCTTCAAGTGTCCCCTGAGCAACAATTTCACCGCCGTGAACACCCGCACCTGGGCCAATATCAATAATATGATCAGCAGAACGGATAGCATCTTCATCATGCTCAACAACGATCACGGTATTACCTAAGTTACGTAAGTGGATCAATGTTTCAAGCAAACGATCATTATCTCGCTGGTGTAACCCTATTGAGGGTTCATCTAATACATACATAACACCGACTAACCCAGCACCAATTTGGCTTGCCAAACGAATACGCTGTGCTTCACCACCAGATAATGTTTCAGCTGAACGCGAAAGCGTGAGATAGTTTAAACCAACATTGACTAAAAACTTCAATCGATCACTAATCTCTTTTAAGACTTTTTCTGCAATCTTTGCACGTTGACCGCTAAGCTTTAGATTTTGGAAAAAGGTCATTGCATGGCCAATGCTGTAATCTGCTATTTCAGGCAACGTCGTATTTTCAACATACACATGACGAGCTTCACGGCGTAAACGTGTACCACCACAAGAAGCACAAGAGCGATTACTAATATACTTAGAAAGCTCTTCACGCACTGCGCTTGATTCTGTCTCGCGATAACGGCGTTCCATATTATTTAATACACCTTCAAAAGGATGATGACGAACAACAACATCACCTCTATCGTTAGTGTATTTAAACTCAATATTCTCTTTACCAGACCCCGACAAAATTATTTTTTGAATATTATCAGACAAAGAATCAAAGGGCGCTTCAACATCAAAATGATAATGTTCACCTAATGAGCGCAACATTTGGAAATAGTAGAAATTACGGCGATCCCACCCTTTTATTGCACCGCCAGCAAGAGAGATCTCACGATTTTGGATCACTAAATCAGGATCAAAAAATTGCTGAACGCCTAAACCATCACAAGTAGGACAAGCCCCGGCCGGGTTATTAAAAGAGAATAAACGAGGTTCTAATTCGCTCATACTGTAACCACAAACAGGACAGGCAAAATTGGCAGAAAAAATAATATCTTCTGCATTGTTATCATCCATATCAGAGATAACCGCTGTACCGCCTGAAAGCGCTAATGCAGTTTCAAAAGATTCCGCTAAACGTTGAGCAAGATCATCACGCACTTTAAAGCGGTCAATCACCACTTCAATGGTATGTTTTTTCTGTAATTCTAAGGTCGGCGGATCAGAAAGATCACACACTTCACCATCAATACGAGCACGAATATAGCCTTGAGCTGAAAGATTATTCAGTAACTTAATGTGTTCACCTTTACGCTCTTTCACCACGGGTGCTAACAGCATTAAGCGCTTACCTTCAGGCTGCCCAAGAACATTATCGACCATTTGGCTGACCGTTTGTGCCGCTAATGGAATATCATGATCAGGACAACGAGGCTCACCAACACGTGCAAATAAAAGACGTAGGTAATCGTGTATTTCAGTAATCGTTCCCACTGTTGAACGTGGGTTATGTGACGTAGATTTCTGTTCAATCGAAATAGCGGGAGACAAACCTTCAATGTGATCAACATCAGGTTTTTCCATTAACGAAAGAAACTGACGAGCATAAGCAGAAAGCGATTCAACATAACGTCGTTGCCCTTCCGCATAAAGCGTATCAAAGGCTAAAGAGGATTTACCTGAGCCAGAAAGTCCCGTAATAACAATAAGTTTATCGCGGGGAATGACCAAATTGATATTTTTTAGATTATGGGTGCGAGCGCCCCGTACTTCGATTTTATCCATGAATATATCCCGGATTGAGAGAGTCGCCGAAAAAGAAATAATCGGATAATTATGACACAAAGTTAACTGAATGGATATACAGTATATATAGTGAAATTGAATGATGATGTAAATCCGTCATTATGAGACAGAAAAATGTCGACAATGTTCACAATTGAGAAATTCATTACTCGTCATATTCAAATTTTAGCGTACGTGATAAACTTATTCGCTTATGATTTCAAAAAATTTACTTTCGCAGGAGTACCTCACATGGCGAGCAGAGGCGTAAACAAAGTTATTCTTATCGGTAATTTAGGGCAGGATCCGGAAATCCGTTATATGCCAAGTGGTGGTGCAGTTGCTAACCTAACACTGGCAACATCAGAAAGCTGGCGCGATAAACAAACCGGTGAAATGAAAGAAAAAACCGAGTGGCACCGTGTGGTAATTTTCGGAAAATTAGCGGAAATTGCAGGCGAATATCTGCGTAAAGGTTCACAAGTGTATATCGAAGGTCAATTACAAACACGTAAATGGCAAGATCAAAGCGGCCAAGACAGATATAGCACTGAAGTTGTCGTTAACATCGGCGGCACAATGCAGATGTTAGGTGGCCGTGGTGGTCAAGATAATGCACCTTCACAAGGTGGTCAAGGCGGTTGGGGTCAACCACAACAGCCACAAGCATCACAACAATTTAGCGGTGGCGCACAATCTCGCCCAGCACAACAACCCGCAGCAACGCCAGCGCCAAGCAATGAACCACCAATGGATTTTGATGACGATATTCCGTTCTAAGATTGCTTAATCTTAAAACCTTTAAAAAATTAACCCAGCTTAGGCTGGGTTTTTTGTTGCTTATCGTCACTACATATCATCCTCTAAAATAGCGTTACAAGATGAAAATTTTTCAATTCAGATACAAAACATCGTTGTTTCCATCAGCATCTTCTTTTAAAAGAAAATTAAGAGCCGAGGTTATTTTCACAAAACCCCACTTTACACAAAGGTTTGCTCTTGAAAAATATGATAGGATTTGGATCATTAACAACGTCTGAGAGCATCTGATCCCCATGAATGAAGAGAAATTGCTCGCTCAGGCAGAAAAGCTCTGCCAGAAACGAGGTGTTCGCCTGACTTCACAACGTCTGGCAGTATTGCGTCTGATAATGCAGCAACCTTCTGCTATCAGCGCATACGACTTATTGGATTTATTACGCCAAGTTGAACCACAAGCAAAGCCACCCACGGTATATCGCGGGCTAGAATTTTTACTTGAGCAAGGATTTATCCATAAAATAGAATCCACCAACAGTTATGTGCTTTGTCATCATTTTGATGATGTTGAACATACGTCAGTAATGCTAATTTGTGACCGTTGTTTATCTGTCACTGAAAAGAACAGCCATAAAATTGAAGATGCGATTTCATTACTGGCAAAAGAGAGTGGATTTCATCTGCGCCACAGCGTAATAGAAATTCATGGGTTATGTTCACAGTGCCATGAAGCACAAGAGTGTACACACCCTGAAGGTTGTCATCATGATCACAGTATGGATGATAATCTAAAGCAGAAAAAAACCGGCGACTATAAGCCTCGTTGATTGCATTACTGCTAGAAATTCTACAAATGAAAAATGCAGATGATTTTGTGGTTTTACCCATCATCTGCATCTTTATAAAATAAGTTGTGTTGACTTATTTTGGTACAAATTACAACCATTCACCGTTACGAATAACCCCTACTGCTAAACCTTCAACAGTAAAGTTTTGCTCGCGTAAATCGACGATAATAGGTGAAAATTCTGGATTTTCTGCATGAAGCTCAATTTTATTACCGCTTTTCTTAAAGCGTTTTACGGTCACTTCATCTTCAATACGTGCCACAATCACTTGCCCGTTATGAACATCTTGCGTTTTATGTACAGCAAGTAAATCGCCATCCATAATACCGATATCTTTCATCGACATACCATTAACGCGCAATAAAAAATCTGCGCTTGGTTTAAATAGCATTGGGTCAACTTGATAATGGCTTTCAATATGTTCTTGCGCTAACAATGGTTCACCAGCAGCAACTCGCCCAATTAATGGCAATCCTTCTGGCTCTTCTTCCATTAGCAAACGGATACCTCTAGATGCACCAGAGATAATTTCTATCACACCTTTACGAGCAAGCGCCTTTAAGTGCTCTTCTGCCGCATTTGGTGAGCGAAACCCAAGTTGGGAAGCTATTTCAGCCCGTGTTGGTGGCATACCCGTTTGCGAAATGTGATCACGAACCAAATCGTAAACCTGCTGCTGCCTTGCAGTTAATGCTTTCATTCCGCCCCCTGTTTGTTTATACAGTCAGACTGTGAGTATATACAGGTATATGACGATTTGAAACCTTAAATGAATATAAAATACGCATCTTTGGATTATTCTTCGACAAAAATAGAATTTTTTAACTTTATGCGAAGAAATGTCCCCAAAGAATGGTTACCCAAATAAATAATCCCAATATAATAGCAATAAGAACGGCGGCAGAACCCATATCTTTTGCACGTCCTGATAATTCGTGGTATTCAGATCCAATTCGATCGACAACTGCTTCTATGGCACTATTTACCAGTTCCAAAATTACAACCAATACAACGGAACCAACGAGTAAAATGCGCTCTAGACCACTGACATCAATGAAAAATGAAAGGATAATTGCAACCAAGGTCACAATGACTTCTTGTCTAAAAGCGGCTTCATTTATCCAAGCAGCACGAATGCCTTTGCATGAATAGCCACCAGCTTTGATGATTCGGGTAAGACCTTTATTTTGATTAGTCATAATAAACTCTATCGAAAACAAACGATTATTTTGCCACTTTTCTCTATTAATATTGTCACAGCACCACAGATCTACGAAAGACTTTCTGTTATGCTTTCGAAGTATTGCTAATAAGAGGCTACAACTATTTATGTCAGCTTGGCGTAAACTATATTATAACACATTGAATTTACCACTAAAATTACTGGTAAAAAGTAAACGAGTTCCGACTGATCCTATCACTGAATTAGGGTTGGATTCGTCGCGATCTTTTCTTTATGTGCTGCCTTATCATTCAAAGGCAGACTTACTAACATTAAGACAGCAATGTTTATCTTTAGGATTACCTGATCCACTGAAACCCATTGAGATAAGTGGAACGAAGCTCCCTGCGTATGTCTTTATTGATGACGGCCCAAGAGTATTCCGTTACTACTCACCTGATCCTCGTAAAGATTCCGTGAAAACATTCCACGCTTATCTTGATGCACATCGTAATAATCCGCATCTTGATATCGAAATGTTGCCTGTTTCTGTAATGTTTGGTCGCTCGCCTGGCCGTGAAGGCCACAATGGCGTCCCGCATTTACGTGTGCTTAACGGTATCCAAAAATTTATCGCGATCCTTTGGCTGGGGCGTGACAGTTTTGTTCGTTTTTCACCCACTGTATCAATGCGTGAAATGGCGAACGAACACGGAACTGACACCAGTATAGCGCGAAAGCTTGCCCGCGTTGCGCGTATTCATTTTTCTCGCCAGCGTTTAGCGGCCGTTGGTCCGAAATTACCAGCACGCCAAGATCTCTTCAATAAATTGCTTTCATCAAAAGCCATTGAAAAAGCCATTGAAGATGAATCAAAAGCGAAAAAAATCTCTCTCGATAAAGCACGTAAAAATGCCACTGATATCATGGAAGAAATTGCTGCTAACTTCTCGTATGAAGCAGTGCGTATTAGTGATCGCGTACTAAGTTGGACATGGAATAAGCTCTATCAAGGTATCAACGTTTATAATGCCGAACGCGTACGCAAACTCGCACAAGATGGACATGAGATTGTTTATGTACCTTGTCACCGTAGCCACATGGACTACTTACTGCTTTCTTATGTGCTTTATCATCAAGGCTTGGTTCCCCCACATATCGCAGCGGGTATTAACCTTAATTTCTGGCCAGCAGGCCCGATATTCCGCCGTTTAGGGGCTTTCTTTATACGAAGAACCTTTAAAGGTAATAAGCTGTACTCCACTATTTTCCGTGAATATTTAGGTGAGCTATTTACACGTGGCTACTCTATTGAATATTTTGTTGAGGGTGGACGTTCGCGTACAGGTCGATTGTTAGATCCTAAAACAGGAACACTTTCAATGACAGTACAAGCAATGTTACGTGGTGAAACTCGCCCAATCTCTGTTGTACCAATTTACATTGGATATGAACACGTTATGGAAGTGGCGACGTATGCCAAAGAGTTACGTGGTGCAACAAAAGAGAAAGAAGGCTTTATGCAGATGATAAGAGGATTACGTAAATTACGTAACCTTGGTCAAGGCTACGTTAACTTTGGTGAGCCTATCTCTGTTGCACAATACCTAAATCAGGCGGTTCCACAGTGGCGTGATGATATTGATCCCATTGAGCCTCAGCGCCCAAGCTGGTTAAACCCAGCAGTAAGCGCACTGGCTGACAATATTATGGTTCATATCAATAATGCAGCCTCAATTAATGCGATTAACTTGGTATCAACGGCACTGTTAGCATCACGTCAGCGAGCACTTACAAGAGAACAGCTGTTAGAGCAAGTCAATTGTTATCTGCAATTATTACGCAATGTACCTTATTCTGCAGACATGATTGTGTCTAATAAAAGCGCCGAGGCGTTATTAGAACACGCTCTGCAATCAGATAAATTCCAAGTCGAAAAAGACAGTCTGGGTGATATTGTGGTACTTCCTCGTGAAAGTGCGGTATTAATGACGTATTACCGTAATAACACGATCCACTTAATGGTCACACCATCATTAATTGCCAGTATCATCTTGCATCATGAAAAAATTCATCGTGATGATTTAATGAAACAGGTTGAATTAATCTTCCCTCTGATTAAAGCAGAATTGTTTATTCGCTATGAGAAAGAAGAATTGCCTGAAGTCATTAATACCTTGATTGCAGAATTGTGTCGCCAGCGTCTAATTTTTTGTGATAGTGATGGTTTACTACGTATTAATCCAGCACGTATTCGCCCATTGCAACTTTTAGCAGCCAGCGTCAGAGAAACATTACAACGTTATGGCATTACACTATCTTTACTCAATTTCGCCCCAGAAATTAGTCGGGCATTACTGGAAAAAGAGAGTCGTATCCTAGCGCAACGTCTTTCTGTCTTGCATGGTATCAACGCACCTGAATTCTTTGATAAAGCGGTTTTCTCCACCTTAGTTTCAACACTGCGTGAAGAAGGCTATCTCAATGATAACGAAGATATTCTAAAAGCAGATGCATCTGCTCTTTACCAAGTGATTGCTAAATTGATGTCACCAGAGATCCGCTTAACTATTGAGAGTGTTGGTGTCACTGAAGATAACAATTCAGCACAGATAATTGATGAAAAAAGTGAACCTAAAGCTAATAAATAATCAGTCATAACGTTATGACTTGTTATAGAAAAGGGATAAGCTCATTGCTTATCCCTTTTTGTTTTGACTTAATCGTAGAGAATAGTTTAGCGCTTACTTATCTTAAAAATAACTAAATAAAATACCTGCAAATAAAACGAAACCAACATAGTTATTATTCATAAAAGCTTGGAAGCACGGCGCTCTTTCACGCTCTGCTATAAGCTTTTGTTGATAAATAAACAAGGCAGTCACTAATAATAGCGACCAATAGTAAATACCTTTTAGATTCAATAAGATACCGATAAAAACTAATAATGCCAACATCACAAGCTGTAAAATACCGATAATAATCTTGTCATAACGACCAAATAAAATGGCAGTAGATTTAACACCAATTTTTATATCATCATTACGATCAACCATTGCATATTGCGTATCGTAAACTACAGACCAAACAATGTTGACCAAAAATAATAACCAACATACTAATGGTAAGCTTTCAGAAACAGCCGCAAACCCCATAGGAATTGACCAACCAAAAGCCATACCTAAAATCAGTTGAGGCAGATTGCTAAATCGTTTAACGAAAGGATAAAACCAGGCGAGCGCAAGCCCTGCAACAGAGAGCCAAATGGTCATCGTATTGAGTGTTAGGACTAATCCAAAAGATAAGAGAACCAAAACAATAAATAAAATTTTGCTCTCTTTTTCTGTCACAGCCCCACTAGGTAATGGTCGATTTTTAGTTCGTTCAACACTGCCATCAATTTTTCGGTCAGCAAAGTCGTTTATTACACACCCAGCAGCACGCATAGAGAACACGCCAATAGTAAAAACAATCAGGATATGCCAATCAGGAAAGCCTTTAGCAGCAATCCATAAAGCCCAATAAGTTGGCCAAAGTAATAATAGCGCTCCGATAGGTTTATCTATACGCATTAAACGGCTATATGCTTGCCATTTACTTTGCGTCATACTTCCCTCCAATTTTAGCTCCCCCTAATTACTTCTCATACACTGGTGATGCAGGTAGAAATACCTCAGTTAATAATAAAGGTTTATCTGAAAGCTGGAAACGAGAACGGCGTAACCAATACCCGTTTTGTTGCCCGATATGAATAAAATCGCGACTTAAGGTTGTTTCCTGAAACAAATAACGCCCAAGTGGAACAGTTCTGAGATTGACCAGTTTTCTATCTTCGCCTGTCAGGGTCTCTTCGGGTACTAACGTCCGCCCTAATAACCAAGGAATATCGTCACCACACAATACCACTTCTCTTAACCAATAACGCTGACTTTTGGGTAGACAGGTTTTTTCATCAGCAGACTCAATAAAGTCAATAAATCCTTCTTGATAAGGCATTACAGTGACTTTTTGGCAATATTGCTCAAATCGCCGTGTCATTGAGCCTAATTCCATTAACCAGCTTAATGTACTTTCATTAATACTTTCATGTTCCTCACTGGGCAACCAATGGATAGGAGCAGGTGTAATTATTGATTTTCTGAACATTATTTCATCATCGCGCGTCGATGATCCTAGCTTGTGTGAATCATGATCCATAAGGATATCATGATGTGACTAAGGGAAGTTAAAAGCTGATAACATTTCGCATAAATAATCTAAAAAAGCGTTAAAAGAAAATCAAACTGAGCACTCACTGATCAAAAAAACAAAGGAGGTCATAAAACCTCCTTTGTATCTAACCAACTACTTATATTCAATTTATTCGATTAACGCCAAGCTTTGTAACGATTAATTAGGTTATTTGTTGAACTATCATGGCTGTTAACACTTTCCTTACCTTTTAATTCAGGAAGGATACGATTAGCAAGCTGTTTACCTAATTCAACCCCCCATTGGTCGAAAGTGAAGATATTAAAAATAACGCCTTGTACAAAGATTTTATGTTCATACATCGCAATTAATGCGCCTAAAGAATAAGGCGTAATTTCTTTTAACAATATAGAGTTAGTTGGACGATTACCTTCAAACACTTTAAAAGGTGCAACATAGCCCATCGTTTTAGGATCTTTTCCTGCAGCTGCAAATTCTGTATCTACTTGCTCGCGTGTTTTACCAAAGGCCAATGCTTCTGTTTGAGCAAAGAAGTTAGACATTAATTTAGCGTGATGATCTGATAGTGGATTATGGCTAATCGCAGGCGCAATAAAATCACAAGGAATAATTTTTGTGCCTTGGTGTATCAGTTGATAAAACGCATGCTGGCCATTTGTACCCGGCTCACCCCAAATAATAGGCCCCGTCTGATAATTGACTTTGTTTCCATCACGATCAATATACTTACCATTTGATTCCATATTGCCTTGTTGGAAGTACGCTGCAAAACGGTGCATGTACTGATCGTATGGCAGAATCGCTTCAGTTTCTGTGCCAAAAAAATTGTTATACCAAATGCCAATCAGAGCAAGGATCATCGGAATGTTATTTTCAGCATCAGCGGTTCTAAAGTGATTATCCATAGCATGCGCACCTTCGAGTAATTGCTCAAAGTTGTCATAACCAACAGATAATGCGATAGACAAACCAATGGCTGACCATAATGAATAACGCCCACCCACCCAATCCCAGAATTCAAACATATTGGCAGTGTCGATACCGAATTTTTCAACTTCTGTGCTATTCGTGGACAAAGCGATAAAGTGTTTAGCAACAAAAGCACTCTCTTTAGCCGAGGCTAAGAACCAATCTCTTGCAGAGTGCGCATTTGTCATGGTCTCTTGTGTTGTAAATGTTTTTGATGCAATTAAGAATAATGTCGTTTCGGGATCGCATTTTTTCAGTGTTTCGGCGATATGTGTACCATCAACATTCGAAACGAAATGCATAGTAAGGTGATTTTTATACGGGCGTAATGCTTCTGTTACCATATAAGGGCCAAGATCAGAGCCACCGATACCAATATTGACAACATCAGTAATTGCTTTGCCTGTATAACCTTTCCATTCACCACTAATAATACGCTCACTGAATTTTTTCATTTTATTCAGTACTGCATTAACTTCTGGCATAACATCTTTGCCATCAACAATGACGGGAGTATTGCTACGATTACGTAATGCAGTATGCAATACAGCACGATCTTCAGTGCGGTTGATTTTTTCACCCACAAACATGCTATTTATCGCACCTTCTACATCACATTCCTTAGCCAAAGCCTGCAATTTCTCTAATGTTTCTTTCGTAATACGGTTTTTTGAAAAATCCACTAGAATGTGGTCTGAAAACATTTTTGAGAATTGCTCAAAACGTGATGGATCCTGAGCAAAAAGCGTTTTCATCTCGGTATCTTTGATCACCGAATAATGGTTTTCTAATGCCTTCCAAGCTAGGGTTTGAGTTGGGTTTACATTTTTCATTCACAATACTCTCTTAAGATTACAATCCAATATTCTCAGATTGTAGCCTGACATTTAATAGTTACAGTCAATTCTTTCTCATTTGATGATATTGGTCAAAACCAATCAACAAATCTAGTACTAATTACCTACATTGGTAAAACCGATAATGTGAAGCTGATTATTAATTAAATTGATTATTCTTCACTCCGCATTGACTCTCTACTTAATAACCGATATTCCTAATTGTGTCCAACATCTCATTTTTGCTTAAAGGAATACGACAATGACTGATAATACTGCTACGCCTTCATCTTCGCCATACACTATCGCTAAATTTGGTGGCACCAGTGTTGCTAACTATTCAGCAATGGAAAAATGTGCAGATATTATCCTGAAACAAAAGTCTGTTCGTGTCGTCGTCCTTTCCGCATCTGCAGGAGTCACTAACCTACTGATTGAACTTGCAGCTGGCACTGAACCCACACAACGAGAGGCTTTACTTTCACAAGTTCGTGATATTGAGTACGCGATTATCAATCAACTTTCTCAGCCAGAAATTATTTCACAAGAAATAAATCGCCTGCTTGAGAATATTGAGATGCTCTCTGAAGCGGCTGCATTAGCAACTTCTGATGCATTAACAGACGAACTTGTCAGTCATGGCGAATTAATGTCAACCTTACTTTTTGTTGAGTTACTACGTGAAAAAGGCATACAAGCAGATTGGTTTGACGTCAGAAAAGTGATGAAAACGAATGATCTATTTTGTCATGCCGAACCCGATATGGTGCAACTCACAGAACTCACACAAAGTCTTATTCAACCTCGTTTAGAAGAAACCGTTATTGTCACACAAGGCTTTATTGGCCAAGAACCAAAAGGGAGAACCACAACCCTAGGGCGTGGTGGAAGTGACTATACTGCAGCTCTGATTGGTGAAGCACTAGGCATGTCTCGTGTAGATATCTGGACGGATGTACCAGGTATTTACAGCACCGACCCAAGAATAGTGCCAGAGGCGCATCGTATTGATCAAATTGCTTTCGATGAAGCGGCAGAGATGGCTACCTTTGGGGCTAAAATTTTGCATCCTGCCACATTATTGCCCGCCGTTCGTAGTGGTATTCCAGTGTTTGTGGGTTCAAGCAAAGCCCCTGAAGAAGGGGGAACTTTAGTTTGTGCTCAAACAGAAAATCCACCTGTATTCCGTGCGATTGCACTACGTAGAAAGCAAACATTACTCACGTTACATAGCCTAAAAATGCTTCATGCGCGTGGCTTCTTAGCTGAAATTTTCACCATTTTATCGCGCCACCATATTTCGGTTGATGTGATAACAACCTCTGAAGTCAGTATTGCTTTAACCCTTGATACAACAGGTACAACCAATTCATCAGGTAGTTTATTAACTAATGCATTATTAACCGAGCTTTCTGCATTATGCCGTGTTGAAGTAGAAGAAGATCTGGCATTAGTTGCCGTGATTGGTAATTCACTTTCACAGGTAAATGGTTTAGGTATTAAGATTTTCGGTACATTAGAAGATTATAATATTCGTATGATTAGCCATGGTGCAAGTACTCACAATTTATGTTTATTAGTTGATGGCAAAGATGCGGATAATATTGTACGTAAATTGCATGATACGTTATTTTAATTAATAACTAATAATATATAAAAGAGAGATAAATAATTATTTCTCTTTTTTTAACCTTGGGTTTAAAAAAGATAAAAGTTTTAAAGTCATTGTTTTATCACTTATTAAAATAAACACCTTATTTAATTAATAAGGTAGTGAAAATGAAAATATATAATGACTTTAGCATCTGTAATGCTCTAAAAAATGCAGCAAGTGAAAAATCAATTTCAAAATCTGATTTGGAGAATTTAAGAGCCAGCATCACCTATATCTATAATTCAGAAATAAGCAGTGTAACCTTATCGAAAGAACAAAAAACTAATGCAATATATCAAATTGAAAAGGATGGAACAGCAAAGGATTTTACTCCATCAACGATAGATAAATAGCGCGTAAAATCAATTAGTTACCTTGATAACAAAGTAGATAATAAATCATCAAAAATCAAAGAACACACTATAATATAAAATAATATAGACAAAATAAAAGAAATAAATTCAAAAAATCTTTAAATTTAAAGAATTAAAAAGGCCTCTTTCTCTAAGAAGCCTATTCTCTATTTTTTAATAAACCCGATAACCACCATATTTCTTAGCAAATTGATTAAATTTACCAAAATCAATTAAAGCGATTTCTAAAGAACGATGAGCAAGATGTGACATTTTTGCAATTTTTTCAACAAAAACCCGGTTATCTTCCAGTAGTTTAGCGGTAAGTGTAGCAGCAATTATTTCGCACTCTTTTGGTGTGACTATCCAACCATCATTCGTAGCAAATTTATGGATAGGGATATTGCCGTCTTTTTCACTCTCTTTGGCTAATAGCGCCTCTTCTTCTTTCATTGCCTGTTTAAATAACACGATTTCTTCTTCAACAGGCTCAGGGGAAGTAGGAATTTGATGATAAATATAATCCCCCACCTCTTCAATTCGTGCTGGTGTCATTTCAGCTCTCAGCCAAATTTTATCAAATGCTTTTTCATCTAAAATTGTCTCTGTATCTAAGCTTCCTGTTAGTTGCATCAAATTTAAAAACGCATTAATTAAAACTTCACTTAATGGGTAATTTCCTTTTGCTAAAGAAGGAAATGGCACTTCAGCGCCAGCAGGTGGGGTTTTCTGAAGATACAAAGTATAGTTCATCATAATGTCCTTTTTTTCTGATACAGGCTTATAGCTTATACACCTTTAGTGGGAACTGCGAGAGGAAATAATAAGGGGATATTACTATCCCCTCACTCTTTATTACATTATTGAGACCTTGAAATAAACTAAGACTCATACCCTAAATTAGGTGCTAACCAGCGTTCAACTTCACTCACGCTCATCCCTCGGCGTTTTGCGTAATCTTCAACCTGATCTTTTTGTATTTGAGCAACCGCGAAATATTTACTTTCAGAATGACTAAAATACCAACCGGATACTGAAGCACCTGGCCACATAGCATAAGCATCTGTTAGCTTCATACCAATGCGATTTTCAACATCAAGCAACTGCCAAATTTTCGCTTTTTCTGTGTGTTCAGGACAAGCTGGATATCCCGGCGCAGGACGTGTTCCTTGATATTTTTCTCGAATAAGCTCGTCATTAGAGAGATTTTCATCAGGACTATAACCCCAAATTTTTGTTCTCACTTGTTGGTGCAGATATTCAGCAAAAGCTTCTGCTAATCTATCTGATAACGCTTTGACCATAATTTTATTGTAATCATCATGAGCATTATCATAAGCATTGGCTAGCGTGTCTTCTTCTAGCCCTCCAGTTACAGCAAAAGCCCCGAAATAGTCAGGAACACCACTTTCTACGGGCGCAATAAAATCTGCTAAACAGTAGTTAGGAAACTCTTTTTTCTCTGTTTGCTGACGCAAATGGCAACTGTGCAATAACGCATGCTGTCGGCTTTCATCTTGATAAATAACAATATCATCCCCCAGACGATTAGCAGGGAAGATCCCCATAATCCCTTTAGGTGTGAGTAAGTTTTCATGACTTAGCTTATCCAGCATCGCATTTGCATCAGAAAATACCCGTTTCGCCTCTTCACCCACCACGTCATCTTCTAAAATACGCGGGTATTTTCCTGCTAAAGACCACGTCATAAAGAAAGGTGTCCAGTCGATATATTCACGCAACACATCAATGCTTGCCGTAATTTCTTGCACACCTAGTTGGTTCGGTTTGGGGGGCGTGTAATTCTGCCAATCAATTTTGAGTGCATTGGATCGCGCAATATCTAAAGAGACTGGCGGTGTACGTGGTTTTTTTCTAGCGTATTGCTGGCGTACTATTTCATATTCACGCCGTGTTTTTGCAACAAAATCAGCTTTTTGAGTTTCAGATAATAGAGCAGCTACAACACCTACCGTACGTGATGCATTTTGTACATAAACGGTAGGATGACTATAATTTGGTTCTATTTTTACGGCAGTATGAGCTTTAGACGTTGTGGCACCACCAATCATTAATGGCAACGAAAAGCTCCGCCTTTCCATCTCTTTAGCCACATTCACCATTTCATCAAGTGACGGGGTAATCAGACCTGAAAGACCAATAATATCGACTTTTTCATCAATCGCCGTTTGCAGGATCTTATCGCAAGGCACCATCACACCCAAATCAATAATCTCATAGTTATTACACTGCAAAACAACACCCACAATATTTTTACCGATATCGTGAACGTCGCCTTTTACGGTAGCCAGTAAAATTTTACCTGCGGAAGTACCTGCTTGTTTAGTGGCTTGAATATAAGGCTCAAGATACGCAACAGCTTGCTTCATCACTCGCGCTGATTTTACAACTTGAGGTAAGAACATTTTACCTTCACCGAACAAATCACCGACGATATTCATACCATTCATCAATGGCCCTTCAATAACCTCAATCGGACTTGAGGCCTGTTGACGACACGCTTCGGTATCTTCAACAATAAATTCGGTGATCCCTTTAACTAAAGCGTATTCTAGACGTTTCTCTACATCCCATTGTCGCCATTCAGCAAGTTGATGGTTTTGTTCATCACTTTTCGTTCCACGATAACGCTCTGCCAATGCTAATAGATTATCAGTGCTTTCTTCATGGCGATTTAAAATAACGTCTTCTACAGCATTACGTAGCTCATCAGGCAATGAGTCGTAAATAGCAAGTTGTCCTGCATTCACAATCCCCATATCCATGCCATTTTTTACGGCGTAATAAAGAAAAAACAGAGTGAATAGCTTCACGAACAGGATCGTTCCCTCGAAATGAGAATGAAACGTTAGATACCCCACCAGAAATTAAAGCATAAGGTAGTTGAGATTTAATATCTGCACAGACTTCAATAAAATCAACAGCATAATTATTATGTTCAGCAATACCTGTCGCGACTGCAAAAATATTAGGATCAAAAATAATATCTTCAGGTGGAAAACCTGCTTGCTCTGTTAATAACTGATAAGCCCGGCGACAGATTTCGATTTTACGCTCTCTAGTATCCGCTTGCCCCACTTCATCAAACGCCATAACAACGACAGCAGCACCATATTTACGCACTAATTTAGCATGTTCAAGAAAAGGAACTTCTCCCTCTTTCATAGAAATCGAGTTAACAATTCCCTTGCCTTGGATACACTTTAATCCCTCTTCGATTACTTCCCATTTTGAAGAGTCGATCATCACCGGAACCTTGGCAATATCAGGCTCACCAGCAATAAGGTTGAGAAAACGTGTCATGGCTTCAACTGCATCTAACATGCCTTCATCCATGTTGATATCGATGATTTGAGCACCATTTTCAACTTGCTGACGCGCAACATCCAATGCTTCTTGATAATTACCTTCTTTTATCAAGCGCTTAAATTTTGCAGAGCCCGTTACGTTAGTTCGTTCCCCCACATTCACAAACAATGAGTTCTCATCAATCACTAAAGGTTCTAAACCTGAAAGGCGACACGCTTTCTTAAGAGTTGGTAATGTTCTTGGGGCAATACCTTCTACTGCTTGTGAAATTGCAAGAATATGTTCAGGTGTTGTTCCACAACATCCTCCCACAATATTGAGAAAACCAGATTGTGCCCACTCTTTAATTTGCTCAGCCATTTCTTGAGCGTCTAAGTCATAGCCTCCAAACGCATTAGGTAAACCTGCATTAGGATGAGCACTGACATAGGTTTCAGAAATTTGTGAAAGTGTTTGAATATATTGGCGTAATTCTTTAGGGCCTAGCGCACAGTTTAAACCAAATGAAAGCGCATCGGCATGGCGTAAGGAGTGGTAGAATGCTTCTGTGGTTTGACCCGTTAACGTTCTTCCTGAAGCATCTGTAATGGTGCCAGATATCATCACAGGTAATTCAATATTCAGCGATTCAAATTCACATTTTATCGCAAAAATAGCTGCTTTCGCATTTAATGTGTCGAAAATAGTTTCGACCATAATTAAATCGACACCGCCTTTAATTAACCCTCGAGTCGCTTCTCGATACGCGACCACCAACTTATCAAATGAAACATTACGAAAAGCGGGATCATTAACATCAGGAGATATGGACGCCGTTCTATTTGTTGGTCCTAAAACACCAGCGACATAACGCGGTTTATCGGGAGTTAAAGTACTCCATTTATCTGCACAGGTTTTCGCTAATTTTGCCGCTTCTTCATTTAATTCAAAACAGAGCGACTCCATCTGATAATCAGCCATCGCAATGGAAGTCGAGTTAAAGGTGTTGGTTTCAACAATATCAGCCCCCGCCTGGAAATAAGCGTCATGAATATCGGCAATAATTTGGGGTTGTGTTAACACTAAAAGATCATTATTTCCTTTAACATCACAACCCCAATCAGCAAAACGCTCACCTCGATAATCAGATTCTGTCAGTTGATATTGCTGGATCATTGTACCCATTGCACCATCAAGTACTAAGATACGTTTTTCTAATGCTTCCACTAGTTGTTGTTTTATGTTTGCCACGTTGTTTCCTCTTAACCGAGAATGTTTTTATTCTTATTTCTTTATTTTTCTTTCGTTGTTTTTTTATCCTACCATATCTTTTTACAAAGATTTCTAAGACGAAGATGAGAGATTTTCACTCAGTAATAAATACTTTTAATAAATATTTCTTATCACACACTTTGTTTTGAAAAATGCAGTGATCGGAGGAGTTTTATTATGCGAGATAGTTCATAATAGATATTAATATGGATAGCATTTCTGGAGTGTATGCATGACAGTTTCCCCTACAAATAAAAAAGTGCGTAAGACGAAAACAACTGCCACTCAAAGCACTGCACAAGGAGGGCCGGTTCAGTCGTTAAGTCGTGGACTGACATTATTGGAATATATTTCCGAATCTCCGGGTGGTATTGCCCTAACTGATCTCGCCTTTCAAGCTGGATTACCCAATTCCACAACGCACCGCTTACTCACTACACTTCAACAGCATGGTTTTGTCCGTCAAGTTGGAGATTTAGGATTGTGGGTTGTTGGTACACATGCTTTTATTGTTGGTAGTAGCTTTCTGCAAACTCGTAATCTTTTAGTGATGGTGCATCCTATTTTGCGTCAGTTGATGGAAGATTCTGGTGAAACCGTCAATCTGGCTATTCTTGACCAAATTGAATTTGATGCCGTAATCGTCGATCAAGTGCAATGTAATGCACTAATGAGAATGTCAGCACCTATTGGTGGTAAATTACCGATGCATGCATCAGGTGCCGGTAAAGCATTTCTTTCAACATTACCAGAAAATAAATTACTGCCTTTACTCCAGAAAAAAGGCTTGATGGCCTATACCCCACATACCCGAACACTTCCTTCATCTTTAAAAGAAAACCTAGAGCAGGCCCGTAAACAAGGCTTCTCTTTTGATGATGAAGAGCATGCTTTAGGCCTACGTTGCATTGGCGCTTGTATTTATGATGAACACCACCAGCCTTTTGCCGCAATTTCACTTTCAGGGCCCGTATCTAGAATGACAGATTCACGCATCACTGAATTAGGCGCAATGGTTATCAAAGCAGCAAAACAAATTAGTCGTGAATATGGTGGAATAAAAAGTTAATCCTATCTATCACCTTCCTCATTGCAAAACGATAACACTGAGGAAGGAACTCCTTAATTAAACCGATTCAGCTTTTTTAAAATGACAGGTTTTAAGCTTTATTTCCGTTAAATATAAAAAAACCGTTATTTATCACCTAAAAAAATTGATGTTGATCACAGATGTTGTTTAAGACGCGCTAAGAGTATTGCAACTCATCTTGTTACCCGTAACAATGTTACCGGTAACAAAATACTATAGCTAAATTCTCATACTCTCTTTTCATAGCCAATAGTAACGCTGATCACCCTGTGTGAATAAAGGAAGCATCATTATGAACCCTAAAAACCATGACCCAATTCAGAACGACTTTGTTCCGCTTAACGAGACTGTAAAACAGGTGACAGAGCGTATTATTACTCGCTCACAATTGACCCGTCGCGCTTATCTGAAAAAAATTGAAGTTGCAAAAAGCCAAACAGTACATCGTGCTCAGTTGGCTTGCGGTAATTTAGCTCATGGTTTCGCTGCTTGTCAGGCTGATGATAAAAATCGCCTAAAAAATATGGTTCATAATGATATTGCCATTATCACTGCTTACAATGATATGTTGTCAGCGCATCAACCATATGAAAATTATCCTCAAAAAATTAAAAAAGCATTACATGCTGTTGGTGCCGTAGGGCAAGTTGCGGGCGGTGTTCCAGCTATGTGCGATGGTGTCACTCAGGGTCAAGACGGCATGGAGTTATCACTCCTTAGCCGTGATGTGATTGCAATGTCAGCGGCTGTTGGTTTATCCCATAATATGTTTGATGGTGCACTCTATTTAGGGATCTGCGATAAAATTGTTCCTGGACTGACGATGGCAGCACTCTCTTTTGGTCATCTTCCTGCTATTTTTGTTCCTGCAGGTCCAATGACGAGTGGTTTACCTAATAAAGAAAAAGTACGTATTCGCCAGCTTTATGCTGAAGGTAAAGTGGATCGTAACGCTTTGTTAGAAGCCGAAGCTGCATCTTACCATAGCATTGGTACCTGCACCTTTTACGGTACAGCGAACTCAAATCAGATGGTCATGGAAATGATGGGACTACATTTACCTGGCGCTTCTTTTGTCCATCCAGATACACCATTACGTGATGCATTGACTGAGGCGGCAGCTAGCCAAATAGTACGTCTTACTGAGAACTCCGGTAACTACCTCCCTATCGGTCAATTAGTTGACGAGAAGGTGATTGTAAATGGCATTATTGCTCTGTTAACAACAGGCGGATCCACTAACCTGACAATGCATTTAGTTGCGATGGCACGCGCGGCTGGCATTATCATTAATTGGGATGATTTTTCTGAACTTTCACAAGTCGTGCCACTGATTGCTCGCATTTATCCTAATGGACCTGCTGATATCAACCAGTTTCAAGCCGCAGGTGGTATTGCACTGATTATTCGTGAACTACTGAAAAAAGGCTTAATTCATCGTGATGTCAATACTGTTGCAGGATTTGGTATTGAACGTTATACCTTAGAACCTTGGCTAAATGAGGGTAAGCTCGATTGGCGTGAAGGTTCGACAAGCTCTTTAGATAAAGATGTCATCGCTGATATCAATACACCTTTTTCCTCACATGGTGGCACACAAGTAATGCAAGGTAATTTAGGTAGAGCTGTAATGAAAACCTCTGCTGTCCCTGATGAGAATAAAATTATCGAAGCACCTGCTGTTGTCTTTAATAGCCAACATGATATTGCCACTAAATTTGAAGCAGGTGAGTTAAATAAAGATTGTGTGGTGGTTGTACGTTATCAAGGGCCACAAGCCAACGGTATGCCAGAATTACATAAATTAATGCCGCCACTGGGGGTATTAATGGATAAAGGCTACAAAGTCGCATTAGTGACTGATGGTCGACTTTCAGGTGCATCAGGTAAAGTACCAGCTGCAATTCATGTCACGCCAGAAGCTATTAATGGTGGTTTATTATCCAAAGTACACGATGGCGATATCATTCGTGTTGATGGTAAAACCGGTGAGTTAACACTCCTTGTTGATGAACAAACACTCAATGCTCGCCAAGATAAAGTGCCTGATTTAAGTGCAAATGATATAGGCTGTGGCCGTGAACTGTTTGTGAATTTGCGTCGTCATTTATCCGGAGCTGAACAAGGTGCTTGTTGTATTGATTTTTAATACCAACAAGTTTTAATACCTAACGAGGAGCAGATTTAATTCATTTGCTCACCATTTTCTAATTAGGAAATACAAATGATGAATCATTGGAATACGAGTGCAGAGTCTGTACTAAAATCAGGGCCAGTTGTTCCTGTTATTGTTATTAATCATATTGATGAAGCGGTACCAGTTGCAAAAGCTTTAGTTGCAGGTGGCGTAAGGGTTTTAGAAGTCACATTACGTACAGATTGCGCTATTGACGCCATCCGCCGTATTGCAAAAGAAGTGCCAGAAGCCATTGTAGGTGCAGGAACTGTGATTAATCCGCAACAATTAGCACAAGTTACTGAGGCAGGCGCTCAATTTGCTATTAGCCCTGGATTAACAGATGCACTACTTAAAGCAGCTGTTGCGGGGAATATTCCTTTAATTCCAGGTATTTCAACGGTTTCTGAATTAATGCTAGGGATGAGTTACGGTTTAAATGAATTTAAATTTTTCCCAGCAGAAGCTAATGGGGGTGTTAAAGCATTAAAAGCGATTGCAGGACCATTCTCAAAAGTTCGCTTTTGCCCAACTGGAGGCATTTCACCAGATAATTATCGTAATTATCTTGCGCTAGAAAGCGTACTTTGTATTGGTGGCTCCTGGTTAGTCCCTAATGATGCGGTTAAAGCAGGTGATTTCCAGCGTATTACTGAATTAGCTAAAGAAGCCGTTGCTGGCGCTCAGCGCTAATTTTTGTAATAAAAAATATATTTAGCCCAATAAAGATAGGCATCCCCCATCCCCTTTATGCCTATCTTTGTTTAACCTTTTTTATCCTGACGGATCACAATAAACAAATCGCTTAGTTTGAGAATAAGCGTAAACATCTTCAATATACCCTTCTTTAATTCTTTGCTGTTGTTGTTGCCAATACTCTGGTGATAAAAGATCACGATGTTGAGCCTCAAAATAACAACAAACTTGCTTATCACTGCATAAAAAATAACGAAATTCTTCTGGGAAAACATCATTAAGTGCAACGCTATACCAGGGTTCACTGGCTAATTCATCTTCAGGATAACGAGCTGGCGGGATCGCCCGAAAATTCATATCTGTTATATAACTAATTTCATCATAATCATAGAAAATAACACGATGATGACGAGTTACACCAAAGTTTTTAAATAACATGTCACCGGGAAAAATATTCGCAGCGATAAGCTCTTTTAATGCTTGCCCGTAGTCTTCAACGACTGCTTTAAGTTGATTATCATCACACTGCGCCATATAGATATTAAGTGGCGTCATTCTTCGTTCCATATAAAGATGACGGATCAGTAATTTATCACCCAGATCTTCTAATTTATTGGGGATCTCTTGTTCCAAAATAACCATTAATTCAGGACTAATTCTTTTCTTATCGATCACGAAATTCTCAAACTCTTGAGTATCCGCCATTCGTCCAACACGATCGTGCTCTTTAACCAACTGGTAGCACTCTTTTACGCGCTCTGCTGTGATTGTTTTCTGTGGTGCGAACTTATCTTTGATGACTTTAAAAACGCGATCATACGTTGGTAACGTAAATACCAACATCACCATACCTTTTACTCCAGGTGCTTCGATAAATTGCTCCGATGAAAAATTCATAAAAGCAAGGTATTCCCGGTAGTATTCTGTTTTACCGTGTTTTTGGCATCCTATAGACATATAAAGCTCAGCGATAGATTTACCCGGTAATATATCTCTTAGCCATGCGACTAATGCCGCAGGAAATGGGGCATAAACCATAAAATAAGAACGGGCAAAACCAAAGACAATGCTGGCTTCATCTGCGGTTATCAAACAAGTATCAATCAACAATTGTTGTTCAATATTATGAATAGGTAATAAGAACGGAATATATTGATTATCAATCACAATTTTACCTATTAGCCAAGCAGCCTTATTACGATAAAATAGTTCATTTGCAATATGAAATACCGCATTGTGTAACTGCAAAGAAGAATATTGGGCATTAAGCACATTACAGATTGAAGTAATATCTCGTTGCTTATTTTGCCACGGCAATCGTAAAGGTAAACGTGATAGAATGTCATGCAACAATGTCGCCAAATCACTTTGAATAACAAACTGCTTTGATAACGGTCGAGGCGCTTGTGTAAAGCGATAAGCAGGTTGCGAGGAAAAAACAAAGAGGTTTTTTTTATTTAATTCACGATGATGAAATAGACGACAATAAACAGAATTAAAAAAGCTTTCTGCAATCTCAAATCGAGGATAATTGGGGAGTAATAATGTATAGTTTTCTTTTACTTTTTGTAAAAAAAAACTTTCTTTATCAATATCATGACGAATAGACCTAAGCTGTTCAACCACTAATCCAACATGATTATCATATAAACGGATGCGCTCTTTCATCGCTAGCTGAGCACCGTGCCAATCTGCTTGCTCAAAACGATATTGCGCTCCTGACGTTATCTCAAGGAAACGACCATATTGAGCATCAAAACCTTGTAAAATTGTTTGAGCAATCAAATCTTCCGGCGTCATTCACAACCTCACGAAAAAGAGGAGCATCCTGCTCCTGAATTATCACCACAAAAAGAGAGAACAATATTTTTAAACTTTAGAATTGCTGCTCTTCTGTTGAGCCCGTTAATGCCGTCACAGAAGACATACCACCTTGAATAATCGTCGTCACTTTATCAAAATAACCGGTCCCTACTTCTTGTTGATGTGATGAGAAGGTATAACCTTGATTAAGTGCAGCAAACTCTTTTTGTTGTACCTTCTCAACATAATGTTTCATACCTTCGCCCTTGGCATAATCATGTGCTAAATCAAACATGTTGAACCACATGCTATGAATCCCTGCTAAAGTAATAAATTGGAATTTGTATCCCATTGCCGAGAGCTCATCTTGGAAATGTGCAATCGTGCGATCATCAAGATTCTTTTTCCAATTAAAGGAAGGTGAACAGTTATAAGCCAGCATTTTTCCGGGATATTTATCGTGAATAGCTTCTGCAAATTTAGCCGCCATTTTCAAATCAGGGAGCGATGTTTCACACCACACCAGATCAGCATAAGGCGCATAAGCTAGACCTCGGCTGATAGCTTGATCGATACCTGCATGAGTACAGAAGAAGCCTTCAGGTGTACGTTCCCCTGTTAAGAACGAACTATCATAAGGATCGCAATCTGAAGTTAAGAGATCAGCAGCATCAGCATCTGTTCTTGCAACCAATAACGTTGGCACATCAGATACATCAGCAGCTAAACGTGCTGCAACCAGCTTTTGTACAGCCTCTTGGGTTGGAACTAATACTTTTCCCCCCATATGGCCACATTTTTTTACAGCAGCTAACTGATCTTCAAAGTGAACCCCCGCTGCCCCAGCTTCAATCATGGCTTTCATTAATTCAAAAGCATTTAATACTCCCCCAAAGCCAGCCTCCGCATCAGCCACAATAGGAAGAAAAAAATCAATATAGTCTTTATGTTGAGGGCCAATACCATTTGACCATTGAATTTGATCTGCACGTCTAAAGGTATTATTAATACGCTGAACAACATTAGGCACTGAATCAACAGGGTATAAAGATTGATCAGGATACATACTTGCCGCGGTGTTAGCATCTGCAGCAACTTGCCAGCCTGAAAGATAAACCGCTTCTAATCCTGCTTTTGCTTGTTGCAAGGCTTGCCCACCCGTTAAAGCACCGAGTGCATTAACATAACCTTTCTTCGATTTTCCATTTAATGATGACCAAAGCCTTTGAGCGCCACGTCGCGCTAAGGTATGTTCTGGGTTAACCGAACCTCTTAATTTAATGACATCTTCAGCGCTATAAGGACGAGTAATACCTTTCCAGCGAGGTTGTTCCCACTCTTTCTCTAATTGGGCGATTTGCTCTGATCTACTAATAGTCATAAAAACAGCTCCTATAAATACGGTAGTGATGATGTTTGCAGTTTATAAATACGTTTTGGCGTATCTTTTTTAATTTAAAAGTTGATAACCCGGTAAAGTCAGAAAATCGACTAATTCATCTTGGGTTGTAATGTTATCCATCAAAGAGGCAGCTTCTTTAAAACGCCCCTCTTCAAAACGTGTATCACCGACTTCTTGACGTATCACCTCAAGCTCTTCTTTCAGCATGTTACGAAAAAGATCTTTAGTCACGATTTGCCCATCAGACAGTGTTTTTTGATGGCGGATCCATTGCCAAATAGAGGTACGTGATATTTCTGCTGTTGCGGCATCTTCCATTAATCCATAGATAGGCACACAACCATTGCCAGAGATCCACGCTTCGATATATTGCACAGCAACACGGATATTAGCTTTCATCCCTTTTTCTGTGCGTTCACCAGTACAAGGCGCTAATAACATGTCAGCTGTTATTTTTTCATTACGTTGCACATCGAGTTGATTTGAACGAGATCCCAACACTGCATCAAAAGCCGCTAATACCGTTTCAGCTAGTCCCGGATGGGCAATCCAAGTACCATCATGGCCATTTGTTGCCTCAAGCTCTTTATCATCAAATACTTTTTTCAAAATGACACCATTTTGCTCTGGATCTCGACTTGGAATAAAAGCCGACATTCCTCCCATCGCAAAAGCACCACGCTTATGGCAAGTTTGAATAAGTAAACGAGAATAAGCACTTAAGAAAGGCTGAGTCATCGTGATCCCTTGTCTATCAGGTAATACACGATCAGGATAATTTTTTAATGTCTTGATATAACTAAAAATATAATCCCAACGACCACAGTTAAGCCCGACAATATGCTCTTTCATGTGAAAGAGAATTTCTTCCATTTGAAAAACAGCCGGTAAGGTTTCAATCAATACGGTAGCTTTAATCGTACCTATAGCTAAACCAAAACGTTTTTCTGTGAAATGAAAAACATCGCTCCACCATTTAGCCTCTTGCCAGGTTTGCAATTTAGGAATGTAAAAATACGGCCCACTTCCTTTTTCTAACAGTGCTTTATGGTTATGGTAAAAATACAATGCGAAATCAAATAACCCGCCAGCAATGGGTTTCCCCTGCCATAAGACATGCTTTTCAGGAAGATGTAACCCTCTAACTCTAGCGATCAATACTGCTGGTGATGCATTGAGTTGATAGCATTTACCCTGTTCATTCGTATAAGAAATGGTGCCTTTGACCGCATCGCGCAAATTGATTTGTCCATCAATCACTTTATCCCACGTAGGCGCTAAAGAGTCTTCAAAGTCTGCCATAAAGACTTTCACATTGGCATTTAATGCATTGATAACCATTTTGCGATCGACAGGTCCGGTTATTTCGACACGACGGTCTTGCAGATCTTTAGGTATTGGGTTTACTTTCCACTCTGAATTTATAATGGAACTCGATTCCGAAATAAAATCAGGGAGCATTCCGTTATCAACTTTATTTTTCCAATGATCCCTTTCTGCTAATAATGCATGCCTTCTCTCTGAAAAGTGACTTACCAAATCAGTTAAAAAACACTTAACATCATGATTTATTATTTCTTTTTCCTGTTCACCAAAAGATTGCGTAAAATTTAATTCTTCTATTATTAACGATTGTGACATTCGGCATTCCCCTAAAATCGTTTACACACCTGATTAAGATTAATGCAGTTTTCACAAAAATCAAAAATGAATTCCATTTTTATTTAAATAATTTTTAACAATGTGATTACAATGGTGTTTTTTTATTGTACAAAAATGAAATTTTCAAAAATAACTTGAGGCATCAAGAAGAGATCGACAATGAAAGGAAAAGAGGAATGTGAATACTTGATGATTTTAGCTATATAGCATTTCCTTATATGAATATTCTTCATACACAACATGAAAACCTCGACATTCAAAAAGTTATTAGATAGATTTAGGCTTCTAGATGTCTAGATGTTTCATGGAGGTTATTGAAATGCCAATTAGAGTACCGGATGAACTACCCGCAGTCAGTTGTTTACAAAAAGAGAATGTCTTTGTCATGACATCCAGTAGAGCGAGTATTCAAGATATTCGCCCTTTAAAAGTGCTTATCCTTAATTTAATGCCAAAGAAAATAGAAACAGAAAACCAATTTCTGCGGTTGCTTTCTAATAGCCCCCTTCAAATTGATATTCAATTATTACGTATTGACTCACGTATTCCTAAAAATACACCTGTAGAACATCTCGATACTTTCTATTGTGATTTTGACCAAATTAAAGAACAAAATTTTGATGGTCTTATTGTGACAGGGGCACCATTAGGATTAATTGAATTCGAAGATGTGGCTTATTGGACTGAAATAAAAGAAGTGATTACATGGGCTAAAGAACATGTCACCTCAACACTTTTTATTTGCTGGGCGGCACAAGCAGGATTAAATATTTTATATGGCTTGCCAAAATATACGCTAGAGCAAAAAATTTCAGGGGTATACAGTCATAATACTTGCTCTCCTCTTTCATTGTTAACTCGCGGATTTGATGAAACTTTTTTTGCTCCTCATTCTCGCTATGCTGGCTTTCCTATCGACTTTATTAAACATAATACTGATTTAGAAATCCTTGCAACTTCAGAAGAAGCCGGCGCTTATTTATTTGCATCAAAAGATAAAAGAGTCGTTTTTGCAACAGGGCATCCTGAGTACGATCCCAATACACTGGCAGATGAATATCATCGAGATGTTAAAGCAGGTTTAGATCCACAATTACCAGAAAATTATTTTCCTAATAATGACCCGAATAAAAAACCTATCGCTTCTTGGCGTAGTCATGGTCATTTATTGTTTGCAAACTGGTTAAACTACTATGTTTATCAGATAACACCTTTCGATCTTACGCAAATGAATCCAACATTAGAATAAAGAAAAACCCCAAAATCAATTTGGGGTTTTAAGATAACGGCTTGTCAAATTAAGGATTATTTATAACGGTGAGCCAATGCATTAGCAGCAATCATTGCATTATAAACGTCTTCTTCAGTAACCCTCATCGGCATATTGCCCATGGTATCACCTTCTGCACAAGCAATTTTCGCCACAGTACGCCATTCGCTTTCAATGAATTCTTTCATACCCATATCTTCAAGTGTCAGTGGTAATTCAGCCGCTTTAATAATACGGATCACTTCATCAATTTCTTCTTGTAGCGCATTTTCTAACACTAATTGTGTTAATAAACCAAAAACAACTTTTTCACCATGTTGAACGCGATGTAAAGACTCAACCGCAGACATACCATTGTTGACCGCATGAGCAGCGGCTAAACCGCCAGCTTCGGCACCAACACCACTAAGATAAATTGTTGCTTCAATAGTTTGTTCTAATGCTGGTGTAGTAATTTTATGGCGGATAGCATCCATTGCTTTATCAATGTTTTCACTTAACATTTCAAAGCATAATTGTGCTAAACCAAGGCCTGTACGTGATGGGCGTTGATTGACTAAGTTTAAACCGTCTGCTTGATAGCAAGCACGTGCTTCAAAGTAAGTCGCTAGAGCATCACCTACACCCGCTGAGAAAAAACGTTGTGGTGCAGAGGCAATAATCGCAGTGTCTGCAATAACAACATCAGGGTTTTGTGGTAAAAATAAATATTTATCAAACTCACCATTTTCTTTGTATAACACTGAAAGTGCCGTACAAGGTGCGTCAGTAGAGGCAATCGTAGGGAATAAAATAACAGGAATATGTTGATAGTAAGCAACCGCTTTAGACACGTCCAATGTCTTGCCACCCCCAATACCAATGATAACGTTCGCTTTATTCTCAATCGCAATTTTACCAAGGCGATGAACTTCAGCTTCAGTACATTCGTAATTAAATTTTTCAACCATTGCTTCAATCTTATTTTCTTTAAGAGAAGGAAGCGCTTCTTGGGTTACTTTTTCTAAGAAAAATTCATCACTAATAATAAAAGCATTATCACCAAAATCTTTAACGTATTTGCCAACAGAAGCAAGAAGTTGGCTACCAATAAAGAATTTTTTTGGGGAGGTTACAGAACGAGGTAATATAGACGGCATAACTAAATTCCTTTATTTTAGATTTTGCTATAAACAATAGCAGAATTAGTCTTTCATCTTACCTCTCATCAGAATATGAATCTAGTAAACTCTCTGATAGGTGTTATCTAATATATTGATATCGCCTGATTAAAATTCATAAAAAACATATGATTATTTTTAAATAATTTCAAAACAACCGGTTAATTAAACATTTATACCTATAATATAAGCATTGTTTTATAACTAAAATAACGTAATTTAGGATCATCAATGACACTTATACGAGAAAAACTGACGTTACCTGCAAATGCCAATAAACTCTTATTGCATTCTTGTTGTGCCCCTTGTTCTGGTGAAGTCATGGAATCATTACAAGCTTCAGGCATTGAATATACAATCTTTTTTTATAACCCCAATATTCACCCTCAAAAAGAGTACTTAATTCGTAAAGAGGAAAATATCCGTTTTGCTAAGAAACATAATATTCCTTTTGTCGATGCCGATTATGATACCGACAATTGGTTTGAAAGAGCTAAGGGAATGGAAAAAGAGCCTGAACGTGGTATCCGATGCACAATGTGTTTTGATATGCGTTTTGAAAGAACAGCTCTTTATGCCGCTGAAAATGGTTTTTCTGTTATTTCAAGTTCACTTGGGATCTCACGCTGGAAAGATATGAAACAAATAAATGATTGTGGCGAAAGAGCAGTAGCGCCTTATCCAAATATGGTTTATTGGAATTATAATTGGCGTAAAAAAGGGGGCTCAGCCAGGATGATAGAAATAAGTAAGCGAGAACAATTCTATCAACAAGAATATTGTGGGTGTATTTATTCATTAAGAGATACAAATAAACACCGTAAATCACAAGGTCGAGAACTTATTAAGATTGGTGTTCAATATTATACTGCTTAGATCTTTTTTCCTTTTATTCCAGGCATCACAAAAGTGATGCCATAAAAAGGACAACACAATAAATCGTTATTTGATATACAGTCATGTTATATTCACGTTATAACAACATATATTATTTTATTAAGGTGATTTCTTGTGGAAGACGCTGTCATTCTCGTAGATAAAAATGATAATGAGCTAGGAACAATGCCAAAACTTGAAGCTCATATTGTAGGCGCCTTACATCGAGCCTTTTCATTATTTATCTTTAATTCAAATCAGCATTTACTTATTCAACAACGTGCAATATCTAAATATCATTCTGGTGGTTTATGGGCAAATACATGTTGTAGCCACCCGCTTCCAAACGAATTACTGTCAGACGCTATTCATCGCCGTTTAGATGAAGAATTAGGCATGAAATGTGATATGCAATCTATCGGAACCATTCTGTATAACGAAAAAGTGACAGATGATCTGATAGAGCATGAATTTGATCATCTATTTCTGGGATTTAGTGATGAATTACCACATAGCAATCCCGATGAAGTGATGGATTATCGTTGGATCGCTCTCGATTCTCTTTATCAAGATATTGAAGAGAATGCGAAAAATTACAGTGTTTGGTTTCGTTATATCTTAAACCGAATGGGAATTGAACAGTTTTCTCGTTGGAGCCAAGGCATTATTTAGCAATTATCTTATTAACGATCTAAATAAAATAAGCAACTTATGTTTTTGGTCTTTGTTTCTATCTAGTCACTATTAAATTCAATGAATTAGCGACTAATATATCTATTATAAAAACCTTAAACGCAAAAAAGCCAACCCAGTGGGTTGGCTTTCTCGTCTTATTTAATGCCTGGCAGTTCCCTACTCTCACATGGGGAGACCCCACACTACCATCGGCGCTACAACGTTTCACTTCTGAGTTCGGCATGGGATCAGGTGGGACCGCTGCGCTATGGCCGCCAAGCAAATTCGGTTTTATTACCCGCTTCTTTCCTTTCGGTTAGTCGCCAGTAATATCAATCTTAAACAAGCCTACTTTATCTACTCTTCGTCTCTCAGACAAAACACCTTCGGTGTTGTCAGGTTAAGCCTCACGGTTCATTAGTACTGGTTAGCTCAACGTATCGCTACGCTTACACACCCAGCCTATCAACGTCTTAGTCTTAAACGTTCCTTTAGGTCACTCAAGGTGACAGGGAAGACTCATCTCGAGGCAAGTTTCCCGCTTAGATGCTTTCAGCGGTTATCTCTTCCGCACTTAGCTACCGGGCAATGCCATTGGCATGACAACCCGAACACCAGTGGTGCGTTCACTCCGGTCCTCTCGTACTAGGAGCAACCCCTCTCAATCTTCCAACGCCCACGGCAGATAGGGACCGAACTGTCTCACGACGTTCTAAACCCAGCTCGCGTACCACTTTAAATGGCGAACAGCCATACCCTTGGGACCTACTTCAGCCCCAGGATGTGATGAGCCGACATCGAGGTGCCAAACACCGCCGTCGATATGAACTCTTGGGCGGTATCAGCCTGTTATCCCCGGAGTACCTTTTATCCGTTGAGCGATGGCCTTCATTCAGAACCACCGGATCACTAAGACCTACTTTCGTACCTGCTCGAGCCGTCACTCTCACAGTCAAGCTGGCTTATGCCTTTGCACTAACCGCATGATGTCCGACCATGCTTAGCCAACCTTCGTGCTCCTCCGTTACTCTTTAGGAGGAGGACCGCCCCAGTCAAACTACCCACCAGACACGGTCCCGACCCGGATTACGGGCCTAGGTTAGAACATCAAACGTTAAAGGGTGGTATTTCAAGGTTGACTCCATGCAGACTGGCGTCCACACTTCATAGTCTCCCACCTATCCTACACATCAGGCTCAATGTTCAGTGTCAAGCTATAGTAAAGGTTCACGGGGTCTTTCCGTCTTGCCGCGGGTACACTGCATCTTCACAGCGAGTTCAATTTCACTGAGTCTCGGGTGGAGACAGCCTGGCCATCATTACGCCATTCGTGCAGGTCGGAACTTACCCGACAAGGAATTTCGCTACCTTAGGACCGTTATAGTTACGGCCGCCGTTTACTGGGGCTTCGATCAAGAGCTTCTCCCTAAGGATAACCCCATCAATTAACCTTCCAGCACGGGCAGGCGTCACACCGTATACGTCCACTTTCGTGTTTGCACAGTGCTGTGTTTTTAATAAACAGTTGCAGCCAGCTGGTATCTTCGACTGGCTTCGGCTCCGTCCGCAAGGGACTTCACTTACCGCCAGCGTGCCTTCTCCCGAAGTTACGGCACCATTTTGCCTAGTTCCTTCACCCGAGTTCTCTCAAGCGCCTGAGTATTCTCTACCTGACCACCTGTGTCGGTTTGGGGTACGATTGTTGGTAACCTGAAGCTTAGAGGCTTTTCCTGGAAGCAGGGCATCAATTGCTTCACCACCTTAGTGGTTCGTCATCACACCTCAGCATTAAGTGACCGGATTTGCCTAATCACTCTGCCTACATGCTTGAACCGGGACGACCGTCGCCCGGACAACCTAGCCTTCTCCGTTCCCCCATCGCAGTTACCACCAGTACGGGAATATTAACCCGTTTCCCATCGACTACGCTTTTCAGCTCGCCTTAGGGGTCGACTCACCCTGCCCCGATTAACGTTGGACAGGAACCCTTGGTCTTCCGGCGTGCGGGTTTTTCACCCGCATTATCGTTACTTATGTCAGCATTCGCACTTCTGATACCTCCAGCATACCTCACAGTACACCTTCGCAGGCTTACAGAACGCTCCCCTACCCAACGAACGTATCCTTAAATTCGCTTATCGGACTTTCGCCTCGACTTTTATGGACGCATTGACGTCTCTTCGTTCCGTCAATCGTTTCTCACTTAAACAAATTTAAGTGATACGTTCGCTGCCGCAGCTTCGGTGCATGGTTTAGCCCCGTTACATCTTCCGCGCGGGGCCGACTCGACCAGTGAGCTATTACGCTTTCTTTAAATGATGGCTGCTTCTAAGCCAACATCCTGGCTGTCTGAGCCTTCCCACTTCGTTTCCCACTTAACCATGACTTTGGGACCTTAGCTGGCGGTCTGGGTTGTTTCCCTCTTCACGACGGACGTTAGCACCCGCCGTGTGTCTCCCGTGATAACATTCTTCGGTATTCGCAGTTTGCATCGAGTTGGTAAGTCGGGATGACCCCCTAGTCGAAACAGTGCTCTACCCCCGAAGATGAGTTCACGAGGCGCTACCTAAATAGCTTTCGGGGAGAACCAGCTATCTCCCGGTTTGATTGGCCTTTCACCCCCATCCACAAGTCATCCGCTAATTTTTCAACATTAGTCGGTTCGGTCCTCCAGTTAGTGTTACCCAACCTTCAACCTGCCCATGGATAGATCACCGGGTTTCGGGTCTATACCCTGCAACTCATTCGCCCAGTTAAGACTCGGTTTCCCTACGGCTCCCCTATTCGGTTAACCTTGCTACAGAATATAAGTCGCTGACCCATTATACAAAAGGTACGCAGTCACCCCACCACTAAGCCTCCTCTGCCTGATTGGATTGGTTGGACGTCACTTCGCGTCGTCTACCGCTCTTTATCATGCAAAAGAATCGCTGTGAGTTCACCACTAGCTTAGTGGTGGGGCTCCTACTGCTTGTACGTACACGGTTTCAGGTTCTTTTTCACTCCCCTCGCCGGGGTTCTTTTCGCCTTTCCCTCACGGTACTGGTTCACTATCGGTCAATCAGGAGTATTTAGCCTTGGAGGATGGTCCCCCCATATTCAGACAGGATAACACGTGTCCCGCCCTACTCGTCGAGTTCACAATAACAGCATCTTCGGATACGGGGCTATCACCCTTTACTGCCGGACTTTCCAGACCGTTCTCCTGATGCTGCTGTTGATTAAGACTCTGGGCTGTTCCCCGTTCGCTCGCCGCTACTAGGGGAATCTCGGTTGATTTCTTTTCCTCGGGGTACTGAGATGTTTCAGTTCTCCCGGTTCGCTTCATTAACCTATGTATTCAGTTAATGATAATATCCATTGGATATTGGGTTTCCCCATTCGGAAATCGTCGGGTATAACGGTTCATATCACCTTACCGACGCTTATCGCAGATTAGCACGTCCTTCATCGCCTCTGATTGCCTAGGCATCCACCGTGTACGCTTATTCGCTTAACCTCACAACCCGAAGATGTTTCTTCTTAATGACGTCTGGGTGGTGATGGCTGTGCAGATTACATTTCGTCGTTGGGCAGTGCTCGCCATGCTCACATACTAATGTATGTTGCGCTGACTGTGCGCTGGCCGCCTCGAACTGTAAATTGCTCGCTCATCCCACTTCGATGTCGAAAAACACATTCAAAGTTTGAGATTTTGAGAGACTCATCAATATACCTCGGTGATATATTGATTTGTTTTCAATTTTTCAGCTTGTTCCAGATTGTTAAAGAGCAAAAATAATTCGCAGTATACTATTGCTAATATACTCTGAATTATTATTTTATATTCAAGAGATTATGGTGGAGCTAAGCGGGATCGAACCGCTGACCTCCTGCGTGCAAGGCAGGCGCTCTCCCAGCTGAGCTATAGCCCCATAATGCATTCTTTAATACCGTTTTTATTTCTCAGGTTTCTTTCTTATTGGAAGTCTTCCTTTAAGTAAGAATTGAGCCAATCGCAGTGAGACAAGGCGTGAAGTCACGAAGTTTACATCAGTAAACGAGTGATTTCACAACGCAGTATCAATACGATTTGGTAGGCCTGAGTGGACTTGAACCACCGACCTCACCCTTATCAGGGGTGCGCTCTAACCACCTGAGCTACAAGCCTATACCGGTATTTCTGCTCATTCTTCATCAGACAATCTGTGTGAGCACTGCACATAACACGTATCTCTTAGGTAAGGAGGTGATCCAACCGCAGGTTCCCCTACGGTTACCTTGTTACGACTTCACCCCAGTCATGAATCACAAAGTGGTAAGCGCCCTCCCGAAGGTTAAGCTACCTACTTCTTTTGCAACCCACTCCCATGGTGTGACGGGCGGTGTGTACAAGGCCCGGGAACGTATTCACCGTAGCATTCTGATCTACGATTACTAGCGATTCCGACTTCATGGAGTCGAGTTGCAGACTCCAATCCGGACTACGACAGACTTTATGAGTTCCGCTTGCTCTCGCGAGGTCGCTTCTCTTTGTATCTGCCATTGTAGCACGTGTGTAGCCCTACTCGTAAGGGCCATGATGACTTGACGTCATCCCCACCTTCCTCCGGTTTATCACCGGCAGTCTCCTTTGAGTTCCCGCCATTACGCGCTGGCAACAAAGGATAAGGGTTGCGCTCGTTGCGGGACTTAACCCAACATTTCACAACACGAGCTGACGACAGCCATGCAGCACCTGTCTCAGCGTTCCCGAAGGCACTCCTCTATCTCTAAAGGATTCGCTGGATGTCAAGAGTAGGTAAGGTTCTTCGCGTTGCATCGAATTAAACCACATGCTCCACCGCTTGTGCGGGCCCCCGTCAATTCATTTGAGTTTTAACCTTGCGGCCGTACTCCCCAGGCGGTCGATTTAACGCGTTAGCTCCAGAAGCCACAGTTCAAGACCACAACCTCTAAATCGACATCGTTTACAGCGTGGACTACCAGGGTATCTAATCCTGTTTGCTCCCCACGCTTTCGCACCTGAGCGTCAGTCTTTGTCCAGGGGGCCGCCTTCGCCACCGGTATTCCTCCACATCTCTACGCATTTCACCGCTACACGTGGAATTCTACCCCCCTCTACAAGACTCTAGCCAACCAGTTTCAGATGCAATTCCCAAGTTAAGCTCGGGCTTTCACATCTGACTTAATTGACCGCCTGCGTGCGCTTTACGCCCAGTAATTCCGATTAACGCTTGCACCCTCCGTATTACCGCGGCTGCTGGCACGGAGTTAGCCGGTGCTTCTTCTGCGGGTAACGTCAATTGACAAAGGTATTAACTTTATCACCTTCCTCCCCGCTGAAAGTACTTTACAACCCTAAGGCCTTCTTCATACACGCGGCATGGCTGCATCAGGCTTGCGCCCATTGTGCAATATTCCCCACTGCTGCCTCCCGTAGGAGTCTGGGCCGTGTCTCAGTCCCAGTGTGGCTGATCATCCTCTCAGACCAGCTAGAGATCGTTGCCTAGGTGAGCCATTACCTCACCTACTAGCTAATCCCATATGGGTTCATCCGATAGCGCAAGGTCCGAAGAGCCCCTGCTTTGGTCCGTAGACGTCATGCGGTATTAGCCACCGTTTCCAGTAGTTATCCCCCTCTATCGGGCAGATCCCCATACATTACTCACCCGTCCGCCGCTCGTCAGCAAGAAAGCAAGCTTTCTCCTGTTACCGCTCGACTTGCATGTGTTAGGCCTGCCGCCAGCGTTCAATCTGAGCCATGATCAAACTCTTCAATTAAAAGTGTTTGATGCTCAAAGAAATCGAAAACTTAGCTATTCATAAATGAATTTACTTTTGTTGTTCACTCTTCAAGACTTGATACATCTAATATTTTAGAAGATATCGTCTCTGCGAGTGCCCACACAGATTGTCTGATAATTTGTTAAAGAGCAGTGCAACATTCGCTGCCGTTTCCGGTCTTCTGCGTTGTTGCGAGGAGGTGCATTCTACATCTTCCTCATTTCGTGTCAAGCGTTTATTTTCAAGGCTTCACACTTTTTTCTTTGTTCTCTCAGTCAGTTCGCTTAGCGCCCTGTTCCGTGACAACGAGGACGCATTATAGGGAGTTTTCTGAGGCTGGCAATAGTTTTTTTAAGAAAAAAAATCGCTTGCTCAATTCCACAGCAAAACCCTTAGTTATACGCACTTATCAACAATTTTATCCACAGACATCCTTTTTACATAAAATTAGCATGTCAAACGCAATCGTTTGCGTTATTATAGAGACCTATTAAGTAAGATTGATTTTGTGTCTATCTTCTGAAATGTTAGTTAAGCAAACACAATTTCATTGTATTAATGTGATTTAACTTCACCATTACTACCGTTATACCAAACCCAAGGGATAAAATTCATGCAACATCTTCGTCCTATCCGCCGTGCGCTTTTAAGTGTGTCTGATAAAGCAGGTATTTTAGAATTTGCTAAAGCACTTGTTGAAAGAAATGTAGAACTCTTATCTACAGGTGGAACTGCTCGTCTATTAGCTGAAGCTGGCTTACCTGTTATCGAAGTTTCGGATTATACGAATTTCCCAGAAATGATGGATGGCCGAGTAAAAACGCTACACCCTAAAGTACATGGTGGTATTTTAGGTCGTCGTGGACAAGATGATGCAATCATGGACGAACATGGAATTCGTCCTATCGATATGGTCGTCGTGAATCTTTATCCTTTTGCTAAAACAGTCGCTCGCCCAGACTGCTCATTAGCCGATGCTGTGGAGAATATTGATATTGGTGGGCCGACAATGGTTCGCTCTGCGGCAAAAAATCATAAAGATGTAACGATTGTAGTAAATAGTAACGACTATGAAAGAGTGATTGAAGAAATGGATAATCACGAAAATAGTCTTACTCTAGATACTCGTTTTGATTTAGCAATTAAGGCCTTTGAGCACACCGCAGCTTATGACGGCATGATTGCAAACTACTTCGGCCAAAAAGTTGCACCTTATTATGGTGATACTTCACAACCATCAGGTATCTTCCCTCGCACATTAAATCTGAACTATATAAAGAAACAAGATATGCGTTATGGTGAGAATGCTCATCAGCAAGCGGCTTTCTATATAGAAGAGAATATAGAGGAAGCATCTATCGCTACTGCAACCCAGTTACAAGGTAAAGCGCTTTCTTATAATAATATCGCTGATACTGATGCCGCATTAGAATGTGTTAAATCCTTCGCCGAGCCAGCATGTGTTATTGTGAAACATGCCAACCCTTGCGGTGTAGCTATTGCGAATACGCTCACACAAGCATATGACAACGCATTTAAAACAGATCCTACCTCTGCTTTTGGCGGTATTATCGCATTCAATCGCCCATTAGATACAAAAACAGCAACTGCGATCATTGAACGACAATTTGTCGAAGTGATTATTGCTCCTTCTATTAATGAAGATGCTTTACCTATTTTAGCAACCAAACCTAATGTTCGAGTATTAGCGTGTGGCCAATGGCAAGAGACAAAACCAGCTTTTGACTTCAAACGAGTCAATGGTGGACTTTTAGTGCAAGATCGTGATTTGGGCATGGTTAAAGAAGAAAATTTAAGAATCGTCACTCAACGCCAGCCAAGTGAGCGCGAGCTAAAAGATGCGCTCTTCTGTTGGAAAGTCGCTAAATTCGTAAAATCAAATGCCATTGTTTACGCGAAAAATGATATGACTGTTGGCATTGGTGCAGGACAAATGAGTCGAGTCTATTCTGCAAAAATTGCAGGAATTAAAGCGGCCGATGAAGGTTTAGAAGTTGCTGGTTGCGCAATGGCATCAGATGCATTCTTCCCTTTTAGAGATGGTATTGATGCAGCAGCACTTGCCGGTGTAACTTGTGTTATTCAACCAGGTGGCTCAATTCGTGATGATGAAGTAATTGCCGCTGCCAATGAGCACAATATCGCAATGATTTTCACCAATATGCGCCACTTCCGCCATTAATAGGGTATTGATATGAAAATTTTGATTATTGGTAATGGTGGCCGTGAGCACGCTTTAGCATGGAAAGCGGCTCAATCGCCGCTGGCTACCCAAGTCTTTGTTGCACCTGGTAATGCAGGCACTGCATTAGAGAAAGGTGTGCAAAATGTCGCAATTAACGCAACAGACATTCCTGCATTAGTCGCATTTGCCCTAGAAAATAAAATTGATTTAACCATTGTTGGCCCTGAAGCACCGCTTGTTATTGGTGTTGTTGATGCTTTTAAAGATGCAGGCCTGACTATTTTTGGCCCAACAAAAGGTGCTGCTCAATTAGAAGGTTCTAAAGCTTTTACTAAAGATTTCTTAGCTCGCCACAAAATTCCAACGGCGAATTATCAAAATTTCACTGAAATAGTACCTGCATTAGAATATTTAGATAAAGTAGGTGCGCCAATAGTGATTAAAGCAGATGGCTTGGCCGCAGGCAAAGGCGTTATTGTTGCAATGACACAATCCGAGGCTGAAAACGCCATAAAGGATATGTTAGCAGGCAATGCCTTTGGTAATGCGGGGCATCGTATTGTTATTGAAGAATTTCTTGATGGTGAAGAAGCCAGTTTTATTGTCATGGTTGATGGTGAGCACGTTATTCCAATGGCAACAAGTCAAGATCATAAGCGTGTTGGTGACGGAGATACTGGCCCTAATACAGGAGGAATGGGAGCATATTCACCTGCACCCGTTGTTACCTCCGAGATCCACCAGCAAGTAATGGAAAAAATCATTTATCCAACAGTAAAAGGAATGGCCTCTGAAGGTCATCGTTATCAAGGCTTCCTTTATGCAGGACTGATGATTGATAAACATGGCGTTGCGAAGGTTATCGAATTTAACTGCCGTTTCGGTGATCCTGAAACCCAACCCATTATGATGCGTATGCAATCTGATTTAGTTGAGCTTTGCTTAGCTGGAGCAAAAGGTAATTTAAAAGGTAAAGATTCTATTTGGGATCCTCGCCCTGCTTTAGGTATAGTCATTGCTGCAGGCGGTTATCCTGCTGATTATCGTCAAGGCGATGTTATTGAAGGTTTAACAACAACACCATCATCAACAGCAAAAGTATTTCAAGCAGGAACAACACTAAATAATAAAGGAGATGTTATCACCGCCGGTGGAAGAGTTTTATGTGCGACGGCGTTAGGTGATGATATCGAGCAAGCGCAAAAAAATGCTTATGCTTTAGCGAAAGGTATTCATTGGGACGGTTGTTTTTATCGCCATGATATCGGCTATCGAGCGATTGCACGCTTAAAGAAATAGATTAACGACGGCAAAAGGGAGTCATCACAAACTCTCTTTTGTTGGCTCCCATTTACAGAAATCATGTTCTGCAACCATAAGTAACTGCTTACCTTCTGGTGAATCAAGCCAAGCCACATAAACTGGCTTACTTGAATTACGCGTTCTCATTTTTAACCAACGCTGCTCTGGTGCTTCAAATGAAACACTCACCTTCTCACCAGCACATGTTGTCATTGTATTCTGATACCAGACACCCTGTACTAAATTCACTTTCCCAATGGTCAATACCTCGCTAATCTCACGCTCTTTGCTTGCAGCGAACACCATTCTTAAACGTTCATCTTCTGTTAATGCTCGTTTTTGTTGGTGCTTTTCTTGTTGCATGAAAATAACTTCACCACGTTTATTTAAACGAAGGTGCCAAGATGAGGGATCATTTGGATTAATAACTTCGGAGCGGACTTGCCAAAGACTATTTTGGCGGTACTCATAGAATGTAATGACAGTTTCTGGTTTTTTATAAAAGCTATAAACGCTCATAATTACTTGAGGTTCTGATGCTTTATTATTTAAACGCCATAGTCGCACAACACCTTCGTCCGCAATATAACCGGTTGCAGAAAATTCAGGGAGTTGTACAGTCGAGGAGCAGGCGCTGAGCAAAAAAGCAGATCCTATTGCTAACAGCCCCTGTCGTTTCAACAAAAGGGGAGTAAATCCCCCTCTATTGTTCATTCCGTTCAAAGGAATTATTTTACTGCGTCTTTCAGTGCTTTACCGGCAGTAAATGCAGGAACATTAGCTGCTGCAATTTTAATTTCTTTACCCGTTTGCGGGTTACGGCCAGTACGCTCTGCACGGTGATTTACCTTGAATGTACCGAAACCAACTAACTGTACAGAATCGCCTTCTTTCAGAGCACCTGTTACTGAGTCGATAAACGCTTCAATAGCAGCTTTTGCCTGAGTTTTTGTCAGATCCGCTTTTTCAGCAACTGATTCGGTTAATTCAGCTTTGTTCATAAAATAGTCCTTAAAGTATGTTTTATCGTTTGAAAAACATCTGGTGAAAAAACTTAACTTATCTTTTTAAGAAGATGAATTAAGTAAAACACCTGAGCCACTTCTTTTCGTACCCAATGTAGAACATACACAGGGGTGATGTGAAGTCTTTAAACGTCGCTTTTCAAGCACTAAATCACGTTTTTCTGATTTAGTGCGTTAATTCTATACCGATATTGCTCATTCCAGCTTCACGAAGGTCTGCACGTAGACCTTTAATCAGTTCGATATCTCTTTCTTCACACTCAACAAGTAGACGGTAGATTTCCCATTGGATATCGAACTCTTCAATAACAGCAGGCAGAGATCTTAGCTCATCTTCGCTCATTTCTCTTTCTGCTTGTGTCATTTCAAGTGAAGCAACTGTCCCTACTGATAATTTGCTTACTTCAATAGCATGACTTAGCGATTCACCGCTTAAACGAGAGTGAACAACTTCACTCAAGGCGACACAGGCATCAATTGCTGGATAGACACCATAAATATCAAATTGAGATGCATCAGGAATAGCTTCTTCTAATTTCTCTAATTGAGAATCGAAATTAACCTTTGCATCTTTCACCGTTAAAGTTTCCCAAACCAGATCGAGAATACGGCGATAAAGCGTTGGATCGGTAAATCCTGTTTCACGACAAAATACCTGATAATTGGGGTACATTCGCTCACACAGGCACGCCATAAACGTCAAGTGTTGCCAAGCTTCCAGCTTTTCTAAACGTAAATGGATTGGGTTCTTCAACATTCGTGATTACTCATTTTCTTAACTTAGGCGCAGTTTACCTGAAAATTAGAAATATCCACATATTTCCCGGTCATTTAGAGCTTATTCTTATTCAACTGCTTAAATAATCGCCTATTTGAAGCAATACCATCAGCCCAACGCGTTGGTTCTGGCAATCGATATCCTTTCATACACAACTCAACCCACTGCAAAGCACCTTCCATACTCACTTTATGACCCGGAGAAATATACAGGGGTTTACATTTTTTCTTGCTACGATAAATCCAGCCTATTTGCTCATTCTTATCCATTAATCGCTCATAGCTTCCCATCTCTTCATTTATCGCTTTATCAATACCACATAAACGACTTTTCGCTACACCAATGGTAGGTGTGTCCACTAACAAACCAAAATGGCTTGCAACACCAAGTCTTCTAGGATGAGCGATACCTTGCCCATCGACAAAAATAAGAGAAGGTTTCTGTTTTACTAATTGCCAGGCTGTCAGTAACGCAGGGCACTCTCTAAATGAAAGTAAACCAGGGATATAAGGAAGCGTTGTAGGAATTCGCGCGATTTGGTATTCAAGAATTTCAAAAGAAGGGTAATGCATTATCACGATAGCGGCGCGAGTGACTGCGCCACCTTCTTCAAAACCAACATCAGCACCTGCTATGCAAGTTGGTGCTGTGAATTGGTCTGTTAAAATAATCTGTTGAGCTTTTTCTGTCTGCTCCTGACGTAATTGTTGGGTATTAATCATTATCCTGATGATAAGGCTTCGATAAACGGTGAACCGCATCAATAAATGCACCAGCATGCTCTGGTGGAACATCTTGATGAATACCGTGCCCAAGATTAAAGACATGACCATTACCTTTGCCAAACCCAGCAAGAATAGTTTCGACTTCTTGTTCTATTCTTGCTGGAGGCGCATATAACATGGATGGATCCATATTACCTTGTAAGGCAACTTTATCTCCTACTCGACGACGTGCTTCTTCAATATCAATTGTCCAATCGAGTCCTAATGCATCACAACCTGTTGTGGCCATTGCTTCTAACCAACGACCACCACCTTTGGTAAATAAGGTTACAGGAACTTTTCTTCCATCATATTCGCGAATAAGACCATCAACAATCTTATGCATATAATGTAATGAAAAGAGTTGGTAATCACGCCCTGTTAATACACCACCCCATGTATCAAAGATCATAATAGATTGTGCGCCCGCTTTAATTTGAGCATTCAGATAAAGGATAACGCTATCTGCTAGTTTATCCAGTAATAGATGTAGTGCTTGTGGCTCTGCATACATCATTTTTTTAATTTTTGTGAAGGCCTTACTACTTCCACCTTCTACCATATACGTTGCCAGTGTCCAAGGGCTTCCCGAAAAACCAATTAAAGGCACGCTACCTTGTAAGGCATGACGAATCGCTCGCACAGCATTCATCACATAACCAAGTTCATCTTCAGGGTCTGGAATAGGCAATTTTTGAATATCAGCAAGGGTGTTTATTGGTGACTTAAAACGAGGGCCTTCACCTGTTTCAAAGTAAAGGCCTAATCCCATCGCGTCAGGAATAGTTAAAATATCAGAAAATAAAATAGCGGCATCTAATGGAAAACGTCTTAAAGGCTGTAATGTCACTTCGCATGCCAGCTCTGTATTTTTGCACAATGAGATGAAATCCCCCGCCTGTGCCCGTGTTTCCTTATATTCAGGAAGATATCTGCCTGCCTGACGCATCATCCAAACAGGGGTGACATCAACAGGTTGGCGCAATAGCGCACGTAAATAGCGGTCGTTTTTCAACTCACTCATGACTAACTCCATTAACAGTAATTGGGCCGCGAAATAGTATGCATTGTAACATGCTGGAAAAATAACTGTTGGCAGACAACGCCTTTATTTAGTTCTTTTCTTTATCCTGTCTAATATTCGCTATCGTATCTTCTATCAAACGTCGGGCAATAGTATCTGGAGGTGGGATCTGTGGTAGTTTATCGTAACGATACCAGCCAGCACTGGTTAATTCAGTAGGATCATGGCGTAACTCACCGCCATCATAATCAGCCAAAAATCCCATCATTAAAGAATGAGGAAACGGCCAAGGCTGCGAAGAAACATAGCGAATATTACGAATACGAATATTACTCTCTTCAAATACTTCGCGGGCAACCGCTTCTTCTAGTGTTTCACCAACCTCAACAAAACCAGCGAGCACCGTATAAAGTGGAGAATGTTTATGCCTAACATGATGTGCGAGTAAGATTTTATCTTCATGACGGATCCCCACAATAATACAAGGAGCAATTTGCGGGTAATAACGTTCATGACAATTATCACATAAACACGCCCATTCACTCTCACTATGGCGCATTTTGGAACCACAATAACCACAAAAACGATGAGAACGATAAAACTCCGCTAACTGAACACCACGACCTACTAGTTTAAATAAATTCTCATCTTGTGAAGCGATAAGCCTCGGTGAACACATGTCGTTATCCATTTTTCCATGAATAAGCCAAACTGTTTCACCTTGCCACTCACCAACAATTTTGGCGTGCTGACCAATAAGATCCCATTCTTTTGCCAAGCCAAAAGGGAGTTCACCTTTAGGTAACCACACTCGCCCACCAAGGCTGACTGTCCACCAGCCTTTTTCTGATCCCGTTAGCGTATATAAATGCATAATGATAATTCTATCCAAAATAATGATATGGAATTAAGGATACTCTCTTTAGTAAGACCCACTCAATGTATTATGATTATTCTCTATAATTTATTAACATTCAAAAGAGAATTTGATAAATTTTATTTATAAAAAAATGTAAGAATGACAGATAAAACCAAAAATAAAATTGCGATTTTTGATTTAGATGAAACACTTTTAGCGGGTGTTCCTAGTCATTTATGAACATGTTATTTATGGGATAAAAAAATAGCCACTCATCCCTATTTTCTAAAACTAGATCAACAAATGATTGTAGACTATTACGCTGAAAAATTGGATATGGTTCAATATCTTTATCAACATTTTACTTACTTTAAATATCATAATTTAGACAAGTTAAATCATTGAGTTAATGACTTTACTGAAAAAATTCAGCTATTGTTTTACCCTGAAGAAATATCAATAATTACACAATATCAACAGCAAAATATTCCTATTATGATTATTTCAGCAACAATGTCCTTTTTCGTTCATGCGATTGCAAAACAACTTACTGTGGATATTTCAATAGGCATTAATAGGCAAATTAAAGATAATTATTACACTAGATATATTGAAGGCACACCACATCGCGAGAAGGGAAGATTGAACGCCTAAATCAATGGAAAGAAACCAATAATATTAATAATATTTATATTTATTTCTATGCCGACACACTAATGACCTCCCATTATGTTATCAAGCTGATAACGCCACAGTTATCAATCCAGATAAACAATTAGCTCAAATTTCACAAATGAAAAACTGGAAACAGCAACATTGGGATTTAAATAAATAACCCATATCGGACTTGTAGTTTTTAAAATCTTTCATATACTGGACTTCTTCTTGTCGGAGTGCCTAGTGTTTATAAGGATATTATAAACACAGGCTGAGACCGTTAATTCGGGATCCGCGGAACCTGATCGGGTTAATACCCGCGAAGGGAACAAGAGTGATTCGACCTTTTGATAGCTTCATCCCGTATATTTTTTATACGCCTATCTGTCGATACTCCCTGCGACCTCCAGACAAGCATTTTTCTCAATATTCACCCGACAGGCTACAACCTGCATGATATTTATTAGGAAATGCTATGTCCCAAAATCAAACTTTATCTGTTAAAGATATTACGCCAACCGCCAATAAACAGCGCCCAAGAAAAGTACTACGAGATGCTGCTCAGGAATTTATTAGTACTATTCAAGGGGTCAGTTTTCCCAATTCAAAACGTATTTACCTTGAAGGCTCTCGTAACGATATTCAAGTACCAATGCGTGAGATCCAGCTTGATAAAACATTGGTAGGAGGATCAAAAGAAAACCCTGTTTTTGAAGATAATGAATCCGTCCCGGTATATGACACTTCAGGCCCTTATGGCGATCCAGCATCTCAACTCGACGTTAATCTTGGCTTAAAAAAAATTCGCCAATCATGGATTGATGAGCGCAATGATACTGAAGCACTTTCACTCTTAAGCTCTGATTTCACACAACAACGTCTTTCTGATGCTGGATTAGAGCATCTACGTTTTCCATTAAAGCCTAACCCTAAAAAAGCCCTAAAGGGTAAAAGCGTGACGCAATTACATTATGCTCGAAAAGGTATTATCACACCTGAAATGGAGTTTATTGCTATTCGTGAGAATATGGGGCGTGAACGTATTCAAAGCGAAGTATTACGCCAACAACACACAGGCTTTAGCTTTGGAGCCCATCTCCCTGACAATATTACCCCTGAATTTGTACGCCAAGAAGTTGCTGCGGGCCGAGCTATCATTCCTGCCAATATCAATCACCCTGAATCAGAACCGATGATTATTGGGCGTAATTTCTTAGTGAAAGTGAATGCCAATATCGGAAACTCCTCTGTAACCTCCTCCATTGAAGAAGAAGTTGAAAAACTGATTTGGTCTACACGCTGGGGAGCAGATACCGTCATGGATCTCTCAACAGGCCGTTATATTCATGAAACGCGTGAGTGGATCATTCGTAACAGTCCCGTTCCTATCGGTACAGTTCCAATTTATCAAGCACTCGAGAAAGTTAACGGTATTGCTGAAGATCTCACTTGGGAAATGTTCCGCGATACTTTACTTGAGCAAGCAGAACAAGGTGTTGATTACTTTACTATTCATGCAGGTGTATTATTACGTTATGTTCCCATGACCGCAAAACGCCTAACAGGTATTGTGTCTCGTGGTGGTTCTATAATGGCGAAATGGTGTTTATCACATCACAAAGAAAATTTCCTCTACGAACATTTCCGTGAAATCTGTGAAATTTGTACCGCTTATGATGTTTCCCTTTCTCTAGGCGATGGATTGAGACCGGGTTCAATTCAAGATGCAAATGATGAAGCACAATTTTCTGAATTACATACTTTAGGTGAACTAACAAAAATTGCCTGGGAATATGACGTTCAAGTCATGATAGAAGGCCCTGGTCATGTTCCAATGCAGATGATCCGTCGCAATATGACAGAAGAATTAGAGCATTGTCATGAAGCACCCTTTTATACATTAGGTCCTCTTACTACAGACATTGCACCAGGTTATGATCACTTCACATCAGGTATTGGTGCAGCAATGATTGGCTGGTTTGGTTGTGCAATGCTCTGTTATGTTACCCCTAAAGAGCATCTAGGTTTACCTAACAAAGAAGATGTAAAACAAGGGCTGATTACTTATAAAATTGCTGCTCATGCCGCCGACTTAGCCAAAGGACATCCAGGAGCTCAAATTCGTGATAATGCAATGTCAAAAGCTCGCTTTGAGTTTAGATGGGAAGATCAATTTAATTTAGCTCTTGATCCTGAAACCGCACGCCAATATCACGATGAAACCTTGCCTCAAGCATCAGGAAAAGTCGCTCATTTCTGCTCAATGTGTGGCCCTAAATTCTGCTCAATGAAAATAACACAAGAAGTACGCGATTATGCGGCTGGCATGGAGCAAATGTCTCAAGCTTTTAAAGAGCATGGAAGTGAGTTATACCACAGTGCAGAAATCGCCAGTGTTGAGGTGACTGAAAATGAACAGATCCTCTAACCCCCCCTTTGCATCAACAGAAAAAAAACTTGGACTTTACCCTGTTGTTGATTCTGTTGAATGGATCGAACGCCTGTTAAAAACAGGCGTTACCACCCTGCAATTACGCATAAAAGATAAACAACCAAACGATGTTGAACAAGAGATCGTTGAAGCAATAAAACTAGGTAGGCAGTATCACGCAAGACTGTTTATTAATGACTATTGGCAACTGGCTATTAAACATCACGCTTACGGTGTTCATCTTGGCCAAGAAGATCTCGATATTGCAGATCTTGATGCCATAAAAAAATCAGGGTTACGCCTTGGTATTTCTACTCATGACGAAACAGAATTACAAAGAGCGAAAACATTACGTCCATCTTACATCGCATTAGGGCATATCTTTCCAACGACAACTAAAGATATGCCATCCAAACCTCAAGGTTTGGATGCGCTGAAACATCAAGTAGAGCAGACACCTAATTTTCCAACTGTTGCTATTGGTGGGATCTCGCTAGAGAGAGTACCTGATGTTGTTGCAACTGGTGTCGGTAGTGTTGCCTTAGTCAGTGCAATAACAAAAGCGCCAGATTGGCAACAAGTAACGCGTAAACTATTAGAATTAGTGGAGGGAAAACCATCATGCTAAATGATAATGATTTTATGCGTTATAGCCGACAAGTGATGTTAGAAGATATTGGCTTAGAGGGTCAAAATAAACTTCAACAAGCAAGAGTACTGATTGTTGGACTTGGTGGATTAGGCTCTCCTGCATCACTTTATCTTGCTGGTGCCGGTATTGGAGAGCTTATTTTAGTTGATGATGATAAGTTGCATGTTTCTAATCTACAACGTCAAATTCTTTATCGAACTCAAGATATTCCTAATGCAAAATCAGAGGTCGCAAGGCAGTCTCTGCTCGCATTAAATCCAGAGATAAAAATTACCTCTTATAAACAACGTATTGATGATGACTCATTATCTAAATTAGTTAAAGAGGCTGATTTAGTCTTAGATTGCACAGATAACATGCTCACACGCCAAGCGATTAATCGTGCTTGTGTTGCGCAGCAAACTCCGCTTATCAGTGGCAGTGCCGTAGGGTTTAGTGGCCAACTTATGGTGTTTGAACCTCCTTTTACGCATGGTTGCTATCACTGCCTCTATCCTGATGAAACTGAACCACAACGCAATTGTAGAACAGCTGGAATTTTAGGTCCTGTTGTGGGTGTGATTGGTACACTTCAGGCACTTGAGGCAATTAAATTGCTCTCTGGTTTACCTTGTTCACTCAGTGGAAAACTTCGCCTTTTCGATGGTAGAAAACAAAATTGGAGTACTTTACGTTTAACGCCATCAACAACATGTCCTGTTTGTCGAGGGTTAGCATGAACATTACTGTAAATGACGAACACTACTCTCTGGATATGCCTGTCACCATTAGTCAGCTCCTTATTCAGTTAGAACAGCCACTTATTGGTGTGGCACTTGCTATCAATGAAATCATTGTTCCTCGTGAAAACTGGGAAACGCATTCTATTAATGATGGCGATACTATTCTTCTCTTCCAAGCAATTGCAGGGGGCTGATATGTTAAAAATTGCTGATACAACATTCACATCGAGACTTTTTACAGGCACAGGGAAATTTGCAACACCAACGTTAATGACAGAAGCCATTAAGGCTTCGGGTAGCCAATTAGTTACAATGGCAATGAAGCGAGTGGATTTAAAAAAGGGCAATGATGATTTAATCGCACCACTTAAATCATTAGGTGTGAAATTATTACCTAATACATCGGGTGCGAAAACAGCACAAGAAGCGGTATTTGCGGCTCGTTTAGCCAAAGAAGCTTTTGGCACTCATTGGGTAAAATTAGAAATTCATCCTGATACCAAATATTTATTACCCGACCCTATTGAAACACTTAAAGCCGCTGAAATCCTCGTGAAAGAAGGTTTTGTTGTTTTACCTTATTGTAGTGCTGATCCTGTTTTGTGTCGTCGCTTAGAAGAAGTTGGTTGTGCAGCCGTAATGCCTTTAGGTTCTCCTATTGGTTCAAATCAAGGTTTACAGACTCGTGATTTTCTACGGATTATTATTGAACAAGCCTCAATACCTGTTGTTGTTGATGCAGGGATTGGTGCACCAAGCCACGCACTTGAGGCTTTAGAGTTAGGTGCAGATGCAGTCTTAGTGAATACCGCAATTGCTGTTGCTAAAAATCCTGTTTTAATGGCACAAGCATTTAAAGCAGCGCTTGATGCAGGCGAACTTGCTCGACAATCAGGACTTGCCACCCCCGCTTCAATTGTGAATATGCAAGCCCAAGCCTCTAGTCCATTAACCCAATATTTGGGGGCATTCTAATGGAAACATTTTCGGATTATTGGCAACAACTCGACTGGGATGACATTACATTAAAACTCAATAGTAAAACCAATACGGATGTTGAAGCCGCATTAAATCGTCATACACTTACACTTGATGATTTTATGGCGTTGATTTCGCCTGCGGGTCGGCATTACTTAGAGCCTATGGCTCAACGCGCTCAGAAACTTACTCGACAACGTTTTGGTAATATTGTGGGATTATATGTTCCACTCTATCTTTCTAATTTATGTGCAAATGACTGTACTTATTGTGGCTTTTCAATGAGTAATGCCATTAAACGCAAAACATTAAATGAAAGTGAGATCATTGCCGAATGTAATAGCATCAGACAATTAGGCTTTGATAGCCTGTTATTAGTAACTGGAGAACATCAAAGAAAAGTGGGTATGGATTATTTTCGCCAATATATCCCTCTTATTCGAGAGAATTTCAGTTCATTAATGATGGAAGTGCAACCTCTTGCAACAGAAGAATATGCTGAGTTAAAAACACTCGGTATTGATGGTGTCATGGTTTATCAAGAAACCTATCATGAACCAACTTATCAGCTTCATCATCTAAAAGGTAAAAAACAGGACTTCCATTGGCGACTACAAACACCGGATAGATTAGGACAAGCTGGAATTGATAAAATTGGCTTAGGTGCATTGATTGGCCTTTCAAACCAGTGGCGTAGCGATTGTTATATGGTGGCAGAGCATCTCTTATTCTTACAAAAACGCTACTGGAAAAGTCGTTATTCAATCTCTTTTCCTCGTTTACGTCCTTGTGCGGGTGGGCTTAGCCCAGCATCTGTAATGAGTGAAGCAGAATTAGTTCAATTGATCTGTGCTTTTCGTATTTTAGCACCTGATGTTGAGCTTTCACTTTCAACACGTGAATCGCCGTATTTTCGCGATAATACAATACCATTAGCGATAAATAACATTAGTGCGGGTTCTAAAACTCAACCTGGCGGGTATTCTGATAGTCATGAAGAATTAGAACAATTCTCCCCTAATGATAATCGCCATGTAAATGATGTGATTAACGTATTAAAAGAGCGGGGATTACAACCTGTATGGAAAGATTGGGATAATTACTTGGGTCGTTAATTAAAATTTAAATAATATAAAACCGCTTTTAATTTATTTAATTACAAATAATAAAGGCGGTTTTTATTATATTTCTAATAAAAAATCAATCATTTACTTATCCTCAAATAAAAAATAGTAACTCCTATCGCCATATAGATATTAACGTCAAACTAAAGCCGAAGCTGAATTACTAAATATTCCTGAAAGAAATATACTAAATAATATGACTAAACGGGTGAGGGCGATTATTAAAACTGAAAACCTCGTTCTAGAAGCACGTAAAACGGTAGCAGCAGGTGTTTTTTCATTCACTTTGGAAAAGATAAACAAGAATATAAAGTATTAATAGGCACATCTGCTACCTTAAAAAGTACACCATTACCGCAGCCAGAACAGCATAAATATATTCCTGGAAAAACATATGACATTCTCAGTTTTGACGATTTACCATTAGAAAGTACTAAAGAAGAGAAAGGCATATATACTCATAAAGAGAATTTAATTTTTGTTTTTTCCACAAACTAATTCACTCTATTATAAAATCTGAATACTCCTCTTAATAGATAAAAAAGAGTATTCTATTTATAATAAACATGTAGAAAGATAAAATAAAAAGTTGCTCTAATAAATTATTTATATTTTATTACTTAAAATAATTATTGATTATGCTACAGCTAATAGTTCAAGTTCTTCCATACTTAAACCAGATATTCTTTCGATAAAGGAAAGATCAAAATTCTCTTTTAATAATTTTTGTGCTAACTCTAATTGCACTCGTTTTTTTCCTATTTCAATACCTTCAGTTTTACCTAATTCAATACCTACGGCTTTCCCTAATTCAATACCTACGGTTTTCCCTAATTCAATACCTACGGTTTTCCCTAGTTCAATACCTTCATTTTTTCCGATTTCAAATCCTTCATCTATACCTAATTTAAATCCTTTATTTTCTAATCTCCACGCTATATTCATAATCGCCTCTCGGTGGTTATCTACTTGTTCGACTATCTTATCTATAATGAATTCAAAATCTGATGAATCCATAATTGAGAATAAATATTCTACAACAGCAATCGTGTCCTCATCTCTGCAGTTTTTCTGATTTATTGCTTTTGATAGAAGCATTGCAACCTTATCCAGATCATGACAACTATTAACATGCTTCATTGCTATTTCCATTACGGCAGCTTTTTTATGTGTCAGCAAAATATCATCATCAATTGAAGTCAAATCAATTAAAGAGAAGTTATTAGAGTAAAGTTGATTAGCAAATGAAGTAAGTGGGAAACACACCATCCAATTAACAGGAAAAGGATATGGTTTTTTCTTTCCATGATAAAACAAAATTGGAACAACAAGAGGTAGCGATTTATAACCTTGCTGTAAATGCTGGTTCATCGTACAAAACGCATAATGCATCATACGCCAAGCTATCATTTTATCTGGCCGAGATTGATGTTCTATGAGTAGGTAAATCGGAATATCCCCCTCCTTTGTTTTCACCAAATACAAAATATCAGACATACGAGAACGTAATTTAATATCAATGAAAGAAGAATTTTGTAATTGCAACGTTGAAAAATCACAATGACTTTTTAATTCTTCTGGTAAATGGATAAAGAAAAAGTCTTTTGCATTACTGACATTCATCATAAAGCGTTTAAATGCAGCATCATGAGAAGATATAGATATAGGCTTTTTCATAACTGACTCCATATTGAATTTGGACTGCCAGCTTACAGAAAAAAACACGTTTCACTCACTAAAAAATTATCATAATTATCTGAAAAATATGAATTATTTGTTATTCTAAAATAAACATGCAATAAAGAAATAAAAAATACCTTCGATAAATATCCAAGGTATTTTTTAAAATTATAAATTTTATTTTTAATTATTTATCAACAACAATATTTTTATTCACCACTTCATATTCATCATTGCCCACCATTCTGGCAAATTTCTCTATCGGATCTGTACTTAATGCATATAGCCGTTTTAATGCATAAGGATCATCACCTAAACGCACCTTTCCTGGTTGTGTCGTTACCGCCAATATCATGCCTGACACTTTAGTTGCATTAATCGCCCTTTGGTTATAACCCCCAAAAGGATATGCAAAAGCATATTGATGTGGATTTAATAACCGCAAAATACGTTGTGAGCGCTGTAAATCTAACACGATAGTATGAGATTGACGGCTAAATATAATGGGTTTTTTATTATTATCTAAACAATGTAAAAAATGAGAATGTGACTGAATATCAAAAACATCTCGACTTGATTTTAGTGCCTGCCAACTCATAAACTGTAATGAATTAGGTGCCCATTTGGGTGTTTTAGATTTTATACGCGATGAAATAACAAATAATGTTGCTCTCTGGCCATTTTCTTTTAAAAGAGGATAGGCATAGCGATAAACAGATTGTAAACCATCATCAAATGTTAATGCGACAGCCCGTCCCGGCAAATTAATACTTTTATTTAAATAGCCTGAAACTTGATTCAGTGAAAGTGTTTCATATCCGGCTTCTTTTAAATAATGCATCTGCTCTGTAAAGGCAGTTAATGATGTTGTTGTTGATGTATGGCGAAAATGATAATTTTCCGTTGTCTTGAGAATATGGTGATAAGTGAGTACAGGTATTCCCAAATCAGGTTTTACATCTCTTGATGAAATATAACCTAAACGGTCACCTAAAGAGATTTCAAACCAATTAATTTTTATTCCATTAGCATCTTCTTTTATTGTGCGTGATAGCACGGGATAACGTAAATTGGATAAGAGTGTCGCTATTTGTGGGCTAGCAATATCTTTATCACTATAGACCGGAGTATTTTTTGTTGTGATTAAATATTCGTAGATAGGGTAATCTGTTTTCTTCGTACTATTTGTTAAGAAACGTATTCTTTTATCTGGTTTCATAGAAGCAATATCTTCGAAATAGCCATCTTCTAGATATCCCGCTTCCAAATAACCTTGGGCATTTCCAAATTGTATTCTCTGGTAATTATTTATCGCATCTGAAACAGAAAATACCTGATTAGGATAGAGTTCAGCAACAGGTCTTAATTTATCACCGACAAAAGCATATAAGGTTTTTTGTTGGCGAAGTTGCATCAATGTTGTGGTAGGAGTGTCTAAATCCCACTGTGCTTCTGTTGATATTTCCTTTTCTAAAGGGGTTGCAAAAGTAAAACCTGTCAAAATAAAAAATAGGATAATCAATCCATTAGTTATTATTCTCATCATTTCGCCTACTTATTGTAGAACAGAAACAAAAAATGCCCTCACAATGGAGGGCATTTCAATCTAATTTAAATTAGATTTTAGTCTTTTAATCCACCAAAACCAGCATTCAGTAATTCTGCTAAGTTAGCAGATGCTTCATCAGCACTGATTGTTGTTTCAGCTTCATCTGTCGGCAGTTGTGATTGACGACGCTTCATACGATCTTGGTGATACGCATACCCTGTACCTGCAGGGATCAAGCGACCAACAATAACGTTTTCTTTCAAGCCACGTAATTCGTCACGTTTACCTGCTACAGCAGCTTCGGTCAGAACACGAGTTGTTTCTTGGAATGATGCTGCTGAAATGAAGGATTCTGTTGCCAGTGATGCTTTTGTAATACCTAATAGGTCACGAGCATAAGTCGCTGGCACTTTACCTTCATCTTCCAGAATACGGTTCGATACTTTCACGCGAGCGTATTCAACTTGTTCACCTTCGAGGAACTCAGAACTTCCTGCGTTCTCAATAGTGACTTTACGTAGCATCTGACGAACGATAACTTCAATGTGCTTATCGTTAATCTTAACACCTTGTAAACGGTAAACTTCCTGTACTTCGTTAGTGATATAACGAGTAACCGCATGAACACCACGTAAACGCAGAATATCATGTGGTGATTCTGGACCATCGGAGATAACATCACCGCGTTCCACAACTTCACCCTCAAATACGTTAAGCTGACGCCATTTAGGGATCATCTCTTCGTATGCATCGCTACCATCTAATGGAGAAATAACTAGACGACGTTTACCTTTAGTCTCTTTACCGAACGATACAATACCACTGATTTCAGCAAGGATTGCAGGCTCTTTCGGACGACGAGCTTCAAACAAGTCAGCGACACGTGGCAGACCACCGGTAATATCTTTAGTACCGCCAGATTCTTGTGGAATACGCGCTAAAGTATCACCTGCGTTAATAGTAACACCATCATCTAACTGAACAATTGCTTTACCTGGCAAGAAGTACTGTGCTGGCATATCAGTATTCGGAATTAATACATCTTTACCTTGTGCATCAGTGATACGCAATGCTGGACGTAAATCTTTACCGCTACCTGTACGCTCTGCTGAGTCCAGAACAACCAGTGAAGAAAGACCTGTTAATTCATCAGTCTGACGTGTAATAGTTTGACCATCAACCATGTCAGCAAAACGAATAATACCAGATACTTCACTCACAACTGGCATTGTATGTGGATCCCAGTTAGCAACAGTTTCGCCACCGTTAACCGCTTCGCCATCACCTTTCGCTAATTGAGCACCGTAAGGCACTTTATAGCTTTCTTTCGTACGACCGAACTCGTCAATTAAACGTAATTCAGTATTACGAGAAGTGATAACTAATTTACCCGCGGTATTGGTGATGAACTTCGCATTGAATAGCTTCAACGTACCTTTGTTACGTACTTGAATGCTAGATTCTGCTGCCGCACGAGATGCCGCACCACCGATGTGGAACGTACGCATCGTTAACTGTGTACCTGGTTCACCGATTGACTGTGCCGCAATAACACCGATAGCTTCACCTTTGTTAATGATATGACCACGAGCAAGGTCACGACCATAACATTTAGCACACACACCGAAGTCTGTGTTACAGGTTACAACTGAACGTACTTTCACGCTGTCAACTGAGTTTTCTTCTAACAGGTCACACAGTTTTTCGTTTAACAGGGTGTTACGTGGAACAAGAATATCGGCAGTACCTGGTTTCAGAATATCTTCTGCAGCCACACGACCTAATACACGTTCACGCAGTGGTTCTTTAACATCACCACCTTCGATAACCGGAGTCATCATAACACCTTCGGTTGTACCACAGTCGTCTTCTGTGACAACTAAGTCTTGTGCAACGTCAACTAAACGACGCGTCAAGTAACCGGAGTTTGCTGTTTTCAGTGCGGTATCAGCAAGACCTTTACGAGCACCGTGGGTTGAGATGAAGTACTGGAGTACGTTCAGACCTTCACGGAAGTTCGCTGTAATTGGTGTCTCGATGATTGAGCCATCTGGCTTAGCCATCAGACCACGCATACCGGCTAACTGACGGATCTGAGCAGCAGAACCACGAGCACCGGAGTCAGCCATCATAAAGATGCTGTTGAAGGATACTTGTTGTTCTTCTTCACCATTACGATTAATAACGGTTTCAGTAGACAGGTTTTCCATCATCGCTTTTGCTACGCGCTCATTCGCCGCAGCCCAAATATCGATAACTTTGTTGTAACGTTCGCCCGCTGTTACCAGACCGGATTGGAACTGTTCCTGAATTTCTGCAACTTCTGCTTCTGCTTCTGCAATGATCTCTGCTTTTTTCGCAGGGATAACCATGTCATCGATACCGACTGAAGCACCTGAACGTGCTGCGTAAGCAAAACCGGTATACATGATTTGGTCAGCAAAAATAACCGTTGGCTTCAAGCCCATTACGCGATAACAGGTATTAAGCATTTTAGAAATTGCTTTCTTACCTAATGGTTGGTTAACCAGCGCGTAAGGTAGGCCTTTTGGTACGATCATCCATAAAATAGCTCGACCAATAGTCGTGTCTTTTAAGCTAGTTTCAGTAGTGATGTTACCTTCACCATCTTTGATCTCTTCAGTGATACGTACTTTAACGCGTGCGTGTAAAGAAGCTAAACCAGCGCGATAAACGCGTTCTGCTTCTTTAGGACCACTTAGCACCATGCCTTCACCTTTGGCATTGATGCAGTCACGAGTCATGTAGTAAAGACCTAATACAACGTCCTGTGAAGGAACGATGATTGGATCACCACTTGCTGGAGACAGGATGTTATTTGTTGACATCATCAGTGCACGAGCTTCTAACTGTGCTTCTAATGTCAATGGTACGTGAACCGCCATTTGGTCACCATCGAAGTCGGCGTTGTATGCCGCACACACGAGTGGGTGTAACTGAATAGCTTTACCTTCGATAAGGATTGGTTCAAATGCCTGGATACCTAAACGGTGAAGTGTTGGTGCACGGTTTAGCATCACTGGGTGTTCGCGGATAACTTCATCTAAGATATCCCAAACAACCGCTTCTTCACGCTCAACCATTTTTTTAGCGGCTTTAATTGTTGTCGCTAAACCACGAGTTTCCAGTTTCCCGTAAATAAATGGTTTGAATAATTCAAGAGCCATTTTCTTCGGTAGACCACACTGATGCAGACGCAAGTATGGGCCAACGGTGATTACAGAACGACCTGAATAGTCAACGCGTTTACCTAACAGGTTTTGACGGAAACGACCTTGTTTACCTTTGATCATATCAGCCAAAGATTTCAGAGGACGTTTGTTCGAACCGGTGATCGCACGACCACGGCGACCGTTATCTAATAACGCATCCACAGACTCCTGCAACATACGTTTTTCATTACGTACGATGATGTCTGGTGCAGCTAAATCAAGCAGGCGTTTTAAACGGTTATTACGGTTGATCACTCGACGATATAAATCGTTCAGGTCAGATGTCGCAAAACGACCGCCATCAAGTGGAACCAGTGGACGTAAGTCTGGTGGTAACACAGGCAGTACAGTTAAGATCATCCACTCAGGTTTATTGCCTGATTGCATGAACGCTTCAAGTAACTTGATACGTTTGGTCAGTTTCTTACGTTTAGTTTCAGAGTTAGTTTCGTTTAACTCTTCACGTAGCGTTTCACACTCTTGTTCCAGATCCATGCTCTGTAAGAGGTTCTGAACAGCTTCGGCTCCCATCTTCGCATCAAATTCGTCACCGAATTCTTCTAATGCATCGAGGTATTGCTCTTCTGTTAAGATTTGGCCACGTTCAAGGCTGGTCATCCCACCTTCAACAACAACGTAAGATTCGAAATACAGTACACGTTCAATATCGCGCAGTGGCATATCCAGTAGCAAACCGATACGGGACGGCAGTGATTTCAAGAACCAAATGTGAGCAACTGGAGAAGCTAATTCGATGTGACCCATACGTTCACGACGAACTTTAGTTTGTGTAACTTCAACGCCACACTTCTCACAGATAACACCACGGTGTTTTAAACGTTTGTATTTACCACACAAACATTCGTAATCTTTTACTGGTCCGAAAATACGGGCGCAGAAAAGACCGTCACGTTCTGGTTTGAACGTACGGTAGTTAATTGTTTCTGGCTTTTTAACTTCACCAAATGACCATGAACGGATCATATCAGGTGATGCCAGAGCAATTTTGATCGCATCAAACTCTTCGGTCTTGGTTTGCGCTTTCAGAAACTTTAATAAGTCTTTCACGAAATGGCTCCTGTCGGAGTTAGACCTGCCAGGCAAATGACCCCTGTCATTCACCCCTTTAAACCAGTGTAGTCACTGTTTGACAGACTGCCATCTCTAGCAGTCTGTCTATATGGAATCCGTTATTCGTCTTCCAATTCGATGTTGATACCCAGTGAACGGATCTCTTTCAACAATACATTGAACGACTCTGGCATACCTGGTTCCATCTGATGGTTACCATCAACGATGTTTTTGTACATTTTGGTACGACCGTTAACGTCATCCGACTTAACAGTCAGCATTTCTTGAAGAGTATAAGCTGCACCGTATGCTTCCAGTGCCCACACTTCCATCTCCCCGAAACGCTGTCCACCAAACTGAGCTTTACCACCAAGAGGTTGCTGAGTAACTAAGCTGTACGAACCGGTAGAACGGGCGTGCATCTTATCATCAACTAAGTGGTTCAGTTTCAGCATGTACATGTAACCAACAGTTACTGGACGCTCAAATTGTTCACCTGTACGACCATCGAAAAGTGTAATCTGACCAGAAGTTGGAAGATCAGCTAATTTAAGCATCTCTTTAATTTCCATTTCTTCTGCACCATCAAACACTGGTGTTGCGGTTGGCATACCTTTTTTCAGGTTTTCAGCCAGACGTAACACTTCTTCATCGCTGAAGGTGTCCAGATCAACTTTCTGACGAGGTGCCATACCCAGATCGTAAGCTTTCTGGATAAATTCACGTAATTTAGCAACTTCTTGTTGCTGTTTCAGCATCGCGTTGATCTTATCACCGATACCTTTAGCAGCCATACCCAAGTGAGTTTCAAGGATCTGACCGATGTTCATACGTGATGGTACACCCAGTGGGTTCAGTACGAGGTCAACCGGGTTGCCGTTTTCATCGTATGGCATGTCTTCAATTGGGTTAATCTTAGAGATAACACCCTTGTTACCATGACGACCCGCCATCTTATCACCAGGTTGGATCTGACGTTTAACAGCCAGATAAACCTTAACGATTTTCAGTACACCTGGTGCTAAATCATCACCTTGAGTGATTTTACGACGTTTAGCTTCCAGTTTCTTCGCGAACTCAGCTTTCAGTTCATCATACTGTTCTGCTAATTGTTCTAACTGGTTTTGCTTTTCTTCATCAGCAATACCCAGTTCTAACCAACGTTCACGAGGTAATTTATCTAATTTCTCAGCTTCAATACCGCCAGCAATCAGAACACCACGGATACGAGCGAATAGACCAGCTTCAAAGATACGCAGTTCTTCAGTTAAGTCTTTCTTAACTTCACGTAACTGTGACTCTTCGATTTCTAATGCACGTTTATCTTTTTCCACACCATCACGGGTAAAGACTTGTACATCGATAACTGTACCAGACACACCATTAGGCACACGCAGAGAAGAATCTTTAACATCAGACGCTTTTTCACCGAAGATAGCACGCAGCAGTTTCTCTTCTGGAGTCAGTTGAGTTTCACCTTTAGGTGTTACTTTACCTACCAGAATGTCACCACCTTTCACTTCAGCACCGATATAAACGATACCTGATTCATCCAGTTTAGATAACGCAGCTTCACCAACATTCGGGATATCAGCAGTGATCTCTTCAGGCCCTAACTTAGTATCACGAGAGACACAAGCGAGTTCTTGAATATGGATAGTTGTGAAACGGTCTTCTTGAACAACACGCTCAGATACAAGGATGGAGTCCTCGTAGTTATAACCATTCCATGGCATGAATGCCACGCGCATGTTTTGACCTAATGCTAACTCACCAAGGTCTGTTGAAGGACCATCAGCTAACACATCACCGCGATCAACTGGTTCGCCTAAAGATACGCAAGGCGTTTGGTTAATACATGTGTTCTGGTTAGAACGGGTGTATTTAGTCAAGCTATAGATATCGATGCCCGCTTCACCAGCGTAGGTCTCATCTTCGTTAACTTTGATAACGATACGAGAAGCATCAACATACTGAACAACACCACCACGCTTAGCAACCGCAGTAACACCGGAGTCAACCGCTACAGCACGCTCCATACCTGTACCTACCAGTGGTTTATCACCACGAAGTGTAGGAACAGCTTGACGTTGCATGTTCGCACCCATCAATGCACGGTTGGCGTCATCGTGTTCAAGGAATGGGATCAGTGAAGCACCGACAGAAACAACCTGTTGGGTTGAAACGTCCATGTACTGAACTTGGTCACGGCTAAATAAACTTGACTCACCTTTATGACGGCAAGTTACTAATTCTTCAACGAAGTGATTGTCATCGTCTAATACGGAGTTAGCCTGAGCAATGATGAAGTTACCTTCTTCGATTGCAGACAGATAATGAATTTCATCTGTTACAGCGTTGTTTTCAACAACACGGTAAGGCGTTTCAAGGAAACCGTACTCATTAGTCTGTGCATAAACAGATAAGGAGTTGATCAGACCGATGTTTGGACCTTCAGGCGTTTCGATTGGACACACACGACCGTAGTGAGTTGGGTGTACGTCTCGAACTTCGAAGCCTGCACGTTCACGGGTCAAACCACCTGGACCTAATGCAGAAATACGACGTTTGTGCGTAATTTCTGATAGCGGGTTATTCTGATCCATAAACTGTGATAACTGGCTAGAACCAAAGAACTCTTTGACAGCAGCAGAAATCGGTTTTGCATTGATCATGTCTTGTGGCATTAATGCATCAAGATCGCCTAAAGACAGACGTTCTTTAACTGCACGCTCAACACGCACCAGACCAACACGGAATTGGTTTTCAGCCATTTCGCCAACAGAACGAATACGACGGTTACCTAAGTGGTCGATATCATCCACTTCACCTTTACCATTACGGATATCAATCAGTTTTTTCATTACTTCAATGATATCTTCTTGGCTTAAGATCCCAGAACCTTCAACTTCGTCACGGCCTAAAGAACGGTTGAACTTCATACGACCCACAGCAGACAGATCATAACGATCTTCAGAGAAGAATAAGTTCTCAAATAAGTTTTCTGCTGCTTCACGTGTTGGTGGTTCACCAGGACGCATCATGCGATAAATTTCAACTAACGCGCTTAAACGATCGTTTGTAGGATCGACGCGAACAGTTTCTGATATATAAGCACCATGAGCTAAGTCATTGGTAAACAGCGTTTCAATCGTTTTATGACCAGCTTGACTTAAGCGAGCTAACACATCTAAAGAGATTTCCATGTTAGCAGCACAAATCAGTTCACCTGTCGCTTCATCAATATAGTCACGAGCAACCACTTTACCTGCAATATATTCAACAGGTACTTCAATGCGGTCAACTTGTTCTTTTTCTAATTGACGAATATGGCGAGCAGTAATACGACGGCCTTTTTCGACATACACTTTGCCATTTGCTTCAATATCAAATGAAGCAGTTTCACCACGCAGACGTTCAGGCACTAATGTCATCATCAGCTTGTTGTTGCTGATTTCAAACAATGTTTTTTCGAAGAATAAACCTAAGATTTCTTCAGTGCTGTAGTTCATTGCGCGTAAAATGATAGTCGCAGGTAATTTACGGCGACGGTCAATTCGGACAAAAAGGTTATCTTTAGGGTCGAATTCGAAGTCTAACCATGAACCACGATAAGGGATAATACGTGCGTTATACAGTACCTTACCAGATGAGTGTGTTTTACCTTTGTCACTATCAAAGAACACACCAGGGCTACGGTGTAACTGGGAAACGATAACACGCTCAGTACCATTGATAACAAAGGTACCGTTATCGGTCATTAATGGGATTTCACCCATATAGACTTCTTGTTCTTTGATGTCTTTAACGGTGCCTTCTGGGGCTTCACGTTCATAAATGACCAGACGCAGTTTTACACGCAGAGGTGCCGAATAAGTAACACCGCGGATCTGACATTCTTTAACATCAAAAACAGGCTCGCCTAAGCGGTAGCTGACATACTGTAATTCAGCATTGCCACTATAGCTTTGGATAGGGAATACGGAACGGAAAGCTGCTTCCAGACCGTTTTGACCATCAGGATCTTGCTCGATGAACTTCTGGAACGAGTCAAGTTGGATAGAAAGGAGATAGGGAACATCCAGAACTTGTGGACGTTTACCAAAATCCTTACGAATACGTTTTTTCTCGGTATAGGAGTAAACCATAGGGTTCCTCAGCTCGCTGAAAAGTGACCCACTCTGCCTACCCTTAGTTATTAAGGGCGACACGACATTCTGCTAACACTATTTTTTGTAGGTAGGAAAATGTAATTTTCCATAATACTTATTGCTATTACTCTTAAATCATTTCATTGTATTGAGATCACTACCGAGCTTTTGGACAACGTGGATCGTAGTGATTAACACAGTATATTAAGTCGTCAATAGCAAAAAATATTGAGGTAAAGAGGAAGCCAAAAAGTGTGAAAAAGCTACTCTTACCTTACAGCGCAAAAAGGCTGGTGACCAAAAAATCACCAGCCATCAGCCGTTAGGCTGCACTCTGGGAAGTTAAATTATTTAACTTCAACCTCAGCGCCTGCTTCTTCCAGAGCTTTCTTCAGAGCTTCAGCATCATCTTTGCTTACGCCTTCTTTCAGAGCTGCTGGTGCAGATTCTACTAAGTCTTTAGCTTCTTTCAGGCCAAGACCGGTAGCGCCACGTACTGCTTTGATTACTGCTACTTTGTTACCGCCGATAGCTTTCAGGATAACGTCAAATTCAGTTTTCTCTTCAGCAGCTTCTGCTGGACCCGCAGCAACAGCAACAGCTGCAGCAGCAGATACACCGAATTTTTCTTCCATCATAGAGATCAGTTCAACAACGTCCATTACAGACATTTCAGCAACTGCGTTTAAGATATCGTCTTTAGAAATAGACATAACAAGTGTTCCTAAAATTCAGAAAAAGTTTATACGTAAATAAAGCAACGAAGAAATTGGCTATTAAGCAGCTTCTTTCTGATCGCGCAGAGCAGCCAGAGTGCGAACCAATTTGCCTGCAGAGGCTTCTTTCATGGTTGCCATCAGGCGTGCGATTGCTTCATCGTAAGTTGGGAGTGTAGCCAGACGATCGATGTTCGAACCTGGGATAAACTCACCTTCAAAGGCAGCCGCTTTAATCTCGAATGCAGGGTTCGCTTTCGCGAAATCTTTGAACAGACGAGCTGCAGCGCCCGGATGTTCAGCAGAAAATGCAATCAAGGTTGGACCAACAAATGCATCTCTCAGTACTTCATAAGAAGTACCTTCAACAACACGACGCAGAAGTGTGTTACGTACTACACGTACAGTAACGCCAGCTTCACGACATGCTTTACGCAGTTCGGTCATTTTAGCTACAGTAACGCCACGGGAATCCGCAACAACTGCAGAAAGCGCACCTTTGGCAACTTCGCTGACTTCAGCAACAATCGCTTGTTTGTCTTGAAGATTTAGTGCCATTAGCTTCTTGCTCCTGGATTAACCGAGTAAAAACTCGGGACTCACATCACTTATTACCACAATGGTATAAGCGCTAAAACACGGTGAGTAGAATCCAGAATATATAATTCTTTATTGGCTCTCTCACCGTCTACGCAGGAAAATTAAGTAATTACTTACACCTGCGGTCTTGGACGGGGTCTGGATAGGCCAGACTCCAACCGAAATTCAGATAATTTAGTTATGCAGACTTAAATAAAATACCACATAGCTAAACTCAAGGCGTCAAATTCTATACAAATTTGACGCCAAGGTAAAGTCTTTTATGACTTTAGTCTAATCGATAATTAAACTGTCGCGCTCAAGCTAGCTTGATCAATTGCAACACCTGCACCCATAGTGGTAGACAGGCTTACTTTCTTGATATAAACGCCTTTCGCTGCAGATGGTTTTGCTTTTTTCAGCGCAACCAGCAGAGCTTCTAAGTTTTCTTTCAACTGAGTTTCGTTGAAATCAACTTTACCGATAGTGGTATGGATAATACCATTTTTGTCGTTACGGTAACGAACCTGACCCGCTTTAGCATTTTTAACTGCTTCAGCAACGTTAGGAGTTACAGTACCCACTTTCGGGTTTGGCATTAAGCCACGTGGGCCAAGGATTTGACCTAATTGACCTACAACGCGCATTGCATCTGGAGATGCGATAACAACGTCGAAGTCCATTTCGCCAGCTTTCACTTTAGCAGCTAAGTCGTCCATACCGACTAATTCAGCGCCTGCTTCTTTAGCAGCTTCTGCGTTTGCACCTTGTGCGAATACAGCAACGCGAACTGAACGGCCAGTACCGTGTGGAAGTACAGTTGCACCACGAACGTTTTGATCTGATTTACGTGCATCGATGCCAAGATTAACAGCAACGTCAACGCTTTCAACGAATTTAGCCGTAGCCAGTTCTTTCAGTAAAGCAACCGCTTCAGTAATTTCGTACTGTTTAGTTACTTCAACTTTTTCACGGATATTGCGCATGCGCTTGGTTAGTTTAGCCATCAGATTAATCCTCCACTACCAGGCCCATGGAACGAGCAGTACCTTCGATTGAACGCATCATAGCTTCAACGTCAGCACCAGTCAGGTCCGCAGCTTTAGTTTCTGCGATTTCACGAACTTGAGCAGAAGTGATTTTACCTACTTTGTCTTTGTTCGGTTTGCCAGAACCTGATTTCACGCCCGCAGCTTTCTTCAGCAGAACGGCTGCTGGAGGAGTTTTGGTAACGAAAGTGAAAGAACGGTCAGCGTAAACTGTAATAACAACAGGAATTGGTAAACCTTTTTCAACGCTTTCAGTTTTAGCGTTGAATGCTTTACAGAACTCCATGATATTAACACCTTGTTGACCCAGAGCTGGACCAACTGGTGGACTTGGATTAGCCATACCTGCAGCAACTTGCAGCTTGATATAGGCTTGGACTTTCTTAGCCATTAATTAATTCCTCAATTTGGGTATATCGCCCGGCTAGGGCTCCCCGATTTTACTTTGTAATGTCTTAAGACAAAACAACTCAAAACGAAAGGTGGAAAATTGTAGATAACTTTTCCACCTTTTGCAAGAATGCAACGTAAAAAGGCTTAACCTTTTTCAACCTGACTAAAGTCTAATTCAACTGGTGTCGCACGCCCAAAAATTGAAACAGAGACTTTTAAGCGGCTTTTTTCGTAATCAACTTCTTCAACCACGCCATTAAAGTCAGCGAATGGACCATCACTAACACGAACCATTTCACCTGGTTCAAATAATGTTTTAGGACGTGGCTTATCACCAACTTGTTGTAAGCGATTCATGATCGCATCAACTTCTTTATCACTAATTGGTGCTGGTCTGTCTGAGGTTCCACCAATAAATCCCATCACACGAGGTACATTACGTACTAAGTGCCAAGTTGCATCGTTCATGACCATTTGGACAAGAACATAGCCTGGGAAAAATTTACGCTCACTTTTACGGCGTTGTCCGCTACGGATTTCGACCACTTCTTCTGTCGGAACCATAACTTCGCCGAATGAGTCTTCCATTTCGTTTAATTTGATATGTTCACGCAGCGACTGTGCAACACGGCCTTCAAAGCCCGAAAATGCCTGAATGACATACCAGCGTTTTTTTGGAGAATCAGTCATGAACACCTCACAGGCCAGTAATAAATGAAACAAAACGAACCAGAATGCCATCCAGTCCCCAAAGAACTAATGACACAATAGCCGTCACTGCAGCAACAATCAGGGTTGTTTGCAATGTTTCTTGACGTGTTGGCCATACTACTTTACGCATTTCAATGCGCGCTTCGCGAGCAAATGCTAATGTTGCTTTACCTTGTGTTGTCCACAACGCGATCCCACCCGCGGCTACGAACAAAGCAACAACAGCTAAAGCTCGTAACGCTAGGTTAAATTCACGGTAAAGATAGTTGCCACCCACTGCTACTGCCAGCAATAAAACGGTAATGATCCACTTAGCGATATCACCACCGCGTTTGCTATCTTGAGCTCCGCTATTCGCACTCATAAATTAACCTGTCATATGATGTAAATAAATAGCCAGCTTGCCTCGCAAGAGCAAAACAAATCAGACTAACCATAAAATCAACTATGATTGCATCTGACACAGTGTCATATCTCTATGACATTCGTATCTGCAAGATACTGGACTCGATTCGTTGTATCAGAGCCTATCTCACCAATAATTTACATCAAACTAGTGATGAGATAGGTTCTTTTTCAAACAACGCATAAAAAGGGCATCAATTGATGCCCTTCTCTAGGAGAATTACGCGAGTAATTAACCTAATACTTTAGCAACAACGCCCGCACCTACTGTACGGCCACCTTCACGGATAGCGAAACGTAAACCGTCGTCCATCGCGATTGGGTGAATCAGTTCAACGATCATGTTGATGTTGTCACCTGGCATTACCATTTCTACGCCTTCTGGTAATTCGATAGTACCAGTTACGTCAGTTGTACGGAAGTAGAACTGTGGACGGTAGCCTTTGAAGAATGGAGTATGACGACCACCTTCATCTTTGCTCAGAATATATACTTCTGATTCGAATTTAGTGTGTGGCTTGATTGAACCTGGTTTAGCCAGTACTTGTCCACGTTCGATTTCTTCACGTTTAGTACCACGCAGCAGAACACCAACGTTCTCACCTGCACGACCTTCGTCAAGTAATTTACGGAACATTTCAACGCCAGTACAAGTTGTTTTAACTGTTGGTTTGATACCAACGATTTCAACTTCTTCACCAACTTTGATTACACCACGCTCAACACGACCAGTTACTACTGTACCACGGCCTGAGATTGAGAATACGTCTTCGATTGGTAACAGGAATGGTTTGTCAATTGCACGCTCTGGTTCTGGGATGTATGAATCCAGTGCTTCTGCTAATTCAACAATTTTTGCTTCCCACTCTGCTTCGCCTTCCAGTGCTTTCAGCGCTGAACCACGGATTACTGGAGTGTCGTCACCTGGGAAATCGTACTGAGACAGAAGTTCACGAACTTCCATTTCAACTAATTCCAGTAACTCTTCATCATCTACCATGTCACATTTGTTCAGGAATACGATGATGTAAGGAACACCAACCTGACGACCTAACAGGATGTGCTCACGAGTTTGTGGCATTGGGCCATCAGTCGCAGCAACTACCAGGATCGCTCCGTCCATTTGCGCAGCACCAGTGATCATGTTTTTAACATAGTCGGCGTGACCTGGGCAGTCTACGTGTGCGTAGTGACGAGTTGGAGTGTCGTATTCTACGTGTGAAGTAGAGATGGTGATACCACGAGCTTTTTCTTCTGGTGCGTTATCGATTTGATCGAATGCACGAGCAGCACCACCGTAAGTTTTAGCTAAAACTGTAGTGATTGCAGCAGTCAGAGTTGTTTTACCGTGGTCAACGTGGCCGATAGTACCAACGTTAACGTGCGGTTTTGAACGTTCAAATTTTTCTTTAGACACGACTATATTCCTTAATATCGCTCCCTCTTATTAGAGGGAGCGTAAACTAAATTGAACTCGAAAGGATCTTATTTCGCTTTACGAGCTTCGATAATAGCCTGAGCGACGTTGCTAGGCGCTTCGTTGTACTTCAAGAACTCCATAGAGTATGAAGCACGACCCTGAGTTTGTGAACGCAGGTCAGTTGCATAACCGAACATTTCAGCCAGTGGTACTTGAGCACGGATGATCTTACCGGTAGGCAGATCGTCCATACCTTCAACCATACCACGACGACGGTTTAAGTCACCGATAACGTCGCCCATGTAATCTTCTGGCGTTTCAATCTCAACTTTCATGACTGGCTCAAGCAGAATTGGCTTAGCTTTCATGAAGCCGTCTTTAAATGCCATTGATGCGGCAATTTTAAACGCGATTTCTGAGGAGTCAACATCATGGTAAGAACCGTAATGTAAACGAGCCTGAATATCCACAACAGGGTAACCTGCTAATGGACCAGATTTCAGCTGTTCTTGAATACCTTTATCAACAGCTGGGATGAATTCTTTAGGAATTACACCACCAACGATATCGTTGATAAATACGTAGTTCTCTTCACCACCTGCTGGTAATGGAGACAGATCGATAACAACATGACCGTACTGACCACGACCACCAGATTGTTTCGCGTGCTTACCTTCGATATCAGTTACTGTATCACGAATAGTTTCACGGTAAGCAACCTGTGGTTTACCTACGTTCGCTTCAACTTTAAATTCACGACGCATACGGTCAACTAACACGTCTAAGTGCAGTTCACCCATACCAGCAATGATAGTTTGACCAGTTTCTTCGTCGCTTGATACGCGGAAAGATGGATCTTCTTGAGCCAGACGGTTCAGAGCGATACCCATTTTTTCTTGGTCAGCTTTAGTCTTAGGTTCGATAGCAACAGAGATTACTGGCTCTGGGAATTCCATACGTTCTAAGATGATTGGTGCATCAATTGCACATAAAGTATCACCTGTAGTTACGTCTTTCAGACCGATAGCAGCAGCGATGTCGCCCGCACGAACTTCTTTAATTTCTTCACGCTTGTTAGCATGCATCTGAACAATACGGCCAAAACGTTCTTTTTTGTCTTTAACCGGGTTCAGAACAGTGTCACCTGAGTTTACAACACCAGAGTACACACGGAAGAATGTTAAGTTACCAACAAATGGGTCAGTTGCGATTTTGAATGCCAGAGATGAGAATGGCTCTTCGTCGCTTGAGTGACGTTCTGCTGGAGTATCTTTACCGTCTGGTAACATACCGTTGATAGCAGGTACATCTGTTGGTGCTGGCAGGTATTCAATTACCGCATCCAGCATTGCCTGAACACCTTTGTTCTTAAAGGCAGAACCACAGGTAACCAGGATAATTTCGTTATCTAGAACGCGTTTACGCAGAGCAGCTTTGATTTCTGCTTCTGACAGTTCTTCACCGCCCAGATATTTGTCCATCAGTTCTTCTGATGCTTCAGCTGCAGATTCAACCAGGTTATTGTGCCATTCTTCAGCTAAATCTTGCAGATTTGCAGGAATGTCTTCGTATTCGAAGGTAACACCTTGGTCTTCTTCATTCCAACGGATTGCTTTCATTTTGATTAAATCAACAACACCGGTGAAATTTTCTTCAGCACCAACTGGGATTTGCAGTGGAACTGGGTTTGCTGCCAGACGTGTTTTGATTTGTTCAACAACACGCAGGAAGTTTGCACCCATACGGTCCATTTTATTAACGAACGCGATACGTGGTACATGATATTTGTTAGCCTGGCGCCATACTGTTTCTGACTGAGGCTGAACACCACCAACTGCACAGTAAACCATAACCGCGCCATCAAGAACACGCATAGAACGTTCTACTTCGATTGTGAAGTCAACGTGTCCTGGGGTGTCGATGATGTTTACACGGTGAGGCTCGAACTGTTTAGCCATACCAGACCAGAATGCAGTAGTTGCTGCGGATGTGATAGTAATACCACGCTCCTGCTCCTGCTCCATCCAGTCCATTGTTGCTGAACCTTCGTGAGTTTCACCAATTTTATGGTTTACACCGGTATAAAACAGAATACGTTCACTTGTAGTGGTTTTACCGGCATCGATGTGCGCACTGATACCGATATTACGGTAGCGTGCTATGGGGGTTTGACGAGCCATTTTTTCCTCTCTCGTGGGCGTTCAATTCAGGTAAAGGACAGCATAGCTGTCCTGAAAAGAGTTGCTACAACTACTTCGTGGATTACCAACGGTAGTGTGCGAACGCCTTGTTTGCATCTGCCATACGGTGAACGTCTTCACGTTTCTTAACAGCAGCGCCTTTGTTTTCAGCCGCATCAGATAATTCATTTGCCAGGCGAAGAGCCATGGATTTATCACCGCGTTTACGAGCAGCTTCAACAATCCAACGCATTGCTAATGCATTACGACGAACTGGGCGTACTTCAACTGGAACTTGGTAAGTTGAACCACCAACACGGCGGGATTTAACTTCCACAGTAGGACGTACGTTATCTAATGCGATTTCGAACGCTTCCAGTTCAGTTTTGCCTGAACGCTGAGCCAGGGTCTCAAGCGCATTATATACAATTGATTCCGCAGTAGATTTTTTACCGTCTACCATCAGAATGTTTACAAATTTAGCCAGCAGTTCTGATCCGAACTTAGGATCTGGCAGAATTTTACGTTGACCAATTACACGACGACGTGGCATGGAAATACTCCGTTTAAAATTCAGGGTTGTCCAAAACTCAATGAGTTTATTTTGACATTATTTGTGAAAAAATGTTTGGCCTTACTTAACGGAGAACCATTAAGCCTTTGGCTTCTTCACACCGTACTTAGAACGAGCTTGTTTACGGTCTTTAACACCAGAACAGTCCAGCGCGCCGCGAACAGTGTGGTAACGCACACCTGGTAAGTCTTTAACACGACCACCACGGATTAAGATTACGGAGTGCTCCTGCAAGTTGTGGCCTTCACCACCGATGTAGGAAGAAACTTCGAAACCGTTAGTCAAACGCACACGGCATACTTTACGCAGTGCTGAGTTTGGTTTTTTTGGAGTGGTAGTATATACACGAGTACATACGCCACGTTTTTGCGGGCAAGCTTCCAGAGCTGGAACGTTGCTTTTAACAACTTTCGAGCTACGAGATTTGCGTACCAGCTGATTAATAGTTGCCATTTAAAAAAAGCTCCTGGTTTTTGCTTCGTAAACACGGATTTGAACTCAGTCTTGTCAACAAGACAAAACATGAGGACGCAGAATTTTATTGCTGACAGGCTCATGTGTCAAGAATTATACAGCAATTCTACGCTCCCCAATGAATTTGTTGAGGGTGTTTTACCGTTAAATCGACAAAATCACCATAACTAATGAGTTTAATATGATGAGATACTTGATCTTTTAAGCCTCTCGCTAAAACATCATCAATTAATGCGTAAACTGAAATTTGCTGTTGAAGACAATATTTTAATAAGGGATTCTCTTCAAGAACTGCCAGTACACCATCTTGAATTAACAACACGTCATCTTGTTTTGTTAATAAAGATAAAAAAGCCTCTAAATCACTTTGGTAAATAGAGACGGAGTAAGTATACAACATAACCGTTCAACCTTCCTGCCTAACTTCTGTATTAAAAGCGCAATACCACCCCATATTCACTCAATTTTTGAGCAATATCTTGATGAGATATCACCTGTGCATCCAGCACAAAAGCAGTTTGAGAGGACAATCCACGATGAGTCATATCTTGATGTGATATATAGACGTTTGTTACATCATACAAGGGAAGCACTTTAAAAGTTGCAGCGTGATGGCGAGATAACACACCTTCAGGCTGTTGATTTTCAACTAATTGGAACACGCCATCTGATATAAAAAAAACACCTATCTCTTCCGTTAATGCAGAGGTTGCGAGTAAAGCATCCAAACCTTCCCGTCCAGCACTATTACCGTGAGGTGCTTGTGTAAAAAGAAAGGCAATTGAATTCATTTTTTTCATTAAAATTGCACCACACGTGAACACGTCAACATCGCTTGAGCAAGTGAACCTAGGCCACTAAGTTCAAATTCCGTTGCCATATTATGATTATCAATTCCTTGCTCTTTGGCTTGTTGTTCATCAATGATCCCTCGACGTAATGCAGCAGCAACACAAACATGTAAAGGAATTTGGTGTCTTTTCGCCAATGTTATCCACGCTTTGGGAAGATCAAATTCATCATTTGCTGGTAACACCAATCTGTTGGCATTTACCACCCCTTCCCGATAGAAGAAAATTTGCGCAATTTGATGCCCTTTCTCAAGAAGGGCATTTGCAAATAAATAGGCACTTGAAGCTTGTTCAGTTCCATAATGAGGCCCTGTTACCACTAAACAATATGTCAAGGAACTCATAATGTGGCTCTATTCTCCATTTTTAAACTGGCGAATATAGAGATAGACCGTATGTTTTGAGATATTCAGTCGATCAGCAACTTGGTTAATGGCGTCTTTAATATCAAAAATACCTTTTTTCATAAAGGCTTAACACAACTTGTTTATTTTTTGCGTTATTGGCAACTTCACGATCATTATTCACTTCCTCAATGGTGAACTCTAATGTTTGGGCCACGAGATCATCAACAGATGAGGCAAAGTTAACATCAGAAGCAACTTCATGTGTTTCTTCAGGAATAAAGGTTTTGATTATTTCAGAGAATGGAACATCAAGGTTCATATTAATACACAATAAACCGATAACACGACGTTCGCGATTACGAATCGCAATCGTGATCGATTTCATCAATGCACCACTTTTCGCTCTAGTAAAATAAGCCTTTGAAAAACTTGAATCTTCATCTGTAATATCATGTAACATTTGTAATGCCAAATCGGTAATTGGAGAACCAATCTTACGACCAGTATGTTCTCCATTCGCGATTTTAACCGCTGAACATTTCAAATCTTCCAGAGAGTGCAATACGATTTCACAATGGTTGCCAATGAGTATAGCTAAACCTTCTACGGCAGCCTCATAGGACTTCAATATTTCGTGATCAGTTTGAGTAAAAGGTCGGCTATCTAGTTTTTCAAACTCGCTGCTGTCACCATTAAATAACGGGCTAGACATTTGATTATATAATCCTTAAAGGCTTTAATTATGATAATGACTTGAGGTTCTATTTTTTATAACGGTTCGTCACTGCGGATCAATTTAATATTAAAAAATTTAAATATAAAAACTGAATTAGGCACAATTCTGACGTTAGATCGTCAGACGATCTACGTCAAGTGTCTTAGAATAAGAGCTTTGTCATAGGTCACAGCTTTTTTCGTTTTTTTTAATCTTTTCGTATCAACGCCCTCTTTATTTTTAAAAATTTCACCTTTAAAGATAGGAGGGATAAAGATTGACACTCTTGAAGAGATTACCTATATTCCAAATTATTATTTTAGCGTGTAATTAATCCCTTGAATATACTGATGATATGCCAATCTCAGCAACTTTCATCAACAGTAGGGTTAATGTCTGTTGCTTCTATGCCTATTAAAATTCCCTCTTCACCACTTCCGTCTGTCAAAGTGGTTGTCGTCAATACAACGGTTGTTGTTGCAACTGACATTGCTTAATTTATTAGTTCGACTTAATTGCGTATGAACCAACATACTATAATTGAAGTGTTATTTACGTTTATTTGTTAATGTTTTCTCAATTGCCAACTATTACTAAAAATAGTCAAGCCATCTTACTGCTCATTTTACAGGTATATCGTCATGTATTTACGTCAATATTGGGCGAAATTCGGTCCAACGACATTATTCGTTTTATTATGGAGTAGCGGGGCTATTTTTTCGCGTTGGGGTTTAGATAATGGTAGCTCATTTGCTATTTTAACTTGGCGTTTTATTATCGCGTTAGCATTTCTTTCTTTTTTGTGTATTCAGCGTCATCGTTTTTTGCCTCCGAAAGGAAGTCGATTAAAAACAGCATGGGTAGGTTTGTTAATTATCGGCGGTTATTCTATTTGTTATCTTTTGGCGCTTGCTAATAGCATAACACCCGGAATGCTGGCCACAATAATGGGTGTACAACCGATTATTACATTATGGATAATTGAACGTAATTTTACCGCAACTCGATTGTTAGGACTTCTAATCGCATTAGCAGGGCTAGTGTTGGTAGTTGCACAAAGTGTATTTAATACAGCCCTTTCATTAACAGGGATGATTTATGCATTAATTGCCCTACTTTGCATGAGTGTTGGTGCAATTTCACAAAAAAAACTGCAATTAGCTCCCATGGACGCCTTGCCACTGCAATATGTTGTTAGTCTCGTATTGTGCTTGTTATTTGTGCCATTTAAACCTTTTGATGCCTCATTCGATATTGGCTTTATCATTCCTGTTCTTTGGCTAGCTATTATCATTTCTGTTGTTGCTCAGCTACTGTTATATCGTTTACTCACAACAGGTAATTTAGTTAATGTCACGAGCTTATTTTATTTAGTACCGGGAGTGACGGCATTCATGGATTACATCTTCTTGGGTAATAAGATGTCTTTACTCACTTTAATAGGGATGGGGGCAATCATTATTGGCTTGCTGTTTGTTTTTAAAAAACCCAAAGCTATTATTATCGAAGAGACTGTAGACTAACGCTATACGTTAATAAATGATGTACGATACATTAGAAATAAAAATGCTGGCATTTATGCCAGCATTTTTTAGTGATATTGAGTGATAAGTGAATTACTTATCGCTTTCAACACTCAGTAATTCAACTTCAAAGACTAAGGTTGAGTTAGCTGGAATACCACTTGTTGCGCGTTGGCCATAGCCTAATTCTGGTGGAATAACTAACTTGATTTTGCCACCTTCTTTGATGTATTTCATGCCTTCAGTCCAGCCAGGAATAACACTCTTTAGGCTAATTGTCAGTGGCTCATTACGATCATAAGAACTATCAAATTGTTTACCATCAATCAGCATACCTTTGTAGTGTACAGTCACACGATCAGCATCTGTTGGGGTTTTACCTTTACCTGGATTTTCAACTAAATACAATAGACCTGATTTTGTTTTTACGACACCTTTTTCAGCTGCAAATTCTGTACGGAATTTATCACCCGCGGCTTTGTTTTCTGTGGCTTCTTTTTCCATTTTCGCGGTTGCAGCAGTACGGACTTGATCTTCAAACGCCGCTAAGGTTAATTCAATCTCAGCATCTGATAATTTGGATTTACTGTTAAATGCATCCTGAACCCCTGCCAACAGTTGTTTAGAATCTAAAGTAATACCAATATTTTTTTGCTCTTGTAATGCAGCTTCCATATAGCGACCCATCGACGCGCCTAACGCATAGGCATTTTGCTCATTTTGAGTTTTAAATGCACTATTTAATGTTGGCACTTTAGCTGCTTCTTCAGCAAATGCTTGAGGTGCGCTGAATGCGAAAGCTAAACTGGTTGCCAGCAACGTCGTTTTTAATAAAGATTTCATCCCATTCTCCAGTATATGTTAGTGAGTCGCTACGTTTTAAAAATGATCATCATAGATCTTCACTAAAACGTTTTGCATCACATCTTGCTGTCGTTGCGGTATAGATCTCATCCGCGGGTAGCAATTTTATATGAATTAAAAAAATTTGCCGACACTCATAACAGTTAATGTTAGGATTTTTGTCAGCACAGAGTGTTATCACATTAACAAAATAGTCTTTTATCTCAAACCAGATTTATGTCTTCCTGTGTATATATCAGTAAATAAGATTAAATTTCACGAGTTCGTTAGTCACATTCGTCGTAATTCGACATTTCAAAGGAGGAAAAACACAATGGATATTAAGGAAGTAGAACTATTGCTCATTCAATTAGAAAGCAAAGTTGCTTTCCAAGATGCGACTATTGAAGAGTTAAATCAGGTGGTTACACAGCAACAAATTGAAATTAGTCGCTTTAAAGAAGCATTAAAGATTGTCACTGAGCGCTTAAAAACATCTCAATCCTCAATAATTGCAAGACCCGAGGATGAAACACCTCCCCCACACTATTAAGTGATGACTTTCCTTTTAACGTAATCAAAAAAACAAAAAGGAGCGTTTAAACGCTCCTTTTGATCTTTCTTTAGACAGATTAGTGTTGGCAACCGCAACCGCCATGACCGTGGCCGTGACCACCGTTGCCATGACCTTCGCCACCGCAGCATCCACCTTCTTCACCGTGAGAATGGCCATGACCATGACCACCGCCACAACATCCACCGTCTTCACCGTGACCGTGGCCACCACAACATTCGTGCTCTTCTTCTTCACCGTGCACGTGGCCGTGTGCTAATTCTTCTTCTGTCGCTTCACGAATAGCAACGATTTCAACATGAAACTTCAGGTTTTGGCCTGCTAACATGTGGTTACCATCAACGATAACTTCGTCACCTTCAATACCTGTAATTTCTACTGGTACAGGACCTTGATCGGTATCCGCAAGAAAACGCATGCCAACTTCTAACTCATCAACACCAACAAAAACATCTTTTGGAACGCGTTGAACTAAGTTTTCATCGTATTGGCCATAAGCATCATCAGAAGCCACTTCTACGTCGAATTTCTCACCGACTTCGCGACCTGTTAATGCATTTTCTAAACCACTGATTAAAGAACCACGGCCATGCAGATAGTCTAACGGTGCGCTCACCGTGGACTCATCAACTAAAACACCGTCTTCTGATCTTACTTGATAAGCCAGACTAACTACCAAGTCGTTTGCTACTTTCATGACATCTCCTACATACCCGTGGGCAAAATTTTCCCGATTGTAACGAAAAATAAATCTTCTGTATCGGGTTATATCAAAAAAACCTACAATTATTGTGGTGTAAAGATCCCAATGACCTGTTCATTTTCACGAACAAGTGAATTAACTTCACCCTCTGTTTGTCGTTGCTGATGGCCACATTGAGCACATTCGACAATATCAACTTTATCTTCGCGCCACATTTTGAGTGTGTCTTGAGCTTGACAGTGTGGGCACACAGCTCCTGCGATAAAGCGTTTACGGGTTGCAGACATGGGGTCAGTTCTCCTGTTTATCAATAGATCTTTTTTCTTTACTTATTTGAGGAATGTCCTCTGTTAAAGATTCATCCCAAATATCAGGTTGATGATGCTCTTGGCGAATTTCTTCATTAAAGAGTTCTTCAAGCTCTCGCCTTGCTTCTTTTACGCGAGATACGTTGGAAACCTCTTCTGGTGATTCATCCACCAGCTTTCTGAGTAATTGCATATCCAAACGGCGAAAATGCTGTTGCGCTCGATAAGCTTGATGAGGATGCATACCCAATTCAATTAATGTCTTACGGCCTAACTCTAAAGCACTAGAAAATGTTTCTCGACTAAAATCTGTTACACCCGCTTTAAGCAATTCATGAGCCTCAACACGCCCTCTTGCTCTTGCAATAATATGCAAATTAGGAAAGTGACGCTGACAGAGGTGAACAATTTCCATCGTTGCTTCAGATTCATTACTCGTGATAACAATCGTTTTTGCGTATTCCGCACCTGCCGCTCGTAATAAATTAAGATCCGTTGCATCACCATAATAAACTTTATAACCGTATTTACGCATGGTACTTAAACTTCCCACATCATGCTCTAGTACGGTGATGTTAATCTTGTTGGCCATCAACAAGCGTCCTACAACTTGCCCCATTCGACCAAAACCAACAAGAATGACTTCTGGATGATTATTTTCAACAAAAGGCTGTTCGTCTGTTTTGGCCTCATTATAACGGCGAGATAACACAGCGTCTGTCATTTGCATCACAAGTGGTGTAGTCATCATAGAAAGCGTGACAACCACCAGCAATAATGCCATTTGCTGACTATCTAATACCCCCATCGCCATTGATGTTGAAAAAACAACGAAGGCAAATTCACCACCTTGACTTAATACTGATGAAAACTGTAAACGTGTAGAAAAGCGCAATCCAGCTAGCCATGCAATGCCATAAAGTATTAGTCCCTTAGTTATCACGAGAATAAGCACACCCAGTAAAACCTCAGGTAAATAGCGCCATAAAATACCAATATCTAAAGACATGCCGACAGAAATAAAAAATAGCCCTAATAATAACCCTTTAAACGGTTCAATAGAGATTTCTAATTCATGCCTATACTCTGAATCTGCTAATAACACGCCAGCAATGAAGGTTCCCATTGCCATTGAAAAACCGAGAGTTTCCATAAAAATGGCGGCTCCCAGCACGACTAATAGTGCTGCGGCTGTAAAGACTTCTCTTACACCCGATTTCACCACTAAACGAAACAGAGGTCGTAATAAATAACGCCCACAAATCAACAATGCCGCAAAAGAAGCAATTTTTAATCCAATGCGATACCAATCACTACTAGCTGTTTCCCCCGCAAGTAATGGAATAACAGCAAGAATAGGGATCACAGCCATATCTTGAAATAACAGCACCGCAAAACCTAACTGCCCTCCCTCGTTATGATTCATCCCTTTTTCATTCATAAGCTGTAGTGCCATAACCGTTGAAGACATTGCAATACCCAATCCACCAATAACCGCCGCTTGCCATGAAAAAGAGGTTAAAACGAGAATAAGTCCTGAAAAAATAGAAGCGGTGAAAACTACCTGCATGGAACCCACACCAAATATAGCGCGTCTTAATTCCCATAGCTTAGCTGGGTTTAATTCCAATCCAATCAAGAACATTAGGAAAACCACACCTAATTCAGAAAAATGTAAGATGTCATCAACATCTTTAAATAACCCAAGCCCCCAAGGTCCAATAACAATACCTGCTATCAAATACCCTAATACCGCCCCAATTTTAAGACGTTGTGCAATAGGCACCATGACCACCGCAGCACAAAGGAAAAAGAGCACCGCTTTAATCATCCAATTATCTTCCATCAGACATGCTCCCCTTCAAGTGGCGCACCTAACCAATGGCGATAAGCCTCTCCAATATGCGTCAATGTTGTTTTAGACTGTTGCCTTGCTGAATACACAATCATAGGCGATAACCAACGCATACCACACATTTCTGCCATTAATTCGAAAGGACGTAATAATTCAGTGAGTGTGTAGCGATTCTTTCCGTTATGTTGGTAAGCATATTCAGGTTCGCCTGTGGTCACAACACAGCGAAATGCTTTCCCTTTTAAATGTGACCTTCCACTTTGATTTACAAAAGGACGTGTTAGTACTCTATCTTGCCACTCTTTTAATAATGCTGGGCAACTATATGTTTGTAGTGGAAATTGAAAAACAATCACTTGATGCTGACACAGCAAGGATTGCTCATGATGTATATCAATAAAAAAATCAGGATAAGTAGCATATAAGTCATGGATAGTTATATTCTCTAGATCCCTCACCGCATTTAGTAACGCTTTATTAGCAATTGATTGGCGCGGCTCGGGATGGACATACACCAGTAATACATTTGATGCGTTTAACATCATTCCTCCTTACAAAACGTGTCAGAAACCATTTTTTCCGTTACCATGCACGCATTGTGACCAACTGTTACGAACAACTTACTCTATATATTAATTTACATACTCCTAATAGACGATATTTATGATTGTTTTTTCTTCTTTGCAAATTCGCCGTGGTGTCAGAGTGTTACTGGATAATGCCAGTGCAACTATTAATCCAGGGCAAAAGATTGGTCTAGTCGGCAAAAATGGTTGTGGTAAAACCACATTACTCTCTTTATTAAAAGGTGAGCTTCAAGCTGAAGCGGGAAATGTGACCTTTCCCAGTACTTGGGCAATGGCGTGGGTTAATCAAGAAACACCTGCACTTGATGTACCAGCAATTGATTATGTCATTGATGGTGATAGAGAATATCGCCAACTAGAACAACGATTACAAAAAGCCAACGAGATCAATGACGGCCACGCTATTGCGCTTATTCATGGGCAATTAGATGCCATTAATGCATGGACAATACAATCTCGTGCTGCAACCTTACTTAATGGCTTGGGTTTTAGCCAACAGCAACTTAATGAACCTGTAAAATCATTTTCAGGCGGTTGGAGAATGCGTTTAAACTTGGCGCAAGCGTTAATTTGTCGTTCTGATTTACTATTACTTGATGAGCCTACCAACCACTTAGATTTAGATGCCGTTATTTGGCTTGAGAAATGGCTGAAAAGCTATACTGGTACCTTAATTTTAATTTCCCATGACCGTGATTTTCTTGATCCGATCGTGGATAAAATATTGCATATTGAACAAGAGAAAATCTTTGAATATTCAGGTAACTACTCTTCATTTGAAATGCAACGGGCAACAAAACTCGCTCAGCAACAAGCCTTGTTTGAAAACCAGCAATCAAAAATTGCACACTTACAAAGTTTTATCGATAGGTTTAAAGCAAAAGCCACTAAGGCTAAACAAGCACAAAGTCGAGTGAAAATGCTTGAGCGAATGGAGCGCGTTGCACCAGCTCATACCGATAACCCATTCCAATTTAGTTTCCGTCAACCTGAAAGCTTACCTAATCCATTACTCTCGATGGAAAAAGTCAGTGCTGGTTATGGTGAAAAAATTATTCTTAATGATATTAAGCTGAATTTAATCCCTGGCTCACGTATTGGGTTATTAGGGCGAAATGGTGCAGGTAAATCGACGCTAATTAAATTACTTGCGGGTGAGCTTGAACCACTACAAGGAAAAATGGCTCTCTCAAAAGGCATTAAACTAGGTTACTTTGCACAGCATCAATTAGAGTTTTTACGCTCAGATGAATCAGCGCTACAACACCTAACTCGTTTAGCGCCTAAAGAGACTGAACAGAAATTACGTGACTATCTTGGTGGCTTTGGTTTCCATGGTGATAAGGTTACCGATGCTTGTGGTCAATTTTCTGGGGGTGAAAAAGCACGTTTAGTGTTATCCCTTTTAGTCTGGCAACGCCCTAATTTGCTGTTAATGGATGAACCAACTAACCACCTCGATTTAGATATGCGCCAAGCGCTAACTCAAGCTTTAATTAGCTTTGAAGGCGCGATTGTTGTGGTATCGCATGATAGGCATTTACTGCGATCAACAACCGACGATCTCTATCTTGTTCATGATGGTCAAGTTGAACCTTTTGATGGCGATCTTGATGATTATCAGCAGTGGTTAGTTGATCAAAACCGCCAAGAAACACAAGCCAATAAAAACCAACAAGATAAAGACAATATCGCGACAACAAATTTAAGTGCGCAAGACAAAAAAGAGCAAAAACGCAAAGAAGCCGAGTTTAGGCAACAAACCCAACCTCTGCGTAAAAAGCTGACGATATTAGAAAGTAAAATGGATAAACTCAGCCAAGAGTTGACACTTATGGAAACGGCGCTTTCTGACAGTGGTATTTACGATGTCAGCCGTAAAAATGAGCTTTCTGATTGTTTAAACCGACAAGGTATCGCAAAGTCAGCGCTTGAAGAAGTTGAAATGGAATGGATGGAATTACAAGAAACATTGGAAGAGATGACAAATACATTTGGATCTCAGTAATTACCTATCATTCATTAAAAAAGGAACTGTTTTAAGTAAAATAGTTCCTTTACCTTTATCTCATTATTCATTCTTAAAATTTATACAATTCATTTCACTTACGGTATTTATATCATTTTATAGTAGCACTATTTACACAAAATATAATCTTACCCTATCTGGTAATACCCCAGTAAAAATAACAAGCTAACATTTATTTTCTGACTATTCAGATTAAGTAAGGGAAATAAATTCTTTCACACTAAAGTTTCTAACATTCCAGCCGAATTAATCATTCTGCTAAGTGGACCTCCCACTTACCGACGAAAAGATAAAGCTAATAGGTAGGGTTATGTTAAAACGAATTAAAATCTCTCAAGGTTTAATGTGTGTCCTGACGCTGTTTTGTATTATTCAGATTATTTCTGGAGTACAAAGTATTCACGATGCCTACCAGACTCAGAATAAACTCAAGAAAATTTCATACAGTTTCGACCAACTACGCACAATGGATAATACTTATGCGGAGTTGAATACATTACGTACTGATATTATTGCACAAGCATTTAGCTATATTTCAAATCCTCAGGCTGAAGATGCAAACATCACTGCATTTATGCAAACTATGCCAGCGCGTAAAGCACAAGTTGATACTCTGATGAATGAGTATGTTGATTTATCCGCTCAAACAGGATTTGATCAACAGCGTATGGCGCAGATCAAACAGCTTTATCAAAAAAGCCGCGCTGATCTTGATTTGTTAGCACAATATTTAAATGAGCGAAATACCAATGCTGTTCGATTGATCTTAAAAAGCCCAGCCAATACTGATTTTACCAACTCACTGTATGAAGCCACAGATTTTATTACAGATGACGTGGTCAATCCGTCAGTGGCTGAAGCGGAAAAGAACTACTACAGTATGTTATGGATAGCCTCTACCTTTATGGGTATTTTCCTTATCTTCACCACATTAGTTCTTATTTGGATCCGCAAATACATCATTGCTCGTATTAATCAAATGATCACCTATCAGGAAACTATCGCTAAAGGCGATTTAGTCAGTCGTATAGATAGTGATGTTTCGGGTAATACTGAAATAGACCAGCTTATGCTGGGCTTACAACAAATGCGAGCACAATTAAAAGAGATGGTGAGCGCTATTCGAAATAGTAGTGCCACCATTTATACCGGTGTACAAGAGATTGCGGCAGGAAATAATGACTTATCCAGCCGAACAGAAGAGCAAGCCAGCGCATTAGAAGAAACCGCATCCAGTATGGAGCAGATGACAGCAACTATCCGTAATAATACCGATAGCGCTCGTGAGGTCACAGAACTGGTGATGAGTACCGCTGATATCGCTGTTCAAGGTGGAGAACATAGTAACAAGATGGTCATGACGATGACAGATATTGCCGATCGCTCACAAAAGATTGGTGAAATCACGGCTGTTATTGATGATATTGCATTCCAAACAAATATCTTAGCTCTCAACGCAGCGGTTGAAGCCGCAAGAGCGGGCGAACAAGGCCGAGGATTTTCTGTAGTTGCAAGTGAAGTGCGCAACTTAGCACAGCGAAGTGCCGAAGCAGCGAAAGAGATCAAAGAGCTTATCGAATCAACAATCTTACGTGTTAGACAAGGTAATGATCTGGTTGAACAAGTCAGTTTATCAATGGGTGAAATTGTCACATCCGTCAATCATGTTTCAGGTTCAATGAAAGAAATTTTATCTGCATCAGAAGAGCAAACTCGTGGTATTGCACAAATTAGTCTTGCTGTTAATGAAATGGATAAAGCAACTCAACAAAATGCAGCCATGGTTGAACAATCAACCGCTGCGTCTACCACACTAAGTGAACAAGCCAGTATGTTAGATATTATCGTAAATACATTTAAAGTAGAGAACGAAAAACCAGCACTGACTAAGTTACCCACCTTTTCAGCTCAATCACAAGAAAAAGAGGTGATTAAAACATCAACAATAAAAACGAATCATCATGAAACCGATGATAACTGGGAAAGTTTTTAAGTTCCCAAAAAAGTGAAAGCTAGGTGCAATAAATAGTCTATTACATTACATATAACAAAACCTCTACCTACCATACTCCCAGCCATTTTTCTGGGAGTATGTCTAACCCACGATACATTGACATATTAAAAACGATCGTTTTTATACGAAAAAACATATTTTTTAAGAAAATTAAACGCATTCATCAAGACGATGTATCTATTTCACTTATCATAAAATAAAACGAACACTAAAAATAAAACACAGCTACAATCGCTTTATTATTCAGCAAAGACATTATTAAATCTTAATATTAGCAAATAAACATAAAAAATTAGTAAGATAATATACCTATAGTCTTTTATATAAATCATTAGAATATTTTAGCTATTAGCTGGTAATTAAAACTAAAAAAAGAAATATAAATCATCTTTACCATTAAATAGAGTAGAAAAGGTAAAGTTTTTAGATATTAAGCCGAATAAGTTTAATTGATGAATGTTTATCGCTCCTTGCTGTGTGTCCTACAAATCAATTAAATAGGTAAGGCTATGCTGAAACGAATAAAAATATCTAATGGCTTAATGTTTATCTTAATACTGTTTTGCACCATTCAACTTTTCTCTGGTGCAATGAGTATCCGTGACGCGAGTTTAACAAATAAGCGGATCTCACAATTAGCAAATGGCTTTGAACAGATAAAAACGATGGATTATGGTTATGCTGAGTTAAATAAATTACGTGAAGATATGCTTAATGTTATGTTTGACGCTCATCTCACGCCCGACATTGCAGAAGATAAAATTACCCACTTTCTATCCACCTATCCACAACGCAAACAAGAAGTTACCCATATTATTAGTGCCTATTTTTCTTCCGCTCAAAATGCCAATTTTGATCCCGAAAAAATAGAAAAAATGAAAAAACTATTTAACCGAGTACTTTACGATCTCGATCAGCTTGCATCATGTTTAGAAATTCATGATTACTACGGCTTTCAATCCCTTTATGCACATAATACCAATGAACGATTCACTCAATCCCTCTATGAAGCAACAGATTATCTCAGTGATAACGTGGTGACCCACGCAAGAGAAGCCGCACAAGGTAATTACGAACGCACATTAATTTTAGCGTTTGTTTTTATGTTTATTTTTATTCTTTTTACGGTTCTTGTTGTACTTTGGATACGTCGAAATATTGTTTTACGTATCAATCAAATCGTGGATTATATGTCAGAAATTTCTCAAGGAAATTTATTAGAAAATAAAGACATCACAGCAAAAGGGAATAATGAAATTGACCAATTAATTACGGGTATTCAGTATATGCGCACTGAACTCTCATTAATTGTAAATGCTATTCGAGGAACAAGCCATCATATTTACACGGGTGTTCAAGAGTTATCAGCAGGCAATACCGATCTTTCTTGCCGTACTGAAGAGCAAGCAAGCGCATTAGAAGAAACCGCATCTAGTATGGAACAACTCACAGCAACAGTGAGAAACAATACAGAAAGCGCTCGTGAAGTTTCACATCTCATTAATCAAACATCAAATATTGCCAGTAAAGGGGGAGATGTCACGAATAGAATGGTTAAAACTATGACGGATATTGCCGAAAGTTCGCAAAAAATTGGTGAAATTACCACCGTTATTAATAGCATTGCTTTTCAAACTAATATTCTCTCATTAAATGCGGCCGTTGAAGCAGCTAGAGCGGGTGAGCAAGGACGAGGTTTTTCGGTGGTGGCGACTGAAGTGAGGGAATTAGCACAGCGTAGTGCAGAAGCTGCGAAGGAAATAAAAGAATTAATTGATGCTTCAATTAGCCGAGTTCGCCATGGTAATGATCTTGTTGAGCAAGTTAGCATGTCTATGGGTGAAATACTGACCTCTGTCAAACATGTTGAAGACTCAATGACAGAAATTTTATCCGCATCTGAAGAACAAACTCGTGGTATTACTCAAGTCTCTCTGGCCGTTACAGAAATGGATAAAGCAACCCAACAAAATGCCGCTATGGTTGAACAATCCTCCTCTGTAGCAAGTTTATTGACTGAAGAAGCGGGTAATCTTGAACAGATCGTTGAGCAGTTTAAAACAACGGAAAGTAAGCAGTACGATAAAAAATCACATCATAACGTCATTGAAATACCGTTCTCTTCTGAAAAGTTATCACAGAAAAAAGGGGAAAAAATAAAAAACACCGTCAAGGATGAAATAAAAGAGAGAAATTCCACAAAAGAAACATCCATCAAAAATGATGAAGACGATGATTGGACAAGCTTTTAATTCACTTATTATATGATGATAAAACAGTGGGTTAGGTACAAAGACACCTATTTTTAGTAGGTGTCTTTAACTTCTTAATAATTACAAATTAGTGGAATACATTAATTGCACTGACTAAGTAATTCGTTTGTACCTTCATTTCACCTGAAATCATCGAAGCCTTAGAAACATAGTTGGCATTTTCATGCGTAATCAATTCCAGTTTTTCAACTGCTCGACCTAATTCTTTTAGACCCGCACTTTGTTCTGAAGACGCTAGGCTAATTTCACCAATTAAATCTGTCACATTTTTGACATGTACAACAATATCCTCCATTGTACCGACCGTCTCATTGACTTGTTTTGAACCCACTTTGATATTGCTACTTGAATCACCAATCAATTTTTTAATCTCTTTGGCGGCTTCTGCACTACGCTGTGCTAATTCCCTCACTTCAGTCGCCACCACCGAAAAACCTCGTCCTTGTTCACCCGCTCTGGCTGCTTCTACTGAAGCATTCAATGCAAGAATATTGGTTTGAAAAGCAATGCTGTCGATAACACCAATAATATTACTAATACGCTCTGAACTCTTTGCGATATCATTCATTGTATTCGCGATATTATCCATGGCATTACCTCCCTTTATCGCCGCATCACAGGTGATATTAGAAAGGTTATTTGCCTGACCCGCAGTTTCACTATTATTACTTACTGCCGTAGTAAGCTCATTCATCGTCGATGCTGTTGCTTCAACATTACTGGCTGTTTGTTCCGTTCTTACATATAAATCACGATTACCAGCAGCTAATTGATCACAAGAAATATCGACTTGATGAATTTGATGACTTACATCATTAACTAACCAACGAAACATTCGCCCTAACTGATTAACTGAGCGCTGTGTCATCCCAATTTCATCAATCCGATTAAGATAAGCAACGTTATGTTCATCTCCTGTCGCAACACGATTAGCCTGTTCATTTAATCGAATTATTGGCTTTACAATTTGAAAATAAAGAATGCGTTCATTAGCTATTAGCAATAACAGCAATACAACGACATGCATCAAAAGGACATAACCAGATAAACCAGCAAACCATGCACTTAATAGCATAAATGGTAATGGTAGTAGAATAAAAAAGCGAAGGCGTTTCTTTAATGAAATAGTTTGATTCCATGAGCGCCAACGTTGCCACCCTTTATAAACAAAAGCACCTTTTAAAAAGGTGTGAGAGGGATATTTACCTTGATTAAACGCATCATAAAGCGCTGAAGCTTGAGCTATTTCTTCTTTTTTTGCATAGGTTCTTACTGACATAAAACTTTGAATTTTACCTTGACGAATAATAGGGGTGATATTGGCCCTTACCCAATAGTGATCGCCATTTTTACGTCTATTTTTAACGATCCCAGTCCAAACCTCGCCTTGTTTTAAGGTTTTCCACATATCCTTAAAGACTTCTGAAGGGATATCAGGATGTCGGACAATATTATGGGGTTTTCCCACCAGCTCTTCGACTGAAAACCCACTGGCCTCGACGAAATCCTCGTTGGCATAAATAATATTGCCATCAAGATCTGTCGTCGACATCAGTGTTGCGTTTTCAGAGACCGGGTATTCTCGCTGTGTCACCGGTTGATTGTTACGCATTAGTTACTCTCCTCGATATTGAAATTAGAATATCTCAACAAAAAAACACGACCTAAATAACTAACGTTTCGGCCGTTAGGAGAATAACTTTAGTAATAAGTGTAAATACCTAAATTTAAATATTAATTTTTTGAATCAGTTCAAATTTTTTAATTATCCAGGCTATTAATTAATGCTTGTGAACTTAGCACTAATGTCTTTGCACACTCATCACGTTTCTTCAATAACGCCATAAAAATAAGATCTGTGATTGTATTTTGTGCTGTACGCGAAGAAATTGAAGCACTCCGCCACTCACCTTCATCCGCAATTGTTTCTAATATATAATCAGAAATTCTTCCTAATGGAGAGTGCTTTTCTCCTGTAATCGCAATGATTTTAGCTCCTTGTTTTTTAGCCACCGAGGCTGCAACTAGCATATCTTTTCTTTTGCCACTATAAGAAATCACTATCTGTAAATCCTTTGGACTTAACATTTGTGCAACAGATATTTGAACATGATGATCTGTTTCAATCAGAGTTGTTATTCCTATTTTTTGTAATTTATAACTTAAATCTCTTGCGACTAATCCAGAGCCACCAATACCGATAATTTGAACTCGTTGAGCCTCATCAATAAGTTGGATCACCTTTTCGAAATGAAGGTAATTTATTTGACGAGTTGTATCGCTAATTGAATTATTTTTCTCTTGAGCTAACTTTTGTGCAATAACCACTAAGCTATCTTCAGAGCCTATTTGATTATGCAATATGCTAGGGTTTGTCCCTGAATTTGCATTTTTTCGACCCAGCTCTTCACTGATAGCCAGTTTCAAAGAAGGGAAGCCTTTAAATCCTATTTTTTGACTAAATTTAACAATAGCAGATTGGCTAACCCCCATTATTTCAGCAAGCTGTTGTGATGAAAGAGTGACTATTTTTTCTGGATTATCTAAAATATAGTCCGCTATTTTTCGCTGATTTGTAGCCATACCTGGCTTTATCCAGGCTATTTTCGTTAATGTTGGCATAATGACAATATCCACTTCGAGTACTATATCGTGATATATGAGATTGTTCTTGATAAAGAATTTGATGCCTAAAGTTATTTAGATTTTTCAGAATAAACCAAATAAAAATAGAACCTAAACAATAGGTTATAAAAGTTAATATTGTTATTATTATAATACTTACTTTTATAATGGTTCTATAATTCTCTTTTCTATCCGTCTTTGTTCATTAACCGCTATATTCTATAATGCTTAATTTATTTTTTTCCAACTTTTAATAATAATTTATTCTTTTTGGTCAATAAGAGAATATAAATTCAATTTATATCTTCAATAATATTGCGTTTTTAAATGCTTCCATTAAGTTAATAACAATTAGAAAACACACTAAAAACGGATGTACAATAAAATTCTCTTTAATTACAAACAGTAAAAGGGAATAAATAATTCCTTTAGAAGATGATTTATTTCTCCATTCTAAGGGATAAATAAAGAGAAATAAAAAATAACATACTTAAAGACTAAAATTTATATATAACCATTGAAAATAACCAAACGCCATTTTATATAATGTGACTATTTTAACATGAATACACACAACAATGGGTGTTCGTAGCTCTCTCTTTTTATAGATGAATACTCTTTTTTTGATACATATCTAAAGAGATCGTTCCAACCAATCTTAAAAAAAACTCATTTTAATAAAAAAAGTTAGGTTACCTATTGATTTATAACTATTTTATTGATTTACCCTATCCAGATTAGCGGTACACAGAGCGCGGTTAATAGCCCCATTGAGATATTGAAAATAAACCAAGAACGCCTACTTTGTAAAAACAGACTAATTAGCGTTCCACCTAATATCCAAACAATACCCGCAACAAAATTAACAATAACCATAATAACGCTGATCGCAATAACAGAGCCAAAATAAGCATCACCCGATAAACTAAAGCTCCCCACGGCCCCTAATCCCATCATCCACGCTTTTGGATTAAGAAATTGTAATAATCCACCTTGAAACCCACTGACTGCTTGCGATGTTTTTGCTGGAATATCTAAACGCTGATAAGATGATGTTGCTGTTTTCCAAGCAAGCCAAAGTAAGTATGCACTCCCGACTATCTTTAATCCTATATGTAATGCAGGATAAATAATCAGTAATGCAGCAACACCAAATGCTGAGCTAAGTAAAACACATTGCATACCCAGCATAATACCCGCCATAAGCCTTAATGAGCCTTTAAAACCGACATTAGCACCTGATGAAGTAAGCAATAAGTTGTTGGGACCAGGTGTAATAGCGGCAATAAACAGGAAAACCGTTAAAGAAAAAATAAGGCTAATGGTCATGGTGAGAGCTCAAAGATGTGACAGATGTTTTATTTTCACCGAAAATAGCAGTATGTTATTTAGCAAACAAGTGTTAATTCATTTTGATAGACGGAAAATATGTCTCAATACTTTAATCCAATGCGTTGGGCTAAAAATCCACATTTACAAACGCTTTTACCAAGAATAGTGCGTAGAACACCACTATTAACGCCTTATTGGCAACGGCTAAACCTTCCTGATAATGATTTTGTCGATTTGGCATGGAGTGAAGATCCTAAAATGGCACTTGATAAACCACGATTAGTGATCTTTCATGGTTTAGAAGGAAGCTTTAGCAGTCCTTATGTCCATGGCATGTTATCAGCAGCCAAAGAGAGAGGCTGGTTAAGTGTTGTAATGCATTTTAGAGGATGCAGTGGTGAACCCAATAGACAAAAACGCATCTATCACTCAGGTGAAACCGAAGATGCTCGCTATTTTTTAAATTGGCTAAAACAGGAGTTTGGTAAACAACCTACAGCAGCCGTCGGCTACTCTCTTGGCGGTAATATGCTTGCTTATTACCTTGCTGAAAGTGGTGAGAGTGCCGTTGTAGATGCTGCTGTTATTGTATCAGCACCATTAATGCTAGAACCTTGTTCAACCAAAATTGAACATGGGTTTTCCCGTTTTTATCAATGGTATCTATTAAAAGGGCTAAAAAGTAACGCGACACGCAAGCTGATCCGCTACCCAGAATCATTACCGATCAGCTTATTGACGATAAAGTCGATCAAAAAGCTGCGTCAGTTTGACGACCTTATTACATCCAAAATTCACGGATTTAAAGATGCGTTAGATTATTATCGCCAATGCAGTGCATTGCCTTTATTAAATAAAATAAAGAAAACAACGCTTATCATTCATGCTAAAGATGATCCTTTCATGTCTGCGGATGTAATTCCAGATATCACAACACTACCTAATAATATTGAGTATCAACTTACCGAATTTGGTGGGCATGTGGGGTTTGTCAGCGGAAAACTCTCGAAACCAGTGATGTGGCTTGAGAGTCGGATACCTGACTGGTTATCCGCTTATTTGGAGAAAACCCAATGATAATACCTTGGAACGAACTTTCCACAGAGACACTAGATAATCTTATTGAAAGTTTCGTTTTACGAGAAGGCACAGATTATGGTATCCAAGAAAAGACGCTTGAACAAAAAGTCGCCGACGTAAAAAAACAACTTAAATCTGGCGAGGCCGTGTTAGTTTGGTCTGAGCTTCATGAAAGCGTCAATATTATGCCTGCCTCGCAATTTCGCTCTGATTAGTTACCCAGAGCGTAATATCGCCATCAATAAGGGCTAACCTTATTTTGCAAAAGGATAACCTATGTCAGTCAAACATCCTATCATCGCCGTTACGGGCTCAAGTGGTGCAGGAACCACCACAACAAGCCAAGCTTTTCGTAAAATATTCCAACAACTTAGTGCAAATGCCGCATTAATTGATGGAGACAGTTTTCATCGTTATACTCGCCCTGAAATGGATATGGCGATAAGAAAAGCCAAAGAGCAGGGTCGACATATTAGCTATTTTGGCCCTGAAGCAAATGATTTTAGCCTACTGAGTTCCACATTCAGCCACTATAGCGAAACAGGACAAGGTCAATCACGTAAATATTTACACTCTTATGATGAAGCGACCCCCTACAACCAATTACCAGGAACATTTACTCCTTGGGAACCATTACCCGATAATACCGATGTTCTCTTTTATGAAGGGTTACACGGAGGTGTTGTCACCAACGAACATAATGTTGCACAACATGTTGATTTACTGGTTGGTGTTGTCCCTATTGTGAACCTTGAATGGATACAAAAGCTTATCCGAGATACTACTGAACGAGGACACTCACAAGAAGCGGTTCGAGATTCTGTTGTTCGCTCAATGGATGATTATATTAACTACATCATTCCACAATTTTCGCGTACCCACATCAACTTCCAACGAGTGCCTACTGTCGATACATCAAACCCATTTTCAGCTAAAGCTATCCCAACACTCGATGAAAGTTTTATTGTTATTCGTTTTCGAGGCTTAACCGATATTGATTTTCCTTATTTACTCGCGATGTTGCATGGCTCATTTATGTCAACAATCAATACGATTGTCGTGCCTGGTGGGAAATTAGGATTAGCAATGGAATTAATTATGGCGCCATTAGTCAAAAAATTATTAAATGGCGAAAAAATCAGTTAACCAAAATAAAATCTATTTCTATAAAAATAATATCCCCTTAATTAAGGGATATTATTTCTAAATTAAACTTTATTTTAAAATATCAAATTTATTCAGCATCTTTTATTTCAAATGAATGTGTAATATTAGCTGCTTTTCCTAACATTAAAGAAACAGAACAATATTTTTCTGCAGATAATTGAACCGCTCGTTCAACAATTTTATCTGTGAGTTCTTTACCTGAAACGATAAAATGCAAATTGATATCAGTGAATAAACGAGGGGCTTCTTCTCGACGCTCTGAAGTTAATTTCACTTCACAATCAGTCACTTGATGACGACCTTTACGTAAAATACTGACGACATCAATAGCACTACATCCACCCGCAGCAATTAAGACCATTTCCATTGGGCTTGGTGCTTTATCACCAGAGTTTCCATCCATCATAATTTGATGACCCGATGAAGATTCCCCAACAAAAGATAAATCTTCAACCCACTTAACGCGTGCTTCCATTTATTTTCCCCTAAACATGACAGAAACTAAAAGAGTACATTCTCATAATTCAACTAGCAATTAGCAAATAGGTTTATTATGCTGACTGCGTAAAACGAGACTTAATGCACTAATTGTGTTAAAAACAATATCTGCTTGATGATAGTGGTTAAGATCAATGCATTATTTTCTCATTTATTATAATCTACTCCATATTAACTTACCGTGTTCTCAGGAAGTTAATAGGTCAAGATAGGATTTTTAAGCACGCTGTCTCAAAAGGGAGCCTATCCGTTTTGAAAGGCTGCATTTAACGTACAGAGGATAACGCGAATGGTTCTCGGCAAGCCGCAAACAGACCCGACTCTTGAATGGTTTTTGTCACACTGCCATATTCACAAATATCCATCCAAGAGCACGCTGATCCACCAAGGTGAGAAAGCGGAAACACTTTATTATATTGTTAAAGGTTCCGTGGCTGTTCTTATTAAAGATGAAGAAGGAAAAGAAATGATCCTCTCCTACCTAAATCAGGGGGATTTCATCGGTGAACTCGGATTATTTGAAGAAGATCAAGAACGTAGTGCATGGGTTAGAGCAAAAACAGCCTGTGAAGTAGCAGAAATTTCCTATAAAAAATTCCGCCAATTAATTCAGGTTAACCCTGACATTCTGATGCGCCTATCAGCTCAAATGGCGAACAGATTACAAACCACATCAGAAAAAGTAGGTAACCTTGCTTTCCTTGATGTAACAGGCCGTATTGCACAAACCTTATTAAACTTAGCAAAACAACCTGATGCGATGACACACCCTGATGGCATGCAAATTAAAATTACACGTCAGGAAATTGGTCAAATCGTGGGTTGTTCACGCGAAACTGTAGGCCGTATTCTTAAAATGCTAGAAGATCAAAACCTGATCTCAGCACACGGTAAAACTATCGTCGTTTACGGAACTCGCTAATTTTCCCCACCCGAACAAACAATAGCTCTATACAAAAGAGCTATTGATAAAAAGAACGGTATGAACCCCATCCTTGCTGATGGGGTTTTTTAATAACTATACCCCTTCTACAAACGCGGCAATGGCGGCTTTTAATGCGACCATCCCCTCTTGTAATTCTTCTTGGGTAATAATTAATGAGGGTGTAAAACGCATAACATCAGCGCCTGCATTTAACATCATTAATCCCTGCTTTGCAGCCAGCCCTAATAATATTTTTGCTTTGCCTTCATATTGTGGTGCGAGTTGTGCGCCAATCAATAATCCTTGCCCACGGATTTGCGAAAAGACGTTGTAGGTTTGATTTATTGCTGTGAGCTCGTCTACAATCCACTGATAGCGCTTTTCTACTCCCTTAAGTACCTCAGGTGTATTGATTAAATCAAAAGCGACATTGCCCACTGCACACGCTAATGGATTCCCCCCATAAGTTGTACCATGAGTTCCTACCCCCATTACTGACGCTATCTCTTGTGTCGTTAACATCGCACTGAGCGGAAAACCACTTCCGAGTGCCTTTGCCGTGGTAATAATGTCTGGTGTCACATCATAATGCATATAAGCAAAAAGCTTACCTGTACGCCCCATACCTGTTTGTACTTCATCAAGGACAAGTAATGCTTGATGTTTATCGCACAGCTCACGTAGCCCTCTCATAAATTCAGGGGTTGCTGCTGTTACACCACCTTCACCTTGTACTGGCTCTAACACAACGGCACAAGTATGATCATCAATAACGGCTTTCACTGCATCTAAATCATTAAAAGGAATATGTACGATATCAGCAGGTTTTGGGCCAAAACCATCGGCGTATTTAGGTTGTCCTCCAACCGATACTGTAAACAAGGTTCGACCATGGAAGGCATGGTGAAAGGCAATAATTTTGGTTTTATAAGGATGATGGCGGGTGATTGCATAATGGCGAGCGAGTTTAAATGCGGCCTCATTTGCTTCGGCGCCAGAATTAGCAAAAAAGACACGTTCTGCAAATGTGTTATCAATGAGCTTTTGTGCTAAACGCAGTGCAGGCTCATTCGTGAAAATATTACTCACATGCCAAAGTTTTTCACTTTGTTCTTTCAATGCTTGATTGAGAGCAGGATGAGCATGTCCTAATGCCAACACGGCAATACCACCAGCAAAATCAATATAAGATTTTCCTTGCTGATCCCAAACTCGACTTCCCACCCCTTTAACAGGAATAAATTCTGCGGGTGAATAAATTGGCAACATTACTTGATCGTAAGTTGCCCGGTTGATACTTTGTTTTGTCATTACCCCACCTGATCGTTATTCGTCTTTAATATGAAAATATAATCACTAAATATGAATAAAAAATCAAATGTGGTTTTGTATAAAAAGGCGTTATTTTGTTATTTAAATACTATCTTATTAATATTTAAGAAAATTATTTAATAACTCATGGCCTTGTTCACTTAAAATACTTTCTGGGTGAAACTGAACCCCTTCAATTGGAAGTGTACGATGACGAATACCCATAATTTCATCAACATTGCCATCATGTTGGCTCCATGCCGTTACTTCAAAAGGCACTGGTAACGTCGTAGCATCTATCACTAAAGAGTGATAGCGCGTTACACTTAAAGGACGATTAAGTCCTTTAAAAACCCCTTGTTGGTTATGGTGTATCAATGAATTTTTACCATGCATAACTTCTCGTGCTCTGATAACAGATGCACCAAAAGCTTGCCCTATTGCTTGATGTCCAAGACAAACGCCAAGAATAGGGATTTCACCGGCAAACCGCTGTATAGCCTCAAGAGAGATCCCGGCTTCATCAGGAGTACAAGGCCCTGGTGAGATAACAAGATGTGCTGGCATCATCTTTTCTATCTCTTGAAGTCCAATCTCATCGTTACGCTTAACAACAACCTCAGCACCCAATTCACAGAAATATTGATAGAGGTTGTAGGTAAACGAGTCGTAATTATCAATAAGTAACAGCATATTAGCCTATCCGACTGATTTTCTTATCATTATTTATTTTATTACTATTTTAAAGCGAGTATGTCTTTGCCAAAATAGCTCGTTGTTTAACCGACTTGGGTACAACAAAGCCGATTATCATAGCACAGGTATAAAATATGAATAGTAAGCAAGAAAACCTGCTGATTTATTGCGCAATAACAAAAAGGGTGGTAATCGACAATAAATAGAGTGATTAATAACGTAGTTAATACTTATTACAGTAGATCACACGAAAAAAGAGGTAATAAAAAATATTTTTTTCATACTAAAAATCCCGGAATGAACAAGCTCATCCCGGTTTATATGCATTTTATCTTATTAGAATACGTAAATATTCTATCCTAATAATGCGCTTATTCTTTTACAACTTCAGCAGATAAAATAGTGACTGTTTTTACTGGTACATTTTGGTAAGGGCCAATATTACGAGTTTGAGCTTGTGAAATTTTATCCACCACGTCCATACCCTTTACCACTTTACCAAATACGGCATAACCAAAATCACGTTGACCGTGATCTAAAAAGGCATTATCAGCTACATTAATGAAAAATTGGCTGGTTGCACTGTCTTTATCTGATGTGCGTGCCATAGCAATAGAGCCTTTTACATTTCGTAACCCATTATCAGCTTCATTTTTAATGGGCGCTCTAGTTTGCTTTTGTTGTAAATCAGCTGTGAAGCCACCACCTTGAACCATAAAACCTGGGATAACACGATGAAAAGTTGTGCCGTTATAGTATCCATCTTCGACATACTGAATAAAGTTTTTCGTTGTTATTGGGGCTTTTTTATTATCCAGTGCTAATTCAATATTGCCTTCAGAGGTGACTAATTTAACGAAGGTTTCTCCCGTTGCCATTGCAAAAGTCGCTGTTGTTAAAGTGCAAGCGGTAACGAAGGTGACAAGAAAACGTTTTAACATGCAGGGATCCTTTACTTTAATAGTCTACAACTTACTTAATATGCAGCGATTCTAATTCGCTGAGGTAAATAGTGCCAATCATTTACCTTTATTTACGCTCAATAAGTCTTATTACGTCATAACAGAGTAAATTTTAATTTTTAAACGCTGTTATAAGTCATTAAATTGCGCCAAAATAGAGCGAATAAATATTTTAGATATTCATTCTCATGCAGAATTGAAATGAGTATGCATGAGAAGCCGCATTATTTCAGAGAGGTTTATACCATAATGGCCCAATTTAATTACCAAAAAGCACATTTCATCATCAGTGCTCCTGATATCCGCCATTTACCGCCAGATACAGGGATTGAAATTGCCTTTGCGGGTCGCTCTAATGCCGGTAAATCCAGTGCTTTAAATGCATTAACCCAACAAAATGGATTAGCAAGAACCAGTAAAACCCCAGGCCGTACTCAATTAATCAACCTCTTTCAAATTGAAGAAGGTTTACGCTTAGTCGATTTACCAGGCTATGGTTATGCCCAAGTTCCTGAAGAAATGAAGCGTAAATGGCAACGTTCTTTAGGTGAATACTTACAAAAAAGAGAGTGCTTAAAAGGTGTTGTTATTTTAATGGATATTCGTCATCCATTAAAAGATCTCGATATGCAAATGATCGACTGGGCTGTTGAATCTGAACTCCCGACACTCGTTTTACTGACTAAAGCAGATAAACTGGCATCTGGTGCCCGTAAACAACAATTAATGAGTGTACGTGTAGCATTAGCGAATAAAGTCGGTGATATTCGTATTGAATATTTTTCGTCATTGAAAAAAATAGGTATTGATAAACTGCGTAACACACTTAATGAATGGTTTTCAGGCACAGAAAAAGCGCCTGTAAACGACGATAACGCTTAATACCGTCTTTGCCCACCAACACTGACTGATCTTTTATTAATGAGGGGAAAATCACCTTTCCCCTTTCACTTCTAGCACAAATCACTTCAGTAAATTTTAGATAAAAAAATGCCCCAGTCGAAATAAAGTCGACTGGGGCAGCTAATATTCAGCTAAATCCGATTACGTGAAGTAAAAGGTCTGAAAGATAGAACATCTTACCTCTGTACCCTACGAGAGATAATGTACTCTATTTTATTGGTTAATAAAAGCCCTTTTGTAATTTTTTTTCACATGCAGACACGATTCAGCCATGTGTTTATGTATTCAAATCATAAATAAATGTAGTTTAATTACATAATTATGAGACTTTAATCACCCATGTGAATATGATTAAAAATAGAACAAATCACACAAAAGGTGCGGTTTATCGTTGATGATTTTGTGATACGCTTACCGCGAGACCGTAGTACATATGTAATTAGCGATAAAATGAGGTATCCATGGCTGTATTAACGCTCCTGCGTTTTCCTGATGAGCGTCTGCGCAGAGTCGCAGTACCAGTGGAAAAAGTAGATGACGAAATACGCACATTAATCGATGACATGATTGAAACCATGTACGCAGAACGAGGTATTGGCTTAGCGGCACCTCAGGTTAATGTATCTAAACGCATTGTTGTTATTGATGTTTCTGACAATAGAGATCAACCGATTGCCCTAATCAATCCTGAAATTGTCAGCACCGGAGATGAAGTGATGGATATGATGGATGGATGTCTATCTATTCCTGATTCTTTTGCCCCCACAGAGCGTTACCGCTTCTTAAAGGTAAAAGCATTAGATAAAAAGGGTAATGAAATTGAATTTGAAGCCTCTGATCTGTTTGCAGGCTGTATTCAACATGAACTAGATCATCTTGATGGCAAACTCTTTATTGACCATTTGTCTCCATTAAAACGTCAACGCATTGAGAAAAAACAAAAGAAATTAAGCAAACTAATCGATTCACAAGTTGCTTAATTATTCACTTATCTCTTTTTCATATTGTGATAAGTTTTGACATAAAAAAGCTCGGTAAAGCACTGAGCTTTTCTTTTTCCTATCTTAATCCTAATAAATTCCCGCTGTTTTTCTCGCCATCTCTTATACAATAAATGTAAAACGTATTAGTACATCAATTGAGGTAAAAATGGAAAACAGTCGATTTATGGATTTATGTGAACAACTCAAAACAGCCGGTGCAACTAACCCTAAATCATGGGCAAATAGTGAATTACAAGAAAATATTCCACAATTTGCACGTTTCCTTGTGTTAAAAGGACTCACCAAAATCTATCGTGACGTTGAAGGAAATATCAATGAAATGGATATTTACTCTGATGAAGCCACCGAAGTATATCAAAAGGTAGCATCTCAATTTGATGAGAAAGCGCTTAAAGAACTGCTCCATTTCTATGGTAAATCAATGATAAGCAAGGTGATTAATATGCTTGATGAAGGCTATCTTTATGATGTTAATGACAACGTAGGTTGGTCTTTGATGGAGCTTAATGACAAAGGCACAACAACAGACAGGCTAATCCAAGGTTTGCACGAAGATTTTCTTGAATTTGAAGAGTCAGAGCTTGCTCCTGATACGAAAGCATAAACAAGACAGGGCATAATTTTGTGCCCTGTCTATTGAAACATAGTATTTAAAAATTAATGTGCTTCATCCCAGTTATTACCTACCCCTACTTCAACTTTTAGTGGAATAGCTAATTCCATACTACCTTCCATCAGTTGGTGGATCATGGCATTTGCTTTCTCTAAATAAGACTCTCGTACTTCAAACACCAATTCATCGTGTACTTGCATGATCATATGAACATCATCAGGACATTCATTACAAATCCAGCTATCTACTGTAATCATCGCTTTTTTGATGATATCAGCAGCGGTACCTTGCATTGGCGCATTGATCGCCTCACGCTCTGAAGCTTTACGGCGGATAGCATTCTTTGAATTGATTTCTGGCAAGTAGAGACGGCGCCCATCTAACGTTTCAACATAACCTTGCTCAGAGGCTTGTTTACGTGTGCGCTCCATATAATCTAATACACCTGGATAACGCTCAAAATAGAGATCCATATAACGTTGCGCTTCCCTTCTTTCAACACCAATTTGTTGAGACAAGCCGAACGCACTCATACCGTAAATTAATCCAAAGTTGATTGCTTTCGCGCTACGACGTTGTTCCGAGGTCACCTCATCTAAAGGAATACCAAAAACTTCAGACGCCGTTGCACGGTGGATATCTTTACCTTGAGCAAAAGCATCTAACAAACCTTTATCTTGCGATAAATGCGCCATGATCCGCAATTCAATCTGTGAATAGTCGGCTGCAACAATTTTAAATCCTTCTCGCGCAATAAATGCTTGGCGAATACGGCGTCCTTCTTCATTTCTTACTGGAATATTTTGAAGATTAGGATCACGTGATGATAAACGACCGGTTGCTGTTACAGCTTGATGATAAGAAGTGTGTACACGCTTCGTTTTACTATTCACCATCAATGGCAATTTATCAGTATACGTAGATTTGAGTTTCGCAAGCCCGCGATGTTCTAAAATCAAGCGCGGTAATTCATGACTATGCGCCAACTCTTCTAATACTTCTTCATTAGTTGATGGTGCCCCTTTCGGGGTTTTCTTGATAACAGGTAATTGCAGTTTATCAAACAGGATTTCTTGTAATTGTTTAGGTGAAGAAAGATTAAATTCTTGCCCAGCTAATGCAAACGTCTCCTTTTCAATTTCCGCTAGACGTTGCGTGATTTCTTGAGATTGAGTGGCTAAAACTTGAGCATCAATTAATACCCCTTTGCGTTCCATTCTAGAAAGAACAGGCACTAATGGTATCTCAATATCACAGTAAACATGTTTAAGAGGCTCAATGGCTTCTATTTGAGGATATAGCGCTTGATGGAGTAATAAAGTGATATCGGCATCTTCCGCCGCATATAACGTCGCTTGTTCCACCTCAATTTGGTTGAAAGTCAGCTGGCCTTTACCTTTACCCGCGATCTCTTCGAATGTTGTGGTTTTATGGTTTAAATGCTTGTCTGCTAGCGTATCCATATCATGTCGATTACTGACACTATTTAATACGTAAGATTCCAACATCGTATCAAAATGAATACCATTTAATTCAACGCCTTCATTTTCCATAATACCGCGGTCAAACTTCAGATTCTGTCCAATTTTCAAGATATTTTTATCTTCTAAAATGGGTTTTAATACCGCGAGAACATCATCCACAGGAAGTTGGTCTGGTGCATCTAAATACTCATGACGTAGTGGGATATAAGCTGCTTTACCGGGTTCAATCGCAAACGACATCCCAATTAAACGCGCATCAATATTATTTAAGCTGTCAGTTTCTGTATCGAATGCAAATACAGGGGCTTTTTTAAGAAGCTCAACCCAACGCGCTAAGCTTTCAGGAGTTACAATTGCTTCATAATTCTCTTGTGTGATGACAGGAAAATTTGCTGATGCAGGGACTTCTTTAGATTGAGTCGCTTCTGAGGTATAAGGCACAGCCACTTTTTGTGTACTGCGTTGTGCTAACCAGCCACCATTTTGGAGATCACTTATCCAACGTTTAAATTCGTAACGTGTAAACATCTCTAATAATTGATCTAGATTTGGCTCATTAACGACTAAATCATCAAACGTTTTATCAAGTTCAACATCCGTCTTAATGGTTGCCAATTTATAAGAAAGCTTTGCCACTTTCTCATGCTCAGCCATTTTAGCACCAAGAGTTTTAGCTCCACGAAAACTCAATGTTGCGATATTATCAAGCTGTTGATAAATTTCGTCTAAACTACCCAAACCTTGTAAAAGGCCCAATGCCGTTTTCTCACCCACACCGGGTACACCAGGGATGTTATCTGATGAATCACCCATTAATGCGAGAAAATCAATAATCAGTTCAGGAGGCACACCATATTTTTCTTTCACTTCATCGGGGCCTAAAATAACGTTAGTCATGGTGTTAATCAGCGTGATCTTTGGTGTCACTAACTGCGCCATATCTTTATCACCAGTGCTTATTAGGACATCACGCCCATCAGCGGCTGCTTTTAATGCCAGTGTTCCAATAACGTCATCCGCTTCCACACCTGAAATAGATAATAAAGGTAAACCCATTGCTTGCACCATTTCATGTAAAGGCGCTATTTGTTCACGTAAATCATCCGGCATTGGTGGACGATTAGATTTATATTCCTCATACAACTCATCACGGAATGTTTTACCTTTAGCGTCAAACACAACCGCAACATGGCTTGGTTTATACTGTATAATCAGGCTACGTAACATGTTCAACACACCATACATCGCACCGGTTGGCTCACCTTGGCTATTGGTTAGCGGTGGAAATGCATGATAGGCGCGGTAAAGATATGAGGAGCCATCTACAAGGATAAAGGGGTTTTCTGCTATCTGGACCATAATCTGTTCATCATTGTTCTGAGGTTCGTTGATATGACTAGAATGCCACATCACAGCCCAATAGACGAATATTACCTGTTCTTAAATGTGGAAATTTGGTTTAAAGACTCCATTATTTATTACTAACCGAACTTAGTAGAAAAGAAAAAGCATTAATGATTACGTTAATATGAGTTAACGTACTTTTTAATCAGACAGGACATCTGTTAATCTAATCCTCATTAAAAATAAAAGCTAAAAATCAAATTTATGAGTTTGTTTAAAAATGGTTTAGGATAGTGTCATTAATTCATCATAAATATTAATATTCATATTAGTGTCACCTTTTTTTTATTAAAATTTCAACTATTCAGCAAACACCATAATAACCTGTGGATAACTCTGTGAGTAGTTTTTTTATTCTCTCTATATTAATAAGTTACCTTTCTTTTCAATTTATTAACATAATTAAAAAATCAATCACTTAGCGAATTTGTTAAGATATTATAATTTAATAAATACTTTTTTTATTAATGTGGATAGTTATATTATGACAAATTTATGAAAGCAAAAAAAATAGCACTCCTATTTAGTGAGTGCCATTTTTCATATAAAAACTATATACTTTTACTTAATCCAGACAAGAAAGAATTTAGTCTATATTATTTTTTCAGCAATAATTGATTCACAATATCTGAATATGTTTTCGCATATTCTTCTGGTGATTTAGCGCTGATACCATCATTCTTCATCTTGTATTTACCACCAATGATCATAGCTGGTACACCATTAATTTGGAAATCAGCAACAGCATTTTGTTGTTGGCTCACTAAAGAATTCACAACAAAGCTATTCATTGCCGCGTCATAGTCTTCACCTTTAACGCCTGCATTAATAAAAGTATTACGGATATCATCAACAGAACGAATAGACTGAGTTTCTTGAATGCCTTTAAACAGAGCAGGAGAAACTTGATCTTCAACGCCTAATGCCATGGCTACAGCCCAAGAACGTGTTAAGTCTTTACCTAAAGGCCCTAAAAAGTCAACATGATAGCGGACAATATTGGTATTTTCTGGCGCATTCTTTTCAACAGTACTATTGACTTTATAGACTTCAGAGAACTGGTAACAATGTGGGCAATAAAAAGAGAAAAACTCCACAACGTCAGGCGCTGCAGTGACAGGTTTGGAAAGATTAGTATATTGTTTTCCTTCAGAAATATCTGCAGCAGACACGCTGAATGCTAACACCATGCTTGCTAACGCCAACCAAATCTTTTTCATTTTTCATCGTCTCCTAAGAATTAATACATTGGACTAAGTTGTAAAGGAGGCTCATTTAATTGCTCCACTTGTCCCTTGAATAAGGCTAATTGTTTAAACCAAAAATCTTGTTCTTGAAACCAAATAAAAGCTCTTGGAAAAGCAGGATCATTCCAGCGTTTTAATACCCACGCGAGATAATGTACCATTCTCATCGCTCTTAGCGGTTCAATTAATGACAATTCTCGTAAATCAAAATCTTGATATTCATAATAAGACTCAAGGATTGTATCTAATTGTATAATTTGCTCTTGCTTTGAACCATTTAATAACATCCAGAAGTCTTGTATTGCTACCCCCATTCGGGAATCATCAAAATCAACCATCACAACTTCATCACGCCACAATATATTACCGGGATGGCAATCTCCATGCAGTCGTAATATTTGCCATGCAGAATCTTCTATTCGAGGATTCACTTCATGAATAAGTTTATCAATTACCTTAATAAACTGAGGTTTGAGGCTATTCGGAATTAATTCACTATTTTCAAACTCTAATTTTGGGGCTATTAGATATTCTTTAATAGAAAGAGTGGGACGATACTGATAACTCTTTTTTCTGCCTATTTGATGAATGCGCCCTAATGTGCGTCCGACTTCTTCTAGTTGAAATAAGTTATCCGTTTCATATGCCCTTCCACCAATACTAGGAAATAGTGCAAAATAAAAACCATCATCAGAAAGATGAACTGTCTCATTATGAATGATTAAAGGAGCGGCAACGGATACTTGAGCCTCCTTTAATGCTAAAACAAATTCATGTTCTTCTTTTATTTGTTCATATGACCAACGCTTAGGGCGATAGAACTTCACCACATAACGCTGTCTATGTTCATCTATAAATTGAAAAACACGATTTTCATAACTATTTAATTCCGTTAACCCTGATTCAGGATAAAAACCGATTTTAACTAGTGCATCCCAAATGTTATCAGGTGAAAGTCCCTGAAAATTAAATGAGGCAGACATTTCCATTTTCTATCCTGAATTTAATCTTTAATCACACCGCGGGCACGTAAAATAGCGGTTTTAAAATCTTCTTCGTAATCTTTTTTTAGTCCTGGGATAACATCTGTCGGTGCTGAGCCACGCATTTTCAGATGGTAAATCAAAATATCATCAGTCAGATCAGATAATTGACCTTTAAAACCCGCTTCATCAGCCAGTTTCTGCAATAATTGAATTAAGTTTAAATCAGAATTCTCTTCCCAAACTGGGTGCAGTAATTCCATAACTTCATTAAGACGGTGACATTTCATACAAAAAATCCTTATTATTAATGACAACAACAAAGTACCAATTATTATCTGATAGAAAAAGGAAACCTCTGTCAATATGCGTAAAGATTACGCTTTTTTGATAAAAATTGCTGTTGCTTTACATGAAATCTCACTGAGTCGAGACTTTTTATTAGTATATCGTCTTTCCCTGATAAAAATCGTTCGTAAATTTTAGCCAATTTATTCACAAATATTGAATATGAAAAAGAAGAATATTACAGGTGGCATACTCGCTGGAGGCCAAGCAACTCGAATGGGTGGCGCAGATAAAGGGCTACAAATTCTACATGGACAACCGTTATACCTCCATATTGCCCAAAAACTAGCACCTCAAGTCAATAGTCTATTGATTAGTGCGAATCGAAATTTAGAACAATATCGCCAGAGCCCATATCCTGTTATTACTGATGAAATAGAGGGATTTTCGGGTCCTTTGGCTGGTATGCTGACACTATTAAAACAAGCATCAACGCCTTGGGTTGCCTTTGTACCTTGTGATGTGCCTTATTTTCCACTCAATTTGGTAGAGACTCTCTATGAACAAAAAGGAGCGTCTTTAGCTGTTTATGTTGATGATGGCGAAAGAGAACATCCTACATTAGCGCTATTGCATCGTAGCATTATACCTATGCTAGAAGCCTATTTAGCACAAGGTGATCGAAAATTAATGCTGTTTATGAAGCAGATAAATGCACACCCCGTTTTATTTGCTGATCAAGCCAGTGCTTTTATTAACTTAAATACCCTTGACGATATTGAAAAAGCCAACAAATTACAAAAATAGGAGTTAATAATATGGCACAGATTGATCTCCCTCTTTTAGGGATCACCGCATGGAGCGGAACCGGAAAAACAACGTTACTAAAACAACTGATCCCACAACTACGCAAAAGAGGGATCCGTGTGGGGATGATCAAACACACCCACCATAATATGGATGTAGATAAACCTGGCAAAGACAGCTATGAGCTTAGAAAAGCTGGAGCTGACCAAACATTAGTGGCAAGCCAACAACGCTGGGCCTTAATGACCGAAACACCTGAACAATCAGAATTAGATTTGTATTACCTTGCTTCTCGCTTTGATACTCGGCAATTAGATTTGATCTTAGTCGAAGGCTTTAAAGGAGAAACTATTCCTAAAATTGCACTTTATCGCCATATCAATGAACGTAACTTTAATGATTTACTTGATGAGCACGTTATTGCCGTTGCCAGTGATTGTGATTTAAGCGTAGATTTTCCATTACTAGATATCAACGCACCCGAGGCAATCGCAGAATTTATTGTAGATTGGCTGAAGAGAACGAAATAAAATCACAAATAATAAAGCGCCCTATAAAGGCGCTTCATTTTCAATAAAATAGAGGAAATTAAGCAAAAATAATCGCCTGATAAGGTTGAAGAATAAGGTTTCCTTTTGCATCTTCGACAATTGGGCTATTATGCAGGTAAGTCTGTTTTACTTTAAGTGTTAACGTTTTTTTCTCACCACTAAAATTACAGTAAATATTGACTGAATTACCTTCATAAGTACGCTTAAAAGCAATCACATTTTCTGGTGAATCTAATGGAAAAAACCCACCATAAATTAAAATGTCACTAATATCGGAATGTCGTCTTAAAGCAATTAATTGCTGGTAATAAGCAAAAAGAGAGTGCTTATCTTCCATCTGTTGCTTTGCATTAATCTGCGTATAATTAGGATTAACTTTTAACCATGGTTTGCCAGTACTAAAACCGCCATTGATTTTGCCATTCCATTGAAAAGGCGTTCTTGAATTATCACGGCTACGTTCATTAAAATATTCAATCATTTGCTTATCGCTATAACCTAATTTCTTGCCCCACTCATGTAATTTAAACACATGTAAATCGTCATGCTCTTCCAATGTCATCGGGCAATTTGTCATGCCAATTTCTTGCCCTTGATAAATAAAAGGTGTGCCTCTTTGCGTTAATAAAAATGTTGCTAACATTTTTGGCACTAATAGGATTAATCGCACCTTTAGGGAGAAATTTATTTAATGAACGAGGTTGATCGTGATTTTCTAAATAAGGTGCTCCCCAACCCACTCGCTGAGTATCTAATTGGCTTTTAATAAAGACCGGTTTTAATCTTTCACCTGTAATTGGGTTAATTGTAAATGGCTTTTCATTGCGAATATCTAAATCCGCAATACTAAAATCAAATACCATAGAAAAATAACCATTCTCTCCCACATAAGCACGTAAATCTTTTTCTGGCACATCGATTTCAGCTACAGTCATGCTATTTGCAGGTCTAAAAGTATTTTCTGTTAACTCAGTTAAAAACTTATCAATGCCGGGTTGATTTAAAACCCAAGGTACTAAAGACGCTGAACCATCGTCTTTATCGGGTTCAAATTGATATTCAGATAATGCTTCAGGGGATTTTTTTAAATTGCCAATGGCATCAATACGAAATCCAGCAACCCCTTTTTTGATCCAGACATTTATCATATCGATAATATCTTTACGTAATTGTGGATTTTCCCAATTTAAATCTGGCTGCTCTGGACCAAACGAATTAAAGTACCATCGATCCGTATTGCCTACACGACTCCACACAGAGCAATCAAAATAAGTACGTAAATTATTAGGTGGCGTCGGTTTATCCCACTGTTTAAAAATATAATAACCCGCATAGGGACTATTAGGATCGTCGAGTGCCGCTTTAAACCAAGGATGTTCATCGGAAGAGTGATTTAATACTAAATCTAATAAAATTTTAATATCTCGTTTTTTAGCTTCACTGATTAGTTTATCTAACGCCTTATTGTCACCAAAAATAGGATCAACAACAGAATAATCAGCAATATCATAACCATTGTCTTTCATCGGCGATTTAAAGATAGGACATAACCAAATAACATTTGTACCTAGCGATTGAATATAATCTAATTTTTCCGTGATCCCCGCTAAATCTCCAATACCATCACCATGACTATCGTAATAACTTTTGGGATAAATTTGATAGACCACCGCTTCTTTCCACCAAGTATTAGACATTTTCACCTCACCGAGACGATCAATAAACATGGAACTGTTCCATGTTTCATATAAGATACTATAGGCACTAAAATAGTGGATAAGGTAATTAACATACTAAAATGTGAAATAGCTCATACTAAAAAAACACAATTACCTCATTAAAGAGGGGTTTGTCTTAATCAGATTAAGATATATTAGTTAATCAACTAATTGAAAGGAGCAACAGCATATTCAATGGCCGGGATCCGTGATGTCGCAAAAAAAGCCAACGTCGCCGCAAGCACTGTTTCAAGAGCACTAAATAACAGTGGCTATGTTTCTCAATCTGCACGAGAGAAAATAAAAAAAGCGGTAGAAGAATTAGATTATATTCCAGATACTTGGCTTAGAAATTTATATCAACAAAAGAGTGCTGTTGTTGGCGTCATTATTAATAGCCTTGAGTATCCTTATTTTGCGACAGTGACCCGTTTTATCGAAAATAAACTCGCCGAGAACGGCTATAGCATGATGTTATGTGCAACACAAAATAGCAAAGTACGTGAACGTATCTTTTTTGATATGCTCAAACGTGGCCAGATTGACGGTATTATTGCAGAGTATCTGCTATTGAATGACAGAGAATATCATCATATTCAAAAGCCTGTGGTAACACTTGACCGCCATCTTCGTGATATTCCATTAGTTTGTTCTGATCACCATACAGGAGGGCAATTAGCGGCTGATCATCTTATTCAAAAAGGTTGCCAAAAAATTCTCTATATCGAAGATAATTCAAGTTATTTATCTTCAACCCCCTCTTATCAAAGCTGTTTAGCCTTTAAGGAAACACTTATTCAAGCAGGTATTACCCCAATTTCCTGTAAAGTAAATTGGAAAGAAGAAGAGAAAGATTACTTCCATACTTTTGCGACAAAAATACTGACACAGCATCCAAATATTGATGCTATTTTTGCTGCTGATATTCCAGCAATGGCCTTGTTTAACGAAGCAACAAGACGAAATATCGCCATTCCAGAACAACTAAAAATTGTCGCTTATGATGGAAGCCCTTGGTTAAACCAAACATTGCGTCAACTCACCTGTATTGAGCAACCCTTTGAACAATTAGCTGAAAAAAGTGTAGAAGTGATTAGTGCATTAATTGAAAATAAGGAAATAACAGATAATGTCTTTGTGATCCCTGTGAAATTTATTCAAGGTGAAAGCAGTTAAAGTTCGTGAGTTTAAAAATGAAATAACACGCGTTTTCCTATTGTCTGTATAACATCAATACTTAATTCACCACCGAATATAGAGGTATAACGCTTTCATGTTGAAAGACGAAGAACATTATCTGGTTGTCTAATTTTGGCTAATGTAGACTTTTACCCCCAATCAAATAAGCTAACTCAGTTTGATAAATATGTAATGCCTCATACAATTGCTCCAGTAATACGTTTTGTCTTAACACAGACTGTTTTTCAACATTTCCTTTTAATTTTCAGTATCTTGTTTTCCATTAATGCAAGCGAAGTAATGTATCAGCAAGATTAATCATATATTTGTGAAATTCTTTTCATTCATACCTATTTTATCACCAGCACATAACACGATTGCTTTACATGTTGGATCGAAAGCAAAAATGCCCTTATTGGCTTTCCGGCATGTTGTACTCTTAACTCTTTCATATTTGCTTACATGTCATTTTTTAATGACTGATTTTGTGTATCAAACCAAGGATCGAAAATATACGTTGCCTCAATATTCCACATCACAACACTCTTATAGCTTAAAGGCTATAAATGAAATGTAACTTTTAATCTATAAATACAATAAAAAACGCCAAAGAAAGTTACCCTTCTTTGGCGTTTTATTGAATGATATTTTACTTCAACATTGAGTTAAAACTATCGTTCTTATTTTGCAGGACGAACTGCGATAACTTCAATTTCTACACGCCATGCTGGATTGGCCAGTTTAGCGATTTGGAAAGTCGAACGAGCTGGCAATTGATCAGTTTTCGACGCATCAAAATACTTAGAATAACCGTCCATAAATCCTTTAAAATCCATCTCGCCCTTAGTTTCTTCACCGCCCACTAAGAAGACTTGCATTTTCACAACGTCTTTCATCTCTAAACCAAGCTCATTTAAGTGAGTTTTGATTTGTTCTAATACACTGATAGTTTGTTCTTCAGTGTTACCATAAGACGCTAATACGCCTTCTGGTGCATCTGCTGACTTCTTAGCGGGTACTTTACCACTTAAAAATACGAGGTTATTAGCTGCGCTCACTTCAACAGATTCAGAAATAGGCATACCGTTTAATTTATGGTGCACAACACCCTCCGCGTTCGCGCTTGCTACACCAAAAATAAAAGGTAGGGCAACAAGTAAACTTTTATAGCGCATGAAAACTCCTTAACATGTTTAATTGACAGTAAAACAAGGGGTTATTTACTTCTTAAAGCGATCCATACTAAATGGTGTTGGATCAATAACAGGTTTCTTACCTGTAACGATATCAGCAGTTAATTCACCTGCTGCAGGGCCTTCGGTCATCCCCCATACGGTTGCGGTATTAATAACCAGACCCGGGTACTCTTTGACTTCAGAAATAATAGGTAATTCGTCAAATGTTGGACTAACGACTGCACCCCAACGTTCAACAACTTGTGATTTTTCAAAGACTGGGAACTCAGCTTTCATTCTTTGGAATACCGCATCTAAGTGCTCAGTATTTTGTGTTGCCGTTGCAATGCGATATTGTTCGAACGGTGTTTTTTCATCTAATTTCCAAGATGTTGCCATCTTGAATGAATTAAATAAGTCTTCACCGATAGAGAATTCTAATGGCAATTCACCACCCCCTAATAGGTGCATGAACTTCGGCCCTAACAAGAAGCTATCTTTCACAATAGAACTTGTGAAAATACGTGGCGCGACAGCATAAGTACCATCAGCTTGCTCACGGAAGTGAATTCCGTTTGGTAAATGTACGTTACCACGAGGGGCGCCCGGCACACCTGATACACGTTGTTGTGATAAGTAAACATTCAGCGTTGGAATATCAATGCCCATGTTACCCATAAATAAACGTGACCAAATACCACCAGCAAGCACAACGTGAGATGTTTTAATTGCACCTTTTTCTGTTACAACATCAGAAATTTTACCACCTGCTGTTTCGATGCCTCTTACTGCACAGTTGGTATAGATTTTTACGCCGATTTGTTTAGCATAACGCGCTAATGCTGGTGTGCCTGTTTCTGGATCAACAGAGCCTGAATCTTCTTCAAAAGCAGCAACAGTCCATGGTGTTTGGGCTCCAACAAGGCGGTTTGATAACTCGTCACCTTTAATAATGCGAGTATTCAATGGTGTGTCAAATCCTGCAGATTCTTTTGCTGTTTTGATCCACGCTTGTGCTTTATCAAACGCTTTTTCATCAGCAAGTGCTTCTACACGACCTTGTGTACGATAACTGGTATCAGCACCAATTTTCTCGTTCATTCCACGCCATAAGATTTTCCCGTAATGATGTAATGGGAAAATTTCTGGTGATGTTTGATAACTAATAATTTGGCTGTATGCACGGCCTGATTGCTCACCCGCAATCTCGCCTTTTTCTAAAATGGTAACACTCATACCACGTTCTGCAAGGTTGATAGCCGTCATGATACCTTGAATACCGCCACCAATAATCACGGCATCAGACTCTTTAGGCAGAGCACCCTCTGTACCTTCGACAAACGATGCTCTAGATTTAGCTTCAACGAATTTACCATCACGGCGAACCATTGGAACTAATGCGGCACCACCGGCTAAAACACCCGCAGCACCAACACCTAAAAGCAGCTTTCTCCTTGAAATTTTCATCTTCTACCTCAGTAATGGATTTACCATTTATATTTATAATGTTATTCATTTATTGCTTTAAAACTGAATATTACCATAGCTCATTATATTGTTAATAAATATAATTATTTGTTAATCATTTACTTCAGCAATAATATCCATGAATACAATATGGTTACTTTAATCGTTTTTTTTCATAAAAAACGGCCACTTAGAGATAGTTATTTTTTGATATAATTGATATTACTTAATGATAAATAAGGATATTATAATAAATAATATGATTACCGATGAAAAATATAATTGTTTATTTTATTAACATTTTGATACAAATCCGCATGTCGTCTTGTAAATAATTGTTTACAAAACCAGCAAAACACACCGCACAATTACACAAAATAAAAAATTGATATTGTCTATGTAATGACCTTCTTTTTCACAAAGTAAGTAATTTTACTTAATAACTGGTTTATTGGTCAGTACACAGACGAATATGCTTTTTGAAAATAAATAGAAAAGAGTGTGTTTGAGTTGGAAACGAAACGAGGATAGGTGCAAATTTTTCAATAAAAAAAGCCAGAGGGTTAACTCTAGCTTTTCATGTAATAATAAAAGTAAGCTGTATTAACGGCTTATCTCATCGTAACAAATTCTTCCGCAGCTGTTGGATGAATGGCCACCGTATCATCAAAGTCTTTTTTCGTTGCACCCATTTTCAGTGCAACCGCAAAACCTTGTAGCATTTCATCCATACCAAAACCAATACCGTGAATACCAACAATTTTTTCATCGGCCCCCACACAAACAAGTTTCATACGACAAGGCTGACGATGACGTGTCACTGCGCTATACATTGCAGTAAATGAAGATTTGTAGACTTTGACCTGATCAGCACCGTATTGCTCAACCGCTTGAGGCTCAGTTAAACCAACAGTGCCAATCGCAGGATGGCTAAAGACAACCGTAGGAATATTCGAATAATCTAGGTGCTCATTCGGTTTATTGTTAAATAAACGCTCTGATAGGCGACGGCCTGCAGCAACCGCAACCGGGGTTAATTCAACCGCACCGGTGTTATCGCCTACCGCATAAATTCCTTTAATATTGGTATTTTGGAATTTATCAACTTTGATATAGCCTTTTTCGTCTAATTCAACACCCGTTGCTGCCAGATTGAGGTTATCCGTTGCAGGCTCACGGCCAATTGCCCAAATTAAAGTATCGACAGTTTGTTCTGTACCATTTTCCAATTGTAGCGTTAAACTGCCATCTGCATTTTTGATAACCGCTTTAGGAATAGCCTGTGTATGTAGCTTAGGCCCTTCACTCTCCATTACTTCTAATAATGTTTCAACGATTAATGGGTCGAAATTACGCAGTGGAGCATGTTTACGTACAAATAGATGCGTTTCGCTCCCTAAGGCATTTAGCACACCTGCCAGTTCTACGGCAATATACCCCGCACCAACAACTGCAACGCGTTTTGGTAACGTCTTTAATTCAAAGAAGCCATCTGAATTAATACTATATTCAGCACCTGGAATAGCAGGTTGAACAGGACGTCCTCCTGTTGCAATCAGAATATTATCAGCCGTGATTTTTTCACCATTGACTTCGATGGTATGAGCATCAACAAAACGAGCAAAACCTTGGATAACATCAACTTTATTATTACCTAAGACACGGTCATAAGATTGGTGAATACGGTCAATATAAGCAGAACGGCTGCTGATAAGGGTATCCCAATCAAAACGGTTAACCGTCGTTTCAAAACCATAATCTGGGCCATATTGATGAATAGCTTCGGCAATTTGTGCTGCATGCCACATCACTTTTTTAGGTACACAACCCACGTTAACACAAGTGCCACCTAATGCTTTCGCTTCAATTAATGCGCATTTCTGACCATACATTGCTGCTCTATTAATTGATGCAATACCGCCACTACCGCCACCAATGGCGATATAATCGTAATGTTTGCTCGTCATTTCTCTGATCCATTTATCTGTAGAAAAATAGGTAACTCACAGGCTAAATCTTTCACGTCATAAAGTCTATTATGACTAAATTTAACACATCGCTCGTCAGATTTTAGCTTTTACAGTGATAGGCAAAAACAATAATAAAAAGACTTATTCAGGTACAACCCATTCAACCAATGTATGACCAATACCTTCAGGAACTAAGGCTTTATGTAACCAAGGTAATATTGATTTCATTTGTGACTCTAGCTTCCAAGGCGGATTAATCACAATCATGCCTGATGCGGTCATACCTAATTGATCACTATCGGGTTTTACTGCTAACTCAATTTGTAAGATTTTACGAATGCCTGTTGCTTCAAGCTCTTTTAGCATACGTTTAATTTGCTGGCGATGAACCACGGGATACCAAATTGCATATGTACCCGTTGCAAAGCGTTTATGACCTTCCACAACACCTTTCACTACAGCGGAATAATCTTGTTTAAGCTCATAAGGAGGATCAATTAATGCGAATCCACGACGACTTGCTGGTGGTAATTTAGATTTCAATTGACCAAAGCCATCTTCACGAGAAACACGAACGCGTGGATCACGAGAAAACTCGGTACGTAATAGAGGAAAATCCGTTGGATGTAATTCAGTTAACACCAGAGAATCTTGTTCTCTTAAGAGTTTTCCAGCTAATAAAGGAGAACCAGGGTAATAACGTAGTTCACCATTTGAGTTTAATTCTCCAACTGCTTCAAGGTAAGGTAAAATAAGCTCCGGCACCTCATCTTGTTGCCATAAGCGAGCAATCCCTTCTAGATATTCGCCGGTGCGAGTCGCATGAGCATTGGTTAATTGATAACGTCCAGCGCCAGCATGAGTATCAAGATAAAGAAATGGTTTTTCTTTATCTTTTAAAGACTCAATGATGAGTGTTTGAACAATATGTTTTAAAACATCGGCGTGGTTGCCAGCATGAAAACTATGGCGATAGCTCAGCATTCTTTATCTTCCGTTAGAAATAAGTATAGCTTAGTAGTGAATTTACTCTGAAAGCTTGATTAAGCTCAGTGTATCAGAAAAAGCCGAACTTCTTCATTGAAAGCGAAAGAAACGTTGTGTCTCAGTGTTCAGTCGCTATGATAAGTCCATATTTCACTTAAGTTTAAATAGGATTGAAAGATGAAAAAATTACTTTTTACTGCCGTAGCCTTAAGCTTACTAACAAGTCACGCTTACGCAGACAGATTAACCAATGGTTGTGAGATAAAAAAACAAAATATCCAAAAACAGATGGAATACGCAAAAGCACATGGTAATCAATACCGTATACAAGGCTTAGAACGAGCATTACAAAATGTTGAACGCTATTGCACACCAGAAAAAGTAATTGAAAACACGCGCCTTGAATTACGTGAAAAACAACTGGACATTAAAGAGCGTGAGCTCGAATTAAAAGAAGCACAACTTAAAGGTGATCCGGATAAAATCGCCAAACAAGAAAGAAAACTGGCAGAAGAAAAAGCGGAATTAAAAGCTATTGAAGATGAATTAAATCTACTGACAAAATAATTATCACCATAAATTAATGCCTACTCCTTATTTATCTGTGAAATACAGAATAAAACAATAAGTGAGTAGCCATTTCTTATTAAACCAAGGTTATCACATTTTAATAGTGCATCATCTACACTTAAACCAGAACAAGCAATTACATCATCTAAATCAGAGGCTAATTATAATAAGCATAAGGTATGTAATAGAAATTAAGCTATGCTATTTTTGAGTAGAAACTAAAGTAGTGTCACTAATTTATTAAAAATGGACTGATCTAATTAAAGAGGATATATGTCAGAAGAGCAGCAACAAAAAACAGCAAATGAAAAAACTCAACTGACTCAGCCACTCAAAAAAGGGGCTGGAAAAAGGGCTCGATGGAGGAAAAAAAGCCATCGGTATTGGGATAAAAATCAGTAATTTTGTAACCCGTATTCCTTTTATTGCGCACCTTATTCGTGCAGCAGAACGCTTCACTGATAGGATGGGAAACCAGTTTGGTGCGGCAATCACTTATTTTTCATTTTTATCATTAATTCCTGTATTAATGCTTTCCTTTGCCTGTGCGGGTTTTATTTTAGCCTCAAATCCTGATTTACTCGCTAAATTAATTACCGGTGTAGCAAATAGTATCGACGATCCAACATTGGCAGCAACCGTTCAACAAAGTATTGATACCGCTGTTCGTCAACGTACAACCGTCGGTTTAACCGGTTTAGCTATTGCTCTTTATTCTGGTGTTAATTGGGTCGGTAACTTGCGTCAGGCCATTTTGGCACAATCACGCCCCGTTTGGGAAAGAAATAAAGAAGAGCAAGAAAAAATCTATTTCCGCTATTTCCGTGATTTCTTAGCACTTATTGGCTTACTTTTCGCATTAATTGTAACTATTACGCTGACTTCAGTAGCAGGCTCCGCTCAAAGAATGATTGTTCATACATTGGGGTTAGATGGTATTGAGTGGTTAACGCCTGCATGGACGACCATTGGCTTGACGATCTCCATTACTGCAAATTATTTACTATTCTTATGGATATTGTGGATCTTACCTCGCCATCAACCTAAGCGAATCTCTCTGATCAAAGGTACGCTTATCGCCGCCATCGGTTTTGAAATTTTGAAATCAGTAATGACATGGATGTTACCAAGAATTGCCAGTTCACCTTCAGGTGCCGCATTCGGTTCAGTAATAGGCTTAATGGCTTTCTTCTACTTTTTTGCCCGATTAACCCTCTTTTGTGCAGCATGGATCGCTACCGATGGCCCAAATATGCGCAAAGAACAGTTGGCTGAAACGCAATCAACATCTTAAATTTATGATAAAACAACATGGTTAATTCCCTACATTAACCACCTATTAATAACGTCATAAGGAAAAACAATGCCATACGTTAATATTAAAATTACACGCGAAGGTGCAACCGCAGAGCAAAAAGAGCAACTCATTGCGGGCGCAACACAACTTCTGGTTGATGTGTTAGGTAAAAACCCAGCAACTACCGTTGTCGTCATTGATGAAGTAGAAACAGATAATTGGGGAATAGGCGGTAAAACCGTAACAGAATTACGGCAACGGCAAAAAATAAATAAAGAATAACTGTGATATTTAAATAAAGGGTGCCAAGTACACCCTTTTTACTGATTATTTTCCTGATAGATAAGGAAGTAACTATGGTTCAATCAATGACTGATGCTTTTCATGCCTTACCCTCAGCGAGTGCTATCTATATTACAGGCGCCGGTGTTCAATACCCTTTTGGTATGGCACATGGATTCTCCGATGAAAGTACTCAGAAAAAATTAACTGTAGATACTCCTTTTCGAATCGCAAGCAATACAAAAACCTTTCTTGCCGCGGCTTTTTTACGCTTATGGGAACAAGATGCGCTGTCTCTTGATGATGATATCACCAAATATCTAAATCCCCGTTATCAACGAACATTATCAGAACTTGGATATGATCTTAACACTATCACATTACGCCATTTATTAAGCCACAGTAGTGGTTTATTTGATCACGCTAATGACGCTTACCTTGTAAAAGTTATTAATAACCCGTCTCATAAATGGACGCGCGAAGAGCAGATAGCGCATTATGCTGAACAAGGTTTTCCTGTTATTCCTGCGGGTAAACGTTTTATTTATTCCGATACTGGCTACATCTTATTAGGCGATATTCTTTCTCAATTTATGAGAAAAAACATGGCTACAGCAGTTCGTGAATTATTGCATTTTCAAGACTTAAACTTACCACAAACGTGGTGGGAGGATTTAGAACCTTCCCCCATCCCCCCTAAAAACTCGCGCTAGACAATTTACAGGTGAACATGAAGGCACTTATATTGACGCCTCCATGGATACTTTTGGAGGGGGTGGATTAGTGATGACAACACTTGAGTTAGCTAAATTTACAGCTGATCTTTTTGAAGATAGGGTTTACTCACATCCATCAACTTTAAAAGAGATGAAATGGCAAGGTTCACATACAGGTGCTGCAAATTACCGCTTAGGATTGATGGCTGAAGAAACTAGCCTAGGTACACTTTATTATCACCTAGGTTACTGGGGCTCTGTTGCTTATTATTTACCTGAAAAACAGATTGCTATTGCAGGATTTACAACTCAAAGAAATACTCGTGAAGATTTAATCGCTATTATTAAAGAAGCATTTAAACGTCTTTAATAATAAACAATAAAAAGCCAAAAATGTTATGAATACACTTTTGGCTTTTTATTTTATGACTCATATATATTCAATACTCGCCTATTCTTGTTTTATCACTCTTTCTTTGCTGTCGGTTCCACAGTTATATTTTGCGTAACAGCTGGAGTCGGCGCATTCGCCGTTTCTGGATGAACTTGCTTTTCAAATTGAATACGCAATTCACCTAAATTTACAGTAGGTGTTTCACCACTTTGTGTTAATACAAAAGTAATATCTTCAGATAATACTCTAGATAGCTCCTGATTTAATGTCTCTTTGGTTAAACCCGCTAAAAACGCTTGGCGTAAACGTTGATATTGTTCTGGAGGAATATCAATAATATTACTTTGTTGTGATAACAAACGCTGATTAATTAAAAGAGCAGTACTGGTTTTTGCATAACGAGCAAACAGCTGTGTTAGTTGAAGTTGCTTTTCTTGTTGGAGTTCTTGATACAACTCATCACTAATCCCTTGATTACGCAAACGGCCCAGTTCTTCCCCCACCCATGATGCTAATGCTGGGATATTCGCTGTCGCAGTATCGATATTTAAAGAACAACTTGCGCGCTGATATTGTACTCGACAATCAATGTTAATTTGTGTGCTGTCATTTTCTTTACGTTGTTCAAGGCTACGACCTAAATGCACAAAAATCACTTCGCGAGCTAAGTCGCTTAACCAATATTTATTTAACGTATCAGAGTCTTTTACTGGCGACCAATCTAAATCCCAAATTAACGAAATTTGGTCTTTAGCCCGCATTGATTCTTGTACATATAACGTTTCAGGCTTCATATCTGCAAGCATCGGCACAGGGACAGGAGTGACTCGCTTACCAGATAGAGATGAAAATGCCTGATTAATACTTTCGGTTAATACTCGATTATCAACATTACCTGCAATATAAAGCGTCATCATATCAGGGGTATACCAACGCTGTTGATAATCCGACAATTCTTTCGTATTCACAGATTGATTAACAGGTTTACCTGGATTATGGCCTTTTAGGTTAGAACCTTCAAGGCGTGAGCGCCAGATAGGATCTTCAATATTAAGCGGAAATGTCGCAACAGGAAGTGGTGACTGAATCGCATTACGAACTGCATTTTCAGTATATTGTGCGGGTTTAGTAATACCGGCTAGTAATGCAAAAGCATCTTTTAATAGTTCAGGTTGGTTATTTGGTAGACTTAAATTATAAACCGTAAAATCGTATGAAACGATCATTGGAGGTAACGGGTAATCTGGATCTAATGCATTTTTCCATAAATTATCACGTTTTTCAGGTGTAAGGCCTGTATTTTCCAATACATTGAGTTTAGACACCAAGGATGAAAAACCCGTTTCACTGCTTTTCTCTGATAAAGAACCAGTATTCACTAATAAGCGAATTTGTATTCTATCATTAGGGCGTTGCGGTGTTTGTAAAATTTGCCACTGAAAACCATTTGCTAGTCGCCCTTCTTGCCAAGCGGGATCAGGCTGTAAAGCTTCAGCTTGAACTTGACAAACAACAGCGCCAAACATAACGCTTCCCAATAAAATTCGTGTCATTACACCCTGCATGTGAACCTCTGTTTTATTAATCCTTGGTATTAAACCACTTATGAGGTTTAACAATAAGCGCCAAAAGACATGTGAGATGTTTAATGTCTATTTTTTGTATTATCATTCTTTGTCACCACAGAAACATGAAATGAAATCACTATAGTGATTAGACTCATTATGGCGTAAGAAGGTTCAGACCTTCGGCAATTTTCGATCAGATTTTTGATGATTATATCCTTTAACCAGCAAACCAATCTCATCATCACGATGTGATTCTGGGCAAGATAAAGCTGAAACCTGGCTATCTTTATTAAGAGTAACGGCGATTTGGCGTAAAGGTTTCACCACAATACGATTGATACACCAACTAATAGCAACTGTCAGAATAAGCCCCATCAACAGATATGTTGTTAACATTAATGCGACAGTATTGCTGGCAAAACGATAAAAGCGGTTTGTGTCAGCTTGTAAAATAAGATAGCCAGTATAGGATTTATCATCCGTTGACGTAATGCCTAATGGTTGCAATGGCACAACGGTTTCAACAGGAATGCCAAAAAGCCAACTTGAGAAATCAGAAACTTCCTTTTTGGGTGCAAAATCTAAGCTCATCACTTGAATATTTTCAGGTTGCATGACAATCGCTTTACCGAGAATACCAGTGGCTTTTAACCCAATTATCTGTTTTTTGGCATCATTTAAATCTGATCGTAACAATGCATCAGCGAGTGGCTGTTGGATACTGACACCCGCATTAAAAAGCTGATTTTGATAATCTTCACGACGTTGATCTATCAAATAAATAAGTTGAATACTGATAAAAATAGCAATAGTCACCAACGTAACGCCCGCAACTGCAGCCATCTGTTTTATTGTTAATGAATGTTTAAGATGAGGTTTCATCATTGCTATTTCCAATATACATACTTGAACAGAGTGATTATACTGTATTTTTTAGGTTATGTATCACCCTCAATAAAGAAAATAGCGCGATAAAAACGCCCTAATCCATTAAAATGAAAGTAGATAAATATATAATTATTATTATTTGAGTATAGTTGTAAGATAAAAATAGTAAAATGAAAATAGAAGTTCAATTTCACTTTTTAAGTCATAATATTGATATTCTATATTGATGAATAATATAATTCACTAAAAATATGATACTCTCTAAAATTTAAATCTATAAAAATCTTATTAAGATGTTACAAAACAAAATAAAGTGATGACGTTTTATAATAGGAAGTGTTTTTTATTTTTAATATCAATAGTGTTTAAAATTTTATATAAAAATAAAATTTAATATTATTAAATCATAATCAGATTATTCAATCAAAATTAGTTAAATATTATTAATAAAACAGAAGCGCAATATAATATATATATTGCGCCGTTTAATTAGTTACTCTCTTTGTTATTTAAAACACCATATTATCTTGCTCAACAGCGAAGCAAGCAATAAGTTGACCATTATAATCTTTTAAAGTGGGCTGTAATTGACTACATGGACCAAACGCACGACGGCAACGCGCGGCAAAAGCACACCCTATTGGTGGATTTAACGGACTTGGCAATTCCCCTGTGAGTTTGATACGTTCACGTCTTAATTCAGGTGTTAATCTTGGTGTTGCTGATAGTAAGGCTTGTGTATAAGGATGTTGAGGATTTTCAAAAATTTGTGTCTTCGTTCCTTTTTCTACACAACGGCCTAAATACATCACAATCACTTCATCTGCAATATGCTCAACAACGGAAAGATCATGGGAAATAAAGACGTAAGAAAGCCCCATATCCTGTTGAAGATCCATCATTAAATTCAGTACTTGAGCACGCACGGAAACATCGAGAGCTGAAACCGGTTCATCCGCCACCACAATGTCGGGCTCAAGCATTAAACCACGTGCAATAGCAATACGCTGACGTTGACCACCAGAAAACATGTGAGGGTATCGGCTATAATGCTCTGTTTTTAAGCCTACTTTTGCCATCATTGATAATACTTTTTCTTTGCGCTCAGAAGCATTAAGTGTTGTATTGATCAATAGAGGCTCTTCTAAAATTTGTCCGACTTTTTTACGAGGATTTAATGATCCATAAGGATTTTGAAATACAATTTGGATCTTTTGGCGACGTAATTTCTCTGCGGATTTATCTTTAATTAACAGATCTTGCCCACGATAAGAAAGCGCTCCCGAAGTCGGGATTTCAATCATGGTTAATAATCGACCTAACGTCGATTTTCCACATCCTGATTCACCGACAACCGCCAAGGTTTTACCACGTTCTAACTCAAATGAAACACCATCAAGCGCCTTCACCGTTTTCTCTTTTGAAAACAGTCCACCTTTAACACTGTAATATTTGGCTAAATTGACCGCCTTTAATAAGGGCGTCGTGACATTGGGATTAACTTCAGCCATGAGTAGGTCTCCCTGTATTATCTAACGGTGTATGGCATTTCACGCGGTGGTTCCCCAATTCTTTTAGGGCTGGTTCAGTTTTATAGCATTCATCATGAGCATAAGGACAACGGGGATTAAGTAAGCATCCCGTTGGCCTATCATAACGACCAGGCACAACACCCGGCAGTGATGCTAATCGCGCTTTATTATTCGCAAACTCTGGAAGTGCTCTTAATAATGCCTGCGTGTAAGGATGACGAGGCGATTTGAAAATTTCAGACGCTTTCCCTGATTCCACCACTTGTCCCGCATACATCACAATAATGGTGTCAGCAGCTTCAGCGACTAACGCTAAATCATGCGTAATAAGCACCAGTGCCATATTTTCTTGCTTTTGCAATCAAGTAGAAGCTCAATGATCTGTGCCTGAATAGTGACATCCAGTGCCGTTGTGGGTTCATCTGCAATCAATAATTTAGGGCGACAAGCAATCGCCATTGCAATCATCACTCGCTGGCTCATACCGCCAGAAAGTTGATGCGGGTATACATCTAAACGAGAAGCGGGATCTGGGATCCCCACCAGCGTTAAAAGGTCAATAGCGCGTTGCTTACGAGTTTTACGGCTTCCACCTTGATGGACTTTTAATGCTTCCATGATTTGATAGCCGACAGTAAAACAGGGGTTTAAACTGGTCATCGGATCTTGGAAAATCATCGCAACATCTGCACCTACAAGGTTTCGACGCTCTGATTCAGAAATTTTCATAAGATCTCGTCCATCAAAATAAAGCTCTTGCGCCGTCACTCGACCTGGAAAATCAATCAGCCCCATAATAGCCAGTGAGCTCACCGATTTACCTGAACCAGACTCTCCAACAATGCCAACAACTTGCCCTTCTTCAACCTGATAGCTAATTCTGTCTACCGCTTTAAACGGGAGTATCTTCATCACCGAAGTGAACAGATAATTGATTAATATTTAATAGTGCCATCTTTTTACTCCGTTACTGCTTTAATTTCGGATCAAGCGCATCTCGTAAACCGTCACCCATTAAGTTAAAGGCAAGTACAGTAAACAAAATAGCAAGACCAGGGAACGTCACAACCCACCATGCACTTTGCGTAAACTGCAACACGTCAGATAACATAGTTCCCCACTCAGGAGTTGGTGGCTGAGCGCCCATACCTAAAAAGCCCAATGCTGCCATATCTAAAATTGCATTAGAAAAGCCTAAAGACGCTTGAACAATTAAAGGTGCAAGACAGTTAGGTAAGATATTAATAAACATTTGACGCATTGAACCCGCACCTGCGACGCGAGAAGCAATGACATAGTCACGATTTACTTCAATTAAAACAGCGGCACGTGTTAATCGAACGTAATGAGGTAAAGCAACAAAAGTCAGTGCAATAGACGCATTGACGATTGAAGGTCCAAAGATGGCCACTAGCACTAATGCCAGTAATAAACTTGGTAATGCCAGCATAATATCGACCACTCGCATAATGCCGATATCAACAAGTCCACCAAAATAACCAGCAGCCAATCCTAGAATAATCCTAAGATCAGTGATAGCACCACCACGATACAGCCAACTAATAATGAAAGGCGAGCACCAAACATCAAGCGAGAAAGAATATCTCGGCCAACATCATCGGTTCCTAAAATAAATTGCCAACTACCTCCCTCTTGCCAAACAGGAGGTGCTAATAAGAAATCACGAAATTGCTCATTCGGTGCGTGAGGTGCAAGGAAGCCCGCAAATAACGCAATCAGCAACATAATTACAATATAAATCAACCCAACAACTGCGCCCTTATTTTGTTTAAAATAGTGCCTAAACTCTTGGAACGGTGTCATAGGTGCCGGTGCATTGATGACCGGTATAACTTTATTTTCAGTCATTATGCATTCCTTATTTTTTATGGCGAATACGCGGATCCACAATGCCATAAAGAACATCAACCAACAGATTGACAAAGATAATCATCGTTGCAATTAAAAGCACACCACCTTGAACAACGGGGTAGTCTCGTCGTTGTAAGGCATCAATTAGCCAGCGACCTAAACCTGGCCATGAGAAAATAGTCTCCGTTAAAATAGCACCAGCTAACATCGTACCGACTTGTAATCCAATAACAGTAACAACAGGCCAACATCGCGTTACGCAATGCATGAATAAGAATGACACGAGCACGACTTAAACCTTTTGCTCTTGCCGTTCGAATATAATCTTCACCTAATACTTCAAGCATGGATGAGCGAGTCATACGCACAATAACCGCTAAAGGAATGGTTCCTAATACAATGGCAGGTAAAATAATATGATGGACTGCATCAATGAAATCGCCTTCTTCTCCCCAAATAAAAGTATCAATGAGCATAAAGCCAGTTAATGGATTGCTATCATCTAAAAAGACACTATCAGCAAGTCGCCCTGATACGGGGCGTTAAATCTAATTTCACAGACACCAGCATAATAAGCATAATTCCCCACCAGAAAATTGGCATGGAATAGCCTGCTAGTGACACACTAATAGCGGTATGATCAAAAATAGAACCGCGTTTAACCGCCGCTAGAACCCCCACAGGGATGCCGACAGCAATTGCAAAAATCATGGCACAAACGCCAAGTTCTAGTGTCGCTTTAAAACGAGGTAAAAATTCATCCCAAACAGGGATACGGCTTTTTAATGAAATGCCCAAATCACCATGGAAAATTCCATTAAGGTAATTGAGATATTGTTGCCATAAAGGTTTATCTAACCCTAATTCTGCCATTAAATAAGCATGGCGCTCTGGAGATAATCCACGCTCACCCGCCATAATCATGACCGGATCACCCGGAATAAGATGCACGAAAATAAACGTAAGTAATGTAATTCCGATAAACGTAGGGATCACAAGTCCCAAACGTTGAAGGATAAATTGCAGCATATCCTATATTCTCTTTTCAAACATCAGCTAAAAGACAGCGCTGATAAATCAGGGGAAAGTCCCCTGCGCCCACAGTGTACTGAATGTATTCTTTATTATGGAATAGCGGTGCCTTTCTCAAAGAAAGACACCGTACTAAAGTAAGGTATTACTGTTATTTCAGAGAGACATTCTCGAAGTGATGTTTGCCTAATGGATCAACCACATAGTTCTCCACTTTTTTACTCACTGGTTCATAAACAGTTGAGTGAGCAATGATCAATGCTGGGGCTTGATCATGCATAACAACTTGAGCTTGCTTATAGAGTTCAACTCGTTTGTCGTGATCAGCGGTGATCCGCGCTGGCTGGATCAGATCTTCAAAAGGTTTGTAACACCATTTTGAATAGTTCGACCCCTTGTTCTTTTGCCGCACAGCTAAAGAGTGTAGCAAAAAAGTTATCTGGATCCCCATTATCACCTGTCCATCCCATCATAACAGCTTGATGTTCACCGGATTTAGCACGTTTGAGATACTCACCCCACTCATAACTCACAATCTTGGTTTTAACACCAATTTTTTCCCAATCCGCCTGTACCATTTCAGCCATACGACGTGCATTTGGATTATAAGGGCGTTGTACTGGCATTGCCCATAAATCGATGGTAAAGCCATCTGCCAAACCAGCTTCTTTTAACAGTGCTTTCGCTTTTTCAGGGTTATATTCATAATCAACGATCTCATCGTTATAACCCCACATAGTTGGTGGTATAAGGTTTTTGGCTTTTTGACCAGCTCCTTGATAAACAGCCTCAATAATGGCGTCTTTATTCACTGCCATGCTTAACGCTTGACGAACTTTTTGGTTATCCAGTGGCTTTTTTCTCAACATTAAATGAGATATAACCTACGTTTAAGCCTGGCTGTTCTAACAGATTGATATCGCTATTTTGTTTCATCTTCGCGATATCGGCAGGATTAGGATAAGGCATTGCCTGACATTCACCTTTTTGCAATTTAGCGTAACGCACAGAAGCATCAGGTGTAATAGAGAAGACTAAACGATCAATATCTGGTTTTTTACCCCAATATTGGTCATTGGCTTTATAAAGAATACGAGAATCTTTTTGGTATTGCAGTAATTGGAAAGCACCTGTTCCGATAGGATCTAAGTCGACTTTTTCAGGTGTTCCTGCTTTCATCATATTATCGGCATATTCCGCAGATAATATAGATGCAAAGTCCATCGCCATATCAGCAATAAAAGGCGCTTCTGAACGTGTTAAAACGAAACGAACGGTATGATCATCAACTTTCTCGATTTTCTCGATCATATTGTTCATATCCATGCCAGTAAAGTATTCATAACTGCCACCTGACACTTTATGGTAAGGATGTTTTGGATCCATTTGACGCATAAAAGTATACATTACGTCATCGGCATTAAATTCACGAGTTGGCTTAAAGGTTTTACTACTGTGCCAATTTACACCTTTACGTAAATGGAAGGTATATACCTTACCATCATCACTCACATCCCAACTTTCAGCGAGCCCTGGAATGATTTCCGTTGTACCCAGTTTAAATTCGACTAAGCGGTCATAAATAGGCACTGAACTTGCGTCATAAGTCGTTCCCGAGGTAAATAACTGAGGGTTAAATCCTTCAGGCGAACCTTCGGAGCAATATACTAATGTTTTTGCCTGCACTCCCGCAGAAACAGCTAATGCAAGTAGCCCGATTGTGGCGGTTAAAATTCCTGTCTGTTTTTTGGAGCTTTTCATCATTACTCTCCGACATTGTTCTGTTGTGTTTTGGTTTCCTGTTTAAAAACGGAATACCTTTTTATTTTGTCATTGTTCAATTAACCAACTGTATCCCCTTACGTCAATAAGGGTCTACGCAGTAAAAAGAACCCGTTATAAACACAAATGAAACAAATATCGAACAAACTCAGAATAAAAAAATAAGTCTCTGGCTAATATATAGTCAATAAAACTACGTATTAAGAAATCCTTAAGTGAAATGACTGTTTTAAAAAAAGCGGTAATTTGTGATTAACCGCTTAAATATTGAACGAATATTTTGAAATGAAACAAAGAATTTGGTGCTTTATTCTGTTATAGAAGAAAAATCACCGTACGATTAGAGGGGCCTGACTTTGATACAAATAAAATCATTAGAGTAAAACAACCAAAATACCGAACTTAACAAATCACTAAACTAAACAGGACCATTAAATTCAGTGTGTTATTAATAGTTTTGATCCTTTAATAGTAGAAAATTCATATTTTTTGAGGATTATCAGAAGTTCCATTGCCCATAAAAAGAGAATTGAGCTGATGATCTAGGCTTCTCATTAAGAATAAATAAAAGTATTCCTCCAATAAGCCTAATAACTGAACGACTTTATCATCGTTGCCAAATCAAAAGCACAATTCATCAAATAATTATCTTTATTATGGAAAATATTTCCACGAATTTCTGTTTTTGAGCTTAATAAAAAACGGAGTACCCGACGCGATATAAAATAAGCCAAAGAGGATGCCAATATGGCGAAAAAAGAAAGGCGAAGATCTGATACATCGAAATGTATCAACCTAATTTCTAGGGACTAGAACGACAAAACCCCGCTTTAAAAGCGGGGTTTCTTAATATGGTCGGCGAGAGAGGATTCGAACCTCCGACCCACTGGTCCCAAACCAGTTGCGCTACCAGGCTGCGCTACTCGCCGAAAACGAGGTGCATCTTACTGCCAGAAACCCACTGCGTCAATACTTTTTTAGTATCTCCTGACTGTTCGTATGGTTTTCAACCAAAACGATTGATTTTTAACTTTTTATCATAAAAACGATGTGTATTTTAAAGTTATTGTAACAAGCCTATTTCCCTTTCTTCGCTTTACTATGGTTTTCTTTACTCTATAGAGACAAAATGAAAAAAAATAACAAATTTATTCTCAATTATTATCGTCTAATTAATGTACTTTTTATATAATTGCCTTACGTCAAATAAGGTAGGTAGTTTAGAGAATGAAACAATGTTGGTGGGGTGTTGTATTACTTTTATTGTCGACTGCACTTCCAGCTCAAGCATCCACGACTCATGCTTGTCGAGTGTACTTTAAAGAGGCTGATAAATTTATTCAGTACATCTCTCAAAGAGAAGATCTGAAGCACAATATGCCGGAGATTAAAGGAAATTTTGAGCAAAGCAAAAAACGGATAATGGCAGCATCTCTGACAGAACAAAAAGCAATATGTGAAAAGGAAATGCAAGAGCTCAATAGCTTAAATAAAATGTTTGGTCCTAAAGAAGAAACCGTACTAAATAAATAATAAAGTAAACAAATAATGACTAAATATAATTACTTATTTAGTATTTAGTCATTAATTTGATATTAATTCTTGTTTTCATGATTATTATTTGCAGTGGTGCTTTCCAATCTTTTTATTCGTTCTTTAGGCGAATTATCACTTTTATCATCATCTTGAGTATAATAATCATAAGGTAATAATAAAGTATCTAATACTGCACTAAAAGGGAGATCAAGAATAACCAATGGTTTCATTGCCCATCCTGTTTCGTTGTCTTTTAACATTGTCATATTATTTTTTGTTCCCGAATAAAGTTCTTTATTCGGGCCTGCATGAGTCATTACACTTGAACACCCTGTCAGTAATGTCACCAATAATACGAGTAATGTTAAATTTTTACTTGTCGTTCTGAATGTCATAGGGCACCTATAAAACGAGATCTGTAGTCAACGCTTTTTATCATATAGTTAAACCTGTTTTCTCTTATAGAACAAGAGAAAGATAATATAAAACAGCTTAATTTTCTAATCACTAAATAAGTTTAGTAAAAAGACTCATTTTTTCTAATTAGAATAAACATAATAATATTATTAATTATTATGTTTCTCTGATATTAAAATTCAACCCTCATTATTTAAATAAATACTTTAACTCTATATTTGTCTTTTTTATTTTTTTGATCTCTATATATGTTAAATCTGTGCGATAAGACACAGCGGCTTTCATTGTTCTTTGCCAAAATAGGTTTATCGTTTTAGCTCAAATTTTCTCATTTCTATTTTTTTAGGTACAGGATCTTTTTTATGAGTGATATTGCACTAACAATGGTGATGTTGTCATTAGCAGGCGCTCTAGGTCTTTGGATTGGCAATATCAAAATCTATCGAGTCAGTTTAGGGATAGGCGGTGTTCTTTTTGGTGGGATTATTATTGGTCATTTTGCTCAGCACTATAATTTTTCGCTTAACGCACAAACACTTCATTTTATTCAAGAATTTGGGCTTATTCTTTTTGTTTACACGATTGGTATCCAAGTCGGTCCTGGCTTTTTCTCTTCACTACGCGTTTCAGGCTTAAAACTAAACGCATTTGCGATTTTAATTATTCTTCTCGGCTCAATAATAACAGCCTCTATTTATCGTTTGTTTGATGTTCCTTTGCCTATTATTTTGGGTATTTTTTCTGGTGCGGTCACTAATACCCCCTCTTTGGGCGCAGGGCAACAAATACTGACAGATTTGCAAGTTGACCCGACCTCTGTAGGACAAATGGGAATGGGTTATGCAATGGCTTACCCTATGGGGATTTGTGGCATTTTACTCGTTATGTGGCTTCTTCGTGTCTTCTTTAAAATCAATATTGATGAAGAAGCAAAAGCCTTTAGTAATCAACAAAATAGTACTAAAGATACACTACATACCATTAATATTGCTATTAAAAATCCCAATTTAGATGGCCTATTAATGCAAGACATTCCTTTACTCAATGAAGATGCCCTCGTCTGCTCACGTTTAAAACGAGGAGACAACATTATGGTACCTATGCCATCAACAATTATTCAATTAGGGGACTTACTGCATATTGTTGGTTCAAAAGAAGATCTCAATAAAGTACGTCTTATATTAGGGGAAGAGGTCGATGCGTCACTTTCAACGTCAACAAATTTACTGCAATCTGTGCGGATCGTTGTCACTAACGATTCAGTATTAAGCAAGCGTTTAAAAGATCTTGATCTTAAAAGAAAATACGATGTCGTAGTCACTCGATTAAATCGTGCAGGTATCGAACTTATACCAAGTCATAACAGTATGTTGCAGTTCGGGGATATTCTTAATGTTGTTGGTCGCCCCGAATCTATTGAAGCGATTACTGTCTTGTTAGGTAATGCTCGCCAAAAATTAGAACAAGTTCAAATGCTACCCGTTTTTATTGGTATTGGATTAGGGGTTTTACTTGGCTCTATTCCTATTTTTATTCCCGGTATTCCTGTGGCACTTAAATTGGGATTAGCTGGTGGTCCGCTTGTTGTTGCCTTAATTTTAGGGCGTATTGGGACATTTGGTAAGCTCTATTGGTTTATGCCCCCAAGCGCAAACTTAGCATTGAGAGAATTGGGCATTGTCATGTTTCTTGCTGTGGTAGGACTAAACTCTGGCGGTGAATTTGTCGAAACCTTAATTTATGGTCAAGGACTGAGTTGGATTGGCTATGGTATTCTTATTACGCTATTACCGTTATTGATTGTAGGTGTCATCGCCAGAGTCTTCTTTAAACTTAATTATTTAAGTCTTTGTGGTATGTTAGCAGGCTCAATGACTGATCCTCCTGCATTGGCCTTTGCAAACTCAATTCACAGCTCAAGTGGGGCTGCGGCTCTTTCTTATGCCACCGTTTATCCTTTAGCGATGTTTTTACGCATAATAACACCACAATTAATGGCACTTATAATCTGGACTTTGTAGCAAAAATAATAAATATATTAATCAGTTGAACTAAATATGTTACTAAAATCCACATTTTGCTTAGCAGAGGGATAATTAAGGCTATGAATGGCTCTTATTTAAGCCATAGATTTTATAAATGTCTGTTTTAATAGTTCTCGTGCTAAGAAATTTAGATTGAGACGGATTGCTAACGTTTTAGTAATCAATTTCTTTCCGTCAAACTTATGCTCAAAAGTCCTCGTTATTGTCTTTGCCCCTTCTTCTCGCTGAAGGGGCATTTTTATTAGATATTCACTGGCTGATAGATGTTCTCGATTTCTTCAGCCAGAATTTTTATTCCTTTCTCTATCAATTCAGGCTCAGGCACGTAATTCATACGCATACATTGATGAGCATGCTCCCATGAATCCTCTAACCCCGGGAAAAAGTAATGCCCAGGCACCATTAACACACCACGTTTTTTCAAACGACGATAAAGCTCTTCACAAGAAACAGGCAAATCTTTAAACCAAAGCCACAAAAAGATAGCACCTTCAGGTTTATGAATGAGACAACGATCCTCAGGTAGATAACGACGGATAATATCAATCGTTTCCAGTACACGCTGATGATAGAAAGGCCCAATTACCTCTTGAGATAATCGCATTAAATCATCACGTTTTAGCATTTCTAATGCCATTGCAGGACCAATGCCACCAGGTGCAAGACTAATAATGCCATTCACATTTGTGATAGCCGAAATTAGCTCTTCATTAGCAATGATAATGCCACAACGTGTGCCAGGTAAGCCTAACTTAGACAAGCTCATACAAAGAATAGTGTTGTCATTCCAACGAGGTGTGGCTTGGGTAAAAATAATACCCGGAAAAGGAACGCCATAAGCATTATCTATAATCAGAGGAATATTATGTCGCTTGGATAAAGCCTCTAGCTTCTCCACTTCGTCATCAGTAATAACATTCCCCGTTGGATTTGTTGGCCTTGAAACACAAATAGCCGCAATATCATCTCTGATCTCAAGATGAGCGAAATCAACATGGTATTTGAATTGGCCATTAGGTAACATTTCTATAGTTGGCTTATTTGCAACAAACAGATCTTCTTCTAATCCTGAATCTGCGTAACCAATATATTCAGGGGCAATTGGAAAAAGAATTTTACGTTTTTTCCCCTCTTTGGTTGTGCCACCTAATAAATTGAACAAATAGAAAAAAGCACTTTGACTACCATTGGTTAATGCAATATTTTTTGCTGATATATTCCAACCCAGTTTCTCTTTTAAACATGCCGCCAACGCTTGTAACGTCGCATCTTTGCCTTGCGGGCCATCATAGTTACAAACGGCATCACTTAACGTGCCATTTTCTGTCATCTCTTTAAGTAACTGGCGAAAATAGTTATCCATTTCAGGAATATGAGCTGGATTTCCTCCCCCTAACATCACAGCACCGGGTGTACGGATCCCTTCATTTAAATCTTGCATCAAGCGAGCAATGCCTGAATGCTGAGCAAACTTTTGCCCAAATTGTGATAGTTGAGTCATCTTTGCAGGTATCTTCTATGTTGCTTTCTCGTTAAGAAATACCATACCGCGAGCTTTAATCTGCATCAATAGTTATAATAGAAATGATAAAATAGGAATATTAATACAGATTTAAATATTGAAATATAAAACCAATAACTTCTTAAGTTAAAGATAACTCAACCCACATTTTACTTTTTATTGGTGTTTTCACTCTCTTCTTGACGACAAAAACAAGAGAGAATATGGTCATTTACCATACCTACGGCTTGCATAAAAGCGTAACAAGTGGTTGTACCAACAAATTTAAAACCTTTTTTCTTTAACGTTTTTGCCATCTTATCTGAGATTTCAGTGGATGCAGGTACTTGAGATATATCATCCCACTGATTAACAATTGGTTTATTATCAACAAATTGCCAAATAAACTGACTAAAATCTTCACCTTGTTCTTCCATTGTCATAAAAATACGCGCGTTATTAATAATGGCGTTAATTTTTCCTCGATGGCGAATAATCGCGGGGTCTTGTAATAGCGCGTCAACATCGTTCTCAGTCATTTTGGCAATTTTTTCAGGTGAAAAGCCCAAAAAACAGTGGCGATAACCTGCTCTTTTTTTGAGTACAGTATACCAAGACAACCCAGCTTGTTGACCTTCAAGGCAAATCATTTCAAAAAGCTTGTATTTATCTCGTTCAGGTTTCCCCCACTCATCGTCATGATATGCTAAATAATCAGGATCATGGGTTACCCAGTCGCAACGCTGTTTGCTCATTCTCTCATTCCTTGTTATCAATAACTTTCAATAGCACCACTTATATACTGTATAAATATACATGTAAATAGATGAAAAAAAATTCAATCTATTTCTTTGAGCATAGTCATAAAGTCAATTAGAGGATTATTTTTTTGATCGAGGGAAAATTGCCCGCATTCCTTGCTGTATATCTTTCGTCTAGAAGGTATACTGAAACCTTTCTTTTTATTCTATGTATCGCCATGCGGATATAACATGCAAAAGTTTGATACCAAAACCTTTCAAGGTCTTATCCTGACACTACAGGATTACTGGGCTCGCCAGGGCTGTACCATTGTCCAACCATTAGATATGGAAGTGGGTGCAGGTACATCACACCCAATGACTTGTTTACGAGCATTAGGGCCAGAACCTATTGCGGCGGCTTATGTACAACCTTCACGTCGCCCAACTGACGGACGCTACGGTGAAAACCCTAACCGTTTACAGCACTATTACCAATTCCAAGTTATCATTAAGCCATCACCTGATAACATTCAAGAACTGTATCTTGGCTCATTAAGAGAGTTAGGTTTAGACCCAACAATCCATGATATTCGTTTTGTGGAAGATAACTGGGAAAACCCAACATTAGGTGCTTGGGGCTTAGGCTGGGAAGTTTGGCTCAACGGCATGGAAGTGACGCAATTTACCTACTTCCAACAAGTGGGTGGATTAGAGTGTAAACCGGTTACGGGCGAAATTACTTACGGCTTAGAGCGTCTTGCCATGTATATTCAAGGCGTAGACAGCGTCTATGATTTAGTTTGGTGTGATGGCCCATTGGGTAAAACCACTTACGGCGATATCTATCATCAAAATGAAGTTGAGCAATCAACCTATAACTTTGAATATGCTGATGTCGACTTCTTATTCTCTTGCTTTGAACAATATGAAAAAGAAGCTCGCGAGTTGTTAGAGTTAGAAAAACCTCTGCCTTTACCTGCCTATGAACGTATCTTAAAAGCAGGACACACCTTTAATCTATTGGATGCACGTAAAGCGATTTCAGTGACAGAACGTCAACGTTATATTTTACGTATCCGTACTTTAACCAAAGCAGTTGCTGAAGCATATTATGCTTCTCGCGAAGCGCTTGGTTTCCCTATGTGTAAAAAGTAAGAGGCTATCATGACAACTGAGACTTTCCTCGTGGAAATCGGCACGGAAGAATTACCGCCGAAAGCGCTTCGTTCTTTAGCTGAATCTTTTGCTGCTAATTTTACTGCAGAGCTGGACAATGCCAATATCACTCATGGTGATGTATCTTGGTTTGCAGCACCTCGCCGTTTAGCCATTAAAGTCGCTAATATGGCGAAATCACAAGCAGATAGAACCATTGAAAAACGTGGTCCTGCAATTGCTCAAGCCTTTGACGCTGAAGGTAAACCAACCAAAGCAGCTGAAGGTTGGGCAAGAGGTAATGGCATTACTGTTGACCAAGCAGAACGCTTGTCAACAGATAAAGGCGAATGGTTATTTTATCGTGCAGAAGTAAAAGGTGAAGCAGTTAACCAATTGCTGATTGGCATGGTAAGCACTGCATTATCAAAATTACCAATTCCAAAATTAATGCGCTGGGGTGATAAAGATACTCACTTTGTACGTCCTGTTCATACTGTCACCTTATTATTAGGTGATACTGTTATTGATGGTGAAATTTTAGGTATCCAAAGCGATCGCGTTATTCGTGGTCACCGCTTTATGGGGGAAGCCGAATTTACGATTGATAATGCAGATCAGTATCCTGAAATTCTTTATGAGCGCGGAAAAGTTATCGCTGATTACGAAACTCGTAAATCCATTATTCTTCATGATGCTCGTCTTGCCGCTGAAAAACTGGGCGGTATCGCAGATTTAAGCGATAGCTTAGTGGAAGAAGTCACTTCATTGGTTGAATGGCCAGTTGTGTTAACAGCAAAATTTGAGGAAAAATTCCTTGCCGTTCCTGCTGAGGCACTGGTTTACACCATGAAAGGTGACCAAAAATACTTCCCTGTTTATGATAAACAAGGTGGATTATTACCTAACTTTATTTTCGTCACTAACATTGAATCATCTGATCCACAGCAGATCATTAGTGGTAACGAAAAAGTCGTACGTCCTCGCTTAGCTGATGCAGAGTTCTTCTTTAAAACTGACCGAAAACAACGTTTAGAAGATAACTTACCACGTCTTGAAACCGTATTATTCCAAAAAGACTTAGGTACACTGCGTGATAAAACCGACCGTATTCAAGCATTAGCTGGCTTTATTGCAGATAAAATGGGTGCTGATGTTAATAAAGCAACCCGTGCGGGTTTACTGTCAAAATGTGACTTAATGACCAATATGGTGTTCGAGTTCACGGATACCCAAGGTGTTATGGGTATGCATTATGCACGTCATGATGGTGAAGCCGAAGACGTTGCTGTTGCACTGAAAGAACAATATCAGCCTCGTTTTGCCGGTGATGAACTCCCTTCTAATCCTGTTGCTAGCGCCCTCGCTATCGCAGAGAAGATGGACACCCTTGCAGGTATTTTCGGCATCGGTCAACATCCAAAAGGGGATAAAGATCCGTTTGCTTTACGTCGTGCATCACTGGGTGTCTTACGCATTATCGTTGAGCAAGATTTACCATTGGATATTGAAGAGCTGACGCAAGAAGCGGTTCGCCTTTACGGTGATAAACTGACGAACAAAAATGTCGTCAGTGATGTGGTTGAATTTATGTTAGGCCGTTTCCGTTCTTGGTATCAAGAATTGGGTTACAGCATTGATACTATTCAAGCTGTATTAGCTCGTCGCCCAACACAACCAGCTGACTTCAATGCTCGCGTTAAAGCGGTAACTTATTTCCGTACATTAGAAGAAGCCTCCGCATTAGCAGAAGCAAATAAGCGGGTTTCTAATATCTTAGCGAAATCTGCTAACGTAAAACTGAATGACACTGTTTTAGCTTCCGTCTTAAAAGCACCAGAAGAAGTTCAATTAGCGGCTAATCTTTCTGTATTACAAGATAAACTGGCACCATTATTTGCCGAGCGCAAATACCAAGAAGCATTAGTTGAACTGGCTTCATTACGTGATGTGGTCAATAACTTTTTTGATAAAGTTATGGTAATGGATGAAGACGAAGCGGTTCGTATCAACCGTTTAACCATGTTAAGCCAATTACGTGAACTGTTCTTAAAAGTCGCAGATATTTCTGTTTTACAATAAGTTGTAAACCTCAAAAAACACAAACCGGCATTGCTTTCACAATGCCGGTTTTTTATTAAATGAGAAGATATCTTCTCAATATATTATGACACTTTACAACCCTGTCTCGACTGTAAATATCTGGCGATAACCATCAACATCGCGCATAAATGCAATATATTGGTCATCCGGAGAGAATACAACGGCATCACTACTTGGTGCTTGTGCTGTTTTTTCTGTTAATCGCGTTAGTTCACCCGTTTTTGCATTACATAACATCACGCTGTTATCGCAAATAAAAGTGAGATATTGTCCATTACTATTCCATGTAAAGGCTGACTGAATATCCCAATCCTGCGAGGTGATCTGTTTTATTTCTTTCGTACTTGGCGAAACGGTATATAACTGTACAACACCATTACCCTCTTTCATTAAGAAAGCAATCGCATCACCTTGAGGTGAACTTCTTAACCAATGACGAGGCTGATTTAAAACACCCGCATATTTTCTATTTGCTGTGTTTGTTAGACGGACTTGGTGAATACCTTTAGCAACAGCTGGCATTGTTGTGTCGGTTCCTGCCAGTGGTTTATCACCTTCAATGCTGAAAGCATGATTATCATCCGGTAAATCCACTAAGAAAATATCAGAAACTTTTTCGCCATCTTCACTCACCGTATCGCCAATAAAAGCGATCGCCCAACGCTGTTGTGAACCATCAACTTTAGTGTAGCCTTGTGTTCCAATCCAGCACTCTTCATAAGCTTTATTAATTTCGTCACTTCCCTTTTTCGGATGAGCAACAGTTTGACTTATCACAGTGCAAAAATATTCACCGTCATATTCACGCGGGTGTTTTTTAGCAACATTAACTGCTTTTAATGGTACCGCGACAGCGACATTACGTTGATCATATTCGCAACCCAGTTCATGCATAATATGGTCATTATAAGTAAAGCTTAAACGTGAACCATCAGGGCTAAATACATGAACATGCGTACCACCCCGTAATGCCCCTGCTTGATAAGGGGGAGTCAAAGAGCATGCATCGATATTAAAAGCACGATTTTGCTCTGATTCATTCACAATCACACCGCGACGGTGATGAAAATCATAATGCCATTCATCGTCTGGGTTTTCAGGGCCATGAATGAAGGCATAACGTACAGGCTCTATTGGACATACAGTAGCAACACCAACGTGTGCCCCTTGCATGGCTGTGTAAATTATCTGTTGCTGTTTTGTTTTCACATGAATTTTTTCTATGGTTAGACCTGTAAAAGATCCTCCATTGGGACGTACATCATAGACTAACCACTGGCTATCTGGCGTCCAAACATTTATATTAGTTAACTGATGATGACGGCGATCGAATGTAATCTGGTGTTCCTGAAAAGACATATTTATCCTTATCGGGAAATAAATTTCCACATTATAAAAACTAATTAATTTTACCTGGCACTAAAAAAATTCAGTCGAGACTTTTTCGCAAGGTAATTACTCTATCCTCACTAAATAGTCAGAAAATTAAAAAATCATGTTACTTAGTGTTCTCTATATTATTGGTATTACTGCAGAAGCCATGACCGGTGCGCTTGCTGCTGGTCGTCGTAAAATGGATGTTTTTGGCGTCATTATTATTGCCTCTGCAACCGCCATTGGTGGAGGCTCTGTCAGAGATATTCTCCTCGGCCATTACCCACTAGGTTGGGTTAAGCATCCTGAATATATTGTCACTGTTGCATGTGCTGCTGTTATCACCATGTGGGTTGCTCCCATGATGAAACATCTACAGCGACTCTTTCTTATCCTAGATGCCATTGGTCTCATGGTTTTCTCTATTATCGGCGCACAAATTGCACTCGATATGGAGTATGGCCCAATTATTGCTGCGATTGCCGCGGTGATTACAGGTGCTTTTGGTGGTGTATTAAGGGATATGCTTTGTAATACCATTCCTCTGGTTTTCCAAAAAGAAATTTATGCCGGTATCGCTTTTGGCGCCGCATGGCTTTATATGGGATTACTGTTTTATACACCATTACCAAGAGACGTCATTATCATCATTACCCTTATTGCAGGATTGACGGCTCGACTTCTCGCTATTCGTTATAAATTGGGCTTACCTGTCTTTAATTACGAGAATCAAGATTAACGAATCGCTGTTTTAACAACAGCGGTTATTTTTGATTCTGTGGGGTATCTCAAAATATAATCTCTTTTCGCTATTGTGATAAAAGGTAATTCCTATCACTGCACCCTTAATTATATGTTAATATTGACATAGTTTAATTTTTCTCTTGTTTTCCCAATTAAAAAAGAGAATACAATAAGAAAAAAATAGCCCTCTATTAAACATGGGCACTGTATGTCATTCATTGTATGTGTATACTATATGGGGGATTTGCTCCCTAAACTTGTATTTATACTTAATTCTCCAGTCAAATTCAGAAAGTCATCATGATCCAAGGAACTCTTTATATTGTTTCCGCTCCAAGCGGTGCGGGTAAATCAAGTCTTATTCAAGCGCTGTTAAAAACACAGCCTTTATATGACACGCAGGTTTCCGTCTCCCATACGACTCGCCCTATGCGACCGGGAGAAAGCCATGGTGAACATTACTTCTTTGTTACTGAAGAAGAATTCAAAAACATGATAGATAGCGGGGATTTCCTCGAACATGCTTGTGTTTTTGGTAACTACTACGGTACATCCGGCAAAGTCATCAAAGAAATCTTAGCCAGTGGCGTTGATGTCTTTTTAGATATTGATTGGCAAGGTGCGCAACAAGTGCGTAAAGCGATGCCTGAAGCTCGCAGTATTTTTATTCTGCCACCGTCAAAAGAAGAGCTTTATCGCCGACTTCGAGGACGTGGGCAAGATAGCGAAGAAGTGATTACAAAACGTATGTCACAAGCTGTATCGGAAATGGAACATTTTAATGAGTATGATTATTTGCTGATTAATGATGATTTCAATACTGCGCTTGCTGATTTACAATCAATTATTCGTTCCGAAAAATTACGCCTTGATCGTCAAACGCTACGACATGGTGATTTAATCAGCAAATTATTGGCAGACTGAGTTAACTTTCAGTATTATGCCCAGTCATTTCGTTAATGGTGGAGTAACACAAATATGGCACGCGTAACCGTTCAAGACGCTGTAGAAAAAATTGGTAACCGTTTTGACCTTGTTCTGGTCGCAGCACGTCGTGCGCGTCAGTTACAAGTTGGCGCTAAAGATCCTTTAGTTCCAGAAGAAAATGATAAAATGACTGTTGTCGCGCTACGTGAAATTGAAGAAGGCCTGATTAACGGTAAAATTCTTGATGCTCGTGAACGTCAAGAGCAGCAAGAGCAAGAAGCAGCAGAATTACAAGCTGTTTCAGCGATTGCGGAAGGTCGTCGTTAATCGTTTTATAAAATAGGGGTAGGTCTGCCTTGTACCTGTTTGAAAGCCTGAATCAAATCGTTCAAAAATACTTGCCATCAGAGCAAGTTGAACAACTTAAAAAAGCCTTTATCGTCGCCCGAAATGCCCACGAGGGACAAACTCGTTCAAGTGGTGAGCCTTATATTACTCACCCTGTTGCGGTTGCGTGTATTCTCGCAGATATGCGATTAGACCACCAAACGCTGATGGCGGCGTTGTTGCATGATGTTATCGAAGATACGCCTGCAACCTTTCAAGATATCGAAACTCTTTTTGGTAGTACAGTGGCCGATCTTGTTGAAGGTGTTTCTAAACTGGATAAATTAAAGTTTAGAGACAAAAAAGAGGCTCAGGCTGAAAACTTTCGTAAAATGATTATGGCGATGGTAAAAGATATCCGCGTCATTTTAATCAAACTGGCAGACCGAACTCACAATATGCGCACTCTGGGTTCATTGCGCCCAGATAAACGTCGCCGTATTGCTCGCGAAACACTCGAAATCTATAGCCCTCTGGCACATCGTTTAGGTATACATCATATCAAGACAGAGCTTGAAGAACTGGGTTTCGAGGCGCTACACCCTAATCGTTACCGAGTGATAAAAGAAGTCGTTAAGGCTGCTCGAGGTAACCGAAAAGAGATGATTAATAAAATCCTCTCTGAAATTGAAGGTCGCCTGACAGAAGCACATATCGAATGCAAAGTTAACGGTCGCGAAAAACACCTCTACTCTATCTATCGCAAAATGTTGCTAAAAGAGCAACGTTTTCACTCGATTATGGATATCTATGCCTTTCGCGTTATCGTGAAAGAAGTCGATACCTGTTATCGCGTATTAGGTCAAATGCACAGTCTTTATAAACCACGTCCGGGGCGAGTTAAAGACTATATTGCTATCCCTAAAGCTAACGGCTATCAATCTCTTCATACATCACTTATTGGCCCACATGGTGTGCCAGTTGAAGTGCAAATTCGCACTGAAGATATGGATCAAATGGCTGAAATGGGGGTTGCAGCACATTGGGCTTATAAAGAGCAAGGTGAACAACCGGGTACAACCGCACAAGTAAGAGCTCAACGCTGGATGCAAAGTCTACTTGAATTGCAACAAAGCGCAGGTAGCTCATTTGAATTTATCGAAAACGTAAAATCAGACCTTTTTCCTGATGAAATCTACGTTTTCACCCCAGAAGGTCGCATTGTTGAATTACCAACGGGGGCGACGCCTGTCGATTTTGCGTATGCTGTACACACTGATATTGGTCATGCGTGTGTGGGTGCAAGAGTTGATAGACAACCTTATCCACTTTCACAATCGCTACGCACAGGACAAACCGTTGAAATTATTACGGCTCCAGGTGCAAGACCGAATGCGGCTTGGCTAAACTTTGTCGTCAGTTCAAGAGCCCGCTCTAAAATTCGCCAACTACTGAAAAATTTAAAACGCGAAGACTCCATTAATTTAGGCCGCCGTTTATTGAATCATGCTCTAGGTGAGCATAAGCTCACTGATATTTCAGCCGAGAATATTGAGCGTGAATTGAAGCGAATGAAGCTTCATTCCATTGATGACTTAATGGCTGAGATTGGTTTAGGTAACACTATGAGTGTTGTTGTCGCGCGTAATTTATTAATTGATAGCCACAATCAAGATGATAACGCACAAACAAATGCAACTAATGATGAAACACCTAAACTGCCAATTAAAGGTGCCGATGGCGTATTGATCTCCTTTGCTAAATGTTGTCGTCCTATTCCAGGTGATCCTATCGTGGCACATATTAGCCCAGGAAAAGGCTTGGTTATTCACCATGAATCTTGTCGTAATATTCGTGGTTATCAGAAAGAGCCTGAAAAATTCATGCCTGTCGAATGGGATAAAGAGATCAACAGTGATTTCATTACTGAAATCAAAGTCGATATGATTAACCATCAAGGTGCATTAGCAAACTTAACCGCCGCAATCAATGATGCAAATTCAAGTATTCAAAGTATGAATACAGAAGAAAAAGATGGTCGTGTGTATTGTGCTTTTATTCGCTTAACTGCGAAAGACAGAATTCAATTAGCCAATATCATGCGTAAACTTCGCATCATGCCTGATGTTCTGCGCGTTAGCCGCAATAAAAACTAATCATGAATTCAATTCGATATGCCCGCATCTGCCAAATGATGGCAATGCGGCAACCCGACCTGACAGTTTGCCTTGAAGAAGTGCATAAATCCCATAATGTGGCAGCAGTCATAAGAACAGCTGATGCCGTGGGTATTCCTAAAATTCATGCTATTTGGCCTGAAGAAAAAATGCGAATGCTCATCTCCCCCGCAGCAGGAAGTAACAGTTGGGTAAATGTCGAAACGCACCCTTCAATCACTGATGCCGTGAATGTCTTTCGTACTCAAGGTATGCAAGTTCTTGCGACACATCTCTCAGATAAAGCTGTCGATTTCCGCGAGATTGATTACACTCGCCCAACTTGTATTATTATGGGACAGGAAAAAACAGGTATCTCACAAGATGCTATCGCACTTGCCGATCAAGATATCATTGTTCCTATGATGGGTATGGTGCAATCACTGAATGTTTCGGTTGCCAGTGCTTTAATTTTGTATGAAGCACAACGACAACGCCAGGCCGCGGGTATGTATAATCGAACAGAGAGCGCCCTGACAAAAGAACAACAACAAATTCTGCTATTTGAAGGTGGATACCCAGTATTGGCTGAAGTTTCTCGCCGAAAAGGCCTGCCTCGCCCATACATTAATGATCGTGGTGAAATAGAAGCACCTGACTCATGGTGGGCTGAAATGCAAATGACACAAAAACAACTTAGGAAATTAAAAAAGACGGAGTATTGATCCCATGAAAGGAAAACTGCTTGATGCAATCCCCTTAACCACTCTTCACGGCGTAGGTGCAAGTCAGGCAGACAAGCTGGCAAAAATAGGGCTTGTGACTATTGAGGATTTATTACTCCACCTTCCTTTGCGTTATGAAGATCAAACACATTTATATGCCATTAGTGATCTCCTTCCCGGTATTCCTGCGACTGTTTCAGGTGAAATCTTAAGAACCGAGGTCAGTTTTGGCCGACGAAAAATGATGACCTGCCAAATTTCTGATGGCTCAGGAATTTTAACGCTCCGATTTTTTAACTTTACGGCGGCGATGAAAAATAACCTTGCTCAAGGTAAACAAGTCACGGCCTATGGCGAGGTTAAACGTGGAAGTAGAGGCCCTGAAATTATTCATCCTGAATATAAAATTAAAGTGGCTGGTGCTGAAGTTAAACTGCAAGAAACTCTCACTCCCATCTATTCAACGACAGAAGGCTTACGCCAAACATCATTACGTAAATTAATAGAGCAAGCATTAGAATTACTTGATACCTGTGCTATTAACGAATTATTACCTGAGCAATTTATTCATGGTTTACCCCCGCTAGCCACAGCATTACGTACTTTACATAATCCGCCTCCTGATATCGCTTTTGCTGAACTTGAGAAAGGACAGCATCCTGCGCAAAAAAGGCTAATTATTGAAGAATTGCTAGCTCACAATCTAGGTATGCTCAATGCAAGAGCTGGTGCACAATCTTATCGTGCAGAGCCATTGTTTATGCCATATACATCAACATTACGTCAGCAATTTCTCGCCTCTCTCCCCTTTACCCCGACTAATGCACAACAACGTGTCGTCAATGAGATAGAAACAGATTTAGAAAAAGACTATCCAATGATGCGATTGATCCAAGGAGATGTAGGCTCAGGTAAAACGCTAGTTGCCGCATTAAGTGCGTTACGTGCTATTGCTAATGGTAAGCAAGTGGCTTTAATGGCACCAACAGAATTGTTAGCAGAGCAACATGCATTAACCTTTAGAAAATGGTTTGAGCCTTTTGGTATCCAAGTAGGTTGGCTAGCAGGAAAACAGAAAGGGAAAGCCCGCGAAACACAGCAAAATGCCATTGCGAATGGTGAAGTATCGATCATTATTGGAACACATGCGATTTTCCAAGAACAAGTTAAATTTCACTCTCTAGCCTTAGTGATCATTGATGAACAACACCGTTTTGGAGTACACCAACGTCTCGCTTTATGGAAAAAAGGTGAAGAGCAAGGCTTTCATCCTCACCAATTAGTAATGACAGCAACCCCGATCCCACGTACCTTAGCGATGACCGCTTATGCCGATATGGATACGTCTATCATCGACGAATTACCGCCGGGGCGTACGCCTGTTACTACTGTCGCTATCCCTGATACTCGCCGTAATGACATTATTGAACGCATCAGACTGGCTTGCACAGAAGAGAATCGACAAGCCTATTGGGTATGCACCCTAATTGAAGATTCTGAAGTGCTTGAAGCGCAAGCAGCCCAAGTTATCTATGATGAACTAACAATAGCACTCCCTGAAATCAAAGTAGGATTGGTACATGGGCGAATGAAGCCCACAGAGAAACAAGCTGTAATGGCGGCATTTAAAGAAAATGAATTACACCTCCTCGTTGCAACAACTGTTATTGAAGTTGGTGTCGATGTACCTAACGCCAGTTTGATGATTATTGATAACCCTGAAAGATTAGGTCTTGCGCAATTACATCAACTACGTGGTCGTGTTGGCCGTGGTGCGATTGCCTCTCATTGTGTTTTACTTTATAAAACCCCCTTAACGCAGACCGCTCGTTTACGATTACAGGTATTAAGAGACAGCAATGATGGCTTTGTCATTGCCCAAAAAGATCTCGAAATTCGTGGCCCTGGTGAGCTTCTAGGTACTAAGCAAACAGGTAATGTACAATTTAAAGTGGCTGATTTATTACGCGATCAGGGACTCATTCCTGAAGTACAACGTATTGCACGTTACCTACATGAACATTACCCTAAGCATTCACAAGCCTTAATCGAACGCTGGTTACCGACTAAAACACAGTATAGCCAAGCATAAGATCATTCTTTGCATCGCCTTAACATGCCGTTAAACTCGATTCAGCGTGATATTGAAATAGAACATCCCATAAAAAAACACCCCAATGCTGAAAACCAACAATGGGGTGCTATTTAATACAGAGATACTTCTTCAGTGATAACGGTAAAACTATCCTGCTATAGGTGTAAAGAATGGCAATAGTAGATACAGCTTGATCACTATTGCATTCACAATATCAATAAAGAACGCACCAACCATTGGTACGACTAAGAACGCTAGATGAGAAGGCCCAAAACGATCCGTAACGGCTTGCATATTGGCAATTGCCGTTGGTGTTGCCCCTAAACCAAAACCACAGTGACCCGCAGCTAAAACCGCCGCATCGTAATTTTTACCCATTACTCGGAATGTCACAAAAATAGCGTATAGCGCCATGACACCCGCTTGAACGCCAAGGATAACCAACATAGGTATCGCCAGAGATGCAAGCTCCCATAATTTCAAGCTCATTAATGCCATCGCTAAGAATAACGATAAACTTACGTTACCTAAAACGGACACAGCTCTATCAAAAACACGATAGAAACCAAGCATTGACAGGCTATTACTTAAAATAACGCCGATAAACAGGACACACACAAAGGTCGGTAATGAGAATGCAGTACCTTCTAATAATTGAGAAAGGAATGTACCCGCCATTAAACAAATCGCGATCATCGCAATGGTTTCTAACAAGACCATTGACGTGATCATTCTGCCTGTAGTGGGTTTCTCAAACGCTGTTGGCATTTCATGGTCGTCAGCGCCTAATCCTGGCGTTGGAATATTTTTGATTAAGTAGCGCGCAACAGGGCCACCAATCAATCCTCCCAAAACTAAACCAAAGGTTGCACACGCCATCGCTACTTCAGATGCACTCATGAAGCCATAGTTTTCAACAAACGTTTTACCCCAAGCCGCTCCTGTACCATGACCACCCGATAATGTAATCGAGCCTGCAAGTAATCCCATTAATGGATCAAGACCTAACATTTTTGCTAGCGCGATACCAACGGTATTTTGTACTAACAACAACCCAACAACGACAAAGACGAAAATAAAAAGCGCTTTTCCTCCGGCCTTTAAGCTCGCGAGATTTGCGTTTAACCCGATTGTTGCAAAGAAGGCTAGCATTAATGGATCTTTAAGTGACAGATCAAAACTCACTTCCCAATCCATAAAAGATTTGAATGCTAATAGAAGAACTGCAACAAGTAGCCCACCTGCAACAGGTTCTGGGATCGTATACCGTTCTAAAAAAGGAACAGATTTCACTAACTTACGTCCGATCAAGAGAACCAAAGTGGCCGCAACCAGCGTGCCATAAACATCAAGATGATACATTTATGTACCCCGTCTTATTTGTTAATTTTATATAAAAATACTACGACGCTAAGTTCATCCATAAACAACGCCAAAAGCAGGTATCCCCGATTAGAAAAAAAAACGGAGACAAACACAAGTTAAAACATATAAAAATGTGAGCGCCTCTTATGCATTTTGATAACATCATTTTCACGCAAACGATTGCTTTTGTGGCGCAGATCATTAAAATACCGTTTTTGTCGAATAAGAAATTCACACCATGGTTACTTCAGAAAATCAAAAATTGCCTAAAGATAGTGATGTTTCAGTTAAAAAAAATAGCGAGCTTCTTTTTGCTTTAGAAGAAAAACCGCCATTAGCTCAAACGCTTTTTGCCGCATGTCAGCACCTTTTAGCCATGTTTGTCGCAGTTATTACTCCCGCAATTTTAATTTGCCAAGCATTAGGACTACCGGCACACGATACCCAACGCATTATTAGTATGTCTTTATTTGCATCAGGTATTGCCTCTTTAATACAAATTCGTGCGTGGGGGCCAATTGGTTCAGGATTATTATCGATCCAAGGAACTAGTTTTAACTTTGTTGCGCCTTTAATCATGGGGGGCTTAGCTCTTAAAAATGGCGGTGCCGATATTCCAACAATGATGGCAGCCCTTTTTGGAACCTTAATGATCGCCTCATTAACAGAAATCGTCCTTTCACGCGTACTTCACCTAGCAAGACGTATCATTACGCCTTTAGTTTCAGGTGTAGTCGTGATGATTATTGGTCTATCATTAATTCAAGTCGGATTAACGTCTATAGGTGGCGGTTATGCTGCTATCGAAAATAATACTTTTGGCTCACCACAGAACTTATTGTTAGCAGGCTCTGTACTTATCGTCATTATTTTACTAAACCGACAAAAAAACCCTTATTTACGCGTTGCCTCTTTAGTTATTGCAATGGCAGTGGGTTATGTTCTTGCTTGGGCTTTAGATATGTTACCCACACCCGCAGAACATCAAGAAACACCGCTGATCACGATCCCTGAGCCATTTTATTATGGCCTATCATTTGATTGGAATTTACTTATTCCTTTAATGCTGGTGTTTATGATCACTTCGCTAGAAACCATTGGTGATATCACGGCAACTTCTGATGTTTCAGAGCAGCCCGTCAGTGGTCCCTTATATATGAAGCGCATCAAAGGGGGTGTATTAGCTAATGGAATTAACTCCATGGTTTCAGCATTTTTCAATACCTTCCCAAACTCTTGCTTTGGTCAAAATAATGGTGTAATTCAATTAACAGGCGTTGCTAGTCGTTATGTAGGTTATGTTGTAGCAGCAATGCTTGTTATTTTAGGCTTATTTCCATTCGTTGCGGAATTTGTGCAACGAATTCCTGAGCCTGTATTGGGTGGGGCAACATTAGTCATGTTCGGTACGATTGCCGCATCTGGTGTACGTATCGTTTCTAAAGAAGCATTAAATCGCCGAGCAATTATGATCCTTGCGATTTCACTTGCTGTGGGATTAGGCGTTTCACAACAACCTCAAATATTACAGTTTGCACCTGATTGGTTAAAAACTTTACTCTCATCAGGTATTGCCGCGGGTGGTTTAACAGCCATTATTTTAAATCTGATTTTTCCACCAGAAAAATAATTAGAAAATCAGTCTATAAAGCGTTATTTCTCCGATTAAGAAATAACGCTTTATCTTCAAATTCAAAGTGATGGGTGTTTTTATACAAGCATTTTCCTTTCTGTTGCAGTAATTAATACTTATGATTTAACTGATGATAAAAGGAAAAGAGATGCCAACCTCATTCAATATTGTCAACAATAAAGCTCTGCAATTTCTCAAAACACATCCTTCTACTGCAAATTACCATATAAAAACGCTTGGTCAGTTTTTTACTTATCTTAAAGATTCCATTCTTTCATTATTTAACACCAACCATAAATTTGCATATTTAGGTAATAAATCAGTCGCTGAATTTAATCTAGAACATATGCAAAAAGATCTAAATACTTTTTTGGCGAATCCACACTTAAACCAGCCCCAAAACAAAGACAAATCGGATGCTCTTCAATATTCATTTGATTACTTACAAAACCAGATTCGCATCACACCTAATTTTTATGATATTTATCGTTCAGGAAGTCTAGAACCTAATGAATTGATTTCCCAATTAATTAATTACAATAATAAATTAAAAAACAAGGATCTAAATAATACAGAAAAACAGTATTTTCAAACGACGATAAATATATTAGAAGAAGTAAGAAACCAATTAGATAAATTTCCAAACTCACAGAATTTGATAAACAAAATATCTTATCTCATTAATAAGTAGGTTAAGACTCTTTGATTTATTAGATGAAAGCTTGAGCATCGCTCAGTTTTCAGGCATAACTGTATAATGTTTTGATGGAGTATAAAACTACGGGAGAAGGGTTATGCGCTGGTTGATGAAAAGTTTGGTATCTCTGATACTTATCGTGATTTTATTTATTATTATAATTTATGCTTTCATCCAAACTCAGTGGGGCGCACAAAAAACAAGCGAATGGCTAACACAATATACTGACTATGATATTCGCTTCTCCGGCATTGAGCATGACCTTGCGCAACCAGAACAAATTATTGTTTATGACCTTTTCGTTAATCCTAAACAAGACAAAACAACCGTATCTGCAAAATCAGCGCAAATTCGATTTGATTGGCAATTTTTTACCGCGCCTTCTCACCTTCAAAAAATCACATTAGAAAATGGCAATATTGAATTTACTAATAAAACCACTTCGATGCCGTTAAGTGCTGATATTCTGCAATTTAAAAATATGGCGTTAAACGGTACTCAAACCAATTTTTCTTTTGAAGCCCAAAAAGTCACTGGTGGTATTACGCCTTGGGTACCAACCTCAACAGATTTTATTGGCGCTGGTCATTTCCAATTTTCTATTGCTAATGGCATGATAAATAATAATGAATTCAGTAACTTTATCATTTCTGGTCAATATCAACCCAATCATATTCAAATAGAAAAATTGGGAACGCGTTTACTCAATGGTTCACTATCATTAAGTGGTCAGTATCAAGATAATCAATGGAAACTTGATGACGTCTATATGAACGGCTTACGCTGGCAATCGTCTCAAACCTTCAGTGATTTAATGCAATCAATTTCTGAATATCCTCGTATTAGCATAAGAGCACTTAATATTGTTGATTTTACGGCAGAAGGAAAACAATGGGCTGTGAGTGGCTTTGATGGGCAATTCTCTCAATTTAACTGGGGTAAAAACCTTGCATTCACAACAGGTGAACTCAACGCAAATGACATTGTTTTTCAAGATGAACATTTCACTGATCTTATCGCAAAACTGAATCAACAAAATAATCAGCTCAATCTCGATAACCTTAGTTTACGTTATGAAAAAGGCCTAATTAAACTTGCTGGTAATTGGAATAAAGACAATAAAACCATTTCTATTCACGAAGCGACGCTTTCAGGCCTTTTATATACCCTTCCTGAAAATTGGCTCGTTTTTCTAGCTAAACCAATTGACGACAGCTATGATATTAAAAATATAACTATCGAACAGTTATCCATAAACCAATCAATTTTAATTGATATCACACCAGAATTTCCTTTCCAATTCACAGGATTAACAGGAAAACTGCAAAATTTAATAATTGCAAAAGAAGGTGAATGGGGATTATGGCAAGGCTCAGCAAGATTAAATGCAGATAGTGGAACATTAAATCGTATTGAATTACGTCGCCCTGATTTAAACATTGTCACTCAGCAGGATAACGCAATTGTTGAGCAATATTCGGCCTTTATTGGTGATGGCATTGTGCGAGGCTCAGCGGGTTTAGTGCAATCTAGCCAACAACGCCAATTCTCACTGATTGCTAATGGACTGAATGTCCCATTATCAACACCATATACATTAGGTTTAAAAACAACCTACTCTGACGAAATAGGTCAATTTACACTAAAATTGAAAGGTGATTTACGTGCAAACTCCGTGGTATCAACACTTAATGGTACATTAACTGGAAGTAACGGTGAGCAACAAATACTCAACTCAGTAATACAAAACGGCGAAATAATTAATCACCTATAATCTTGATCTTTCGCAGGAGCACGGATTGCTCCCTTAATAAAAAGCGTTACAATGCGTCATTACCCTTTTCTTTATTGTGGAGTTTTCATGTCTGACGAAGATTTTTCCCCTGAAAAAATATCTTTAAATACGTTTCAACAATCTCCTTTAACTGCACTTGAAGATAACAGCACACTGCTTGTGTGTGATGACCACGAAACTCCATTGTTCTATTGCCTATCGAAAGAAGACTATGACACTTTAATTGAACGCGTTATGAATGCCGAACTTGCTGCGATTGTGCTTGAACGTCGTCAAAATAAATTAGATGAGTTGAATTTAGGCTAGTATTATCGATGCATAAATAGAGCAAACAAAAAACACCCTTTCAGGTGTTTTTTTGTTTTTCTCGCATCTACAAAGATGAAATTAACGCTTTTTCTTTTTTCGGCCTGGCTGAACAAAGCGCTTACGTGCATTATTTTCTGATTCTTTGTTTTTTGTTTCAGGAATATAAATACCCAGCGCTTTTGCATTACTACTGATTTGTTTTTTCGGTTTATTCTGCTTAGCTTTTGGTGGTGCTTCAGACGTTGATTTCTCAATCGCTTCAAATAAAGTGATCAGTTCGTCATCGGTCAGATCACGCCATTCACCAACCGGTAATCCTGATAAACTCACATTCATAATACGAACGCGTTCAAGCTTAGTGACTTCATAACCAAAATATTCGCACATACGACGAATTTGGCGATTTAAACCTTGAACTAAGGTAATACGAAACACCATTGGCGCCTCTTTTTTCACCTTACATTTCTTCGTTTTTTGCCCCATGATAGGTACGCCAGCACCCATTCCATGAATAAATTCATCTGTAATCGGTTTATTTACTGTCACAAGGTACTCTTTTTCATGAGAGTTACCTGCACGTAAGATTTTATTGACTAAATCACCATGGTTAGTCAATAAAATTAGCCCTTGAGAATCTTTATCTAAGCGCCCAATAGGAAAAACTCGGGTACTGTGGTTAACATAGTCAACAATATTATCTTTTTCGCCATCATCTGTAGTACTCACAATACCCACAGGTTTATTCAGCGCGATTAAAACAAGCTCAGAGTTATCCTGTGCTTCAATTAATCGACCATTGACTTTGACTTCATCGCCAGCAAATACTTGTGAGCCAATACCGGCTCGTTTACCATTAATAAGGACAAGTCCTTGCTCAATATAACGGTCAGCTTCTCGACGTGAGCAGATCCCGCTTTCACTGATATATTTATTAAGACGAGTAGATAAATTGGTGTCCATGCTTCCCTCCGTAAACTGCGAAATATACATCAATTGGATAGCGATAGAAACTCTATAAAATAAGCATTAAAGCACAGTCTTTTATCTCTCTACCTGAATGTCAAAAAAACAATAGAAAAGGAGTATTAACTTATTAAAAAATTTATTTCAATAAGTTAATATCATGATATTTAGCACTGTTCTTTTTGTGAAGGTAACACAATATAAGTCCCGCTAAAGACAGCACCTACACCTTCATCACCACAAATATCAACGTCTAGTTTAATACGCGCTTTACTCCCTTTCGCTAATCGTCCTAAATCTCCACTCAAATTTTCCATATCAGCAACAGCGGCAGGACGTCCAGAAACAGGTTTTCGATAGCGAATATGAGCATCCACTAACACAATATCACCTTGTAATTTGTGCTCTTGCATTAATAACCAAATCAATCCCCAACCTGTTAAGGTAGCAAGTGAAAATTGACTACCTGCAAAAATAGTGTGATGAGGATTTTGATTTCCAGCTTCGGGAATAGTGGTATAAAAACGTGTTCCCGTGTATTGAGTAATACGTAATCCCATTTTTTCACTTAAAGGGATATGTTGGTGCCACTGTTTTTGTAATTCAGCACACCAGTCTGGTCGATGAAGAATATCATCTAAAGACTCAATACTTTTTTTCATAAAGAAGTGTTTAATGGGTGTGGTTTGTGGGCCTGTAACTAGACCACAGTTTTCATAACCTAACTTCTCAAAAAAGTTGACAGACTCTTCTCTTGCACTACACACTATCCGTTTTATACCTTCTTGACGAGCCAATGACTCTAATGCCATTGCAACAAGAGTTCCTAAGCCTTTACCTTGTGCATCTGTACGTACCGCCATAAAGCGGATAGCACCTTCATTATCCGCATTAATATAAAGTCGCCCAATTGCAACAGGTTGCCCGGTTTCATCGACAACCATTTGATGATGAGCAAGGGTATCATAACCGTCTTTTTCAGAGCCTTCAGGTTGATGTAGAGGTTTACGAAGCATTTCCCAGCGAAAAGCATAATAAGCATCGAATTCCGCCTCTGTTTTTGGGGTTCGTAAATGGTACATATCTGAGCTCCTCTTAACATCACTGACTATTTAACACTACACCTGTAACCAGAATGTGACAGGTCCGTCATTAGTCAGTGTGATTTGCATATCAGCAGCAAATTGGCCTGTTTGTGTTTCTAAACCTTGTTGCTGACATTGTTCAATAAAGTAGTGATAGAGATTTTTCGCTAATTCTGGAGAAGCACCATTCGAAAATCCTGGGCGCATACCTTTTTGTGTTTCTGCAGCAAGTGTAAATTGAGAAACAACGAGCAAACTTCCCCCAGCTTGTTTCACATTCAGGTTCATTTTGTCGTCTTCATCACTGAATATGCGATAACCACAGACTTTTTCACATAACCTTTTCGCTTTTTGTTCGTTATCGTCTTTCTCTACACCTAATAGAACTAATAAGCCTTGATTAATAGCGCCGACTGTTCCACCAGCAATATCCACTTTTGCTTGTGTTACTCGTTGAATTAACGCGATCATACTCTCTCCGAAATAAATCAATAAAAAAGGATAACAAATTCAATTCATTGTTATCCTTACGATAGCATTATTCTTCTACTGGGAGAGTAAAATCGTAATCTTTGAAATACTCGATAATGGTATTTTTATCAATTACGTGTACTGCATTCATGCCAACCGAAAGAGCGGCATCAACATTAATTTGTAGATCATCAAAAAAAACAGCATTTTGTGCTTCAACATCTTCAGATTCTAAAACATACTTAAAGAGTTCAGGATCTGGTTTTCTCATACCAAGATCTTGCGACAAATAGAGAAAGTCAGCAGAAGCCGCAATTTCAGGATAGTGTTCAGGCCAGTAATCTTGATGCAAGCGATTCGTATTTGATAACACCACAACCCGATGCCCTTGCTCTCTTAATTTATTCATTATATCAATGACTTCAGGTCGTACTGCGATAAAAATAGCCTGCCATCCTTCAGCGAATTGCTCAAAGCTTAAGCTCATGCCAAGTTCTGAGTTAATTTCTTCAGCAAATTCGATATCTGTAATATTACCGCGTTCATGTAATTTAAAAACTTCGCCTGCTGTAAAGTTCTTTTTTATGCTTGCAAGTGGAACACCGCTAAGCTTACTCCATACTGCGAATACTCGGTTAAAATCGATATCAATAATCACATTACCCATATCAAAGATATAAAGCATAAATCCTCTCCATAATAGAAAACTCATTTTACTTTAATCATAAATCGCTTTACTGAACAGGCTTAAACGTTAAAAAAGTACAATAATCACACTTAATTTTTAAGCAATCCCAAAAACCTGAATAATAGAGTAGGAAAAATGGTACTAAGCGTAGAAATATTTAAATATGAAATGGATTTAGGGAAACTTGAAGTGATTAGTACACTTAGTCATTATCTTTTTTTCGCATTAGATAAACTAAGCCACTTATTTTCAAGTGATAAAGAAGTTAGGTTTTTAGCTATCTAATTTAAGGACAATCACCGTCAATTTCAGTGCATCAATCAACATAAAATATACAGCAACCCACGAATAAACATTAAAAAAATACAATATGTTAAAAAGATACCAATAAGTAAAAGAAACTCTCAAAACATCAGTAACAAGCTAAACAGTACTTTAGTTGTAAAAATAAACCGAGGGATAAACGATAAGCAGGAAAAAGAGAAAAACTTATGCGGTGACAAATTACCCACCGCATTCGTCTTATATATAAACTCTAAATAATTTAAATCACAGATAGGTGAGGAACATCGATAAACTATGTTGTTCGCTAGATGAACGTAGCCAACACTCCAGTAACTTAAAATATGACGAGTATAAACTCAGGGCGCTGACGCGCCCTAAGAATTAGGTTATCAGAATAACGAATTAGTCTTTGCTACGGTAAGCACGACGACGATCATTTTCTGACAGATAACGCTTACGCAGACGGATAGACTGCGGAGTGACTTCAACTAACTCATCGTCATCAATAAATTCTAATGCTTGTTCTAACGTTTGCTTTATATGTGGCGTCAGCGTTGTTGCTTCATCCGTACCAGAAGCACGCATGTTAGTCAGCTTTTTACCCGTTAAGCAGTTTACTGTTAAGTCATTAGAACGAGTATGAATACCAATCACTTGGCCTTCATAAACTTCTGCACCATGAGTTACAAATAATTTACCGCGGTCTTGTAAACTATACAGTGCGTAAGCAACAGCTTTACCTTGGCCATTAGAGATCATCACACCGTTATTACGGCGACCGATTTCGCCTGGACGAACATCGTCATAATGACTGAATGTTGCATACAGTAAACCAGTACCTGATGTCATGGTCATAAATTCAGTACGGAAACCAATCAGGCCACGGCTAGGAATAATGTAGTCTAAACGTACACGTCCTTTACCATCTGGTTGCATATCACGCATTTCACCTTTACGTTCACCCATCGCTTGCATCACATCACCTTGGTGTTGTTCTTCAATGTCGATAGTGACTTGTTCGAAAGGCTCTTGTTTACGACCGTCGATATCACGGAAGATAACTTTAGGACGAGATACCCCTAATTCGTAACCTTCACGACGCATATTTTCAATCAGAACTGACAGGTGAAGCTCACCACGACCTGATACACGGAATGCATCTGGATCTTCAGTTTCTTCTACACGTAATGCAACGTTATGGACTAACTCTTTTTTCAGACGATCTAAAATCTGACGAGAAGTCACGAATTTACCTTCACGTCCACAGAAAGGTGAAGTATTAACACAGAAATACATGCTAACAGTTGGTTCATCAACGGCTAATGCAGGTAGCGCTTCAACAGCACCCACTTCACAAATCGTATCAGAGATATTCAGTTCACCTAAACCTGTGATTGCGATGATATCGCCAGCTTCAGCAACATCAACTTCGATACGTTCTAAACCTAAATGACCTAAAACTTTACCGACTTTGCCGTTACGGGTATTACCTTCGCTGTCAATGATAGTCACTTGTTGGTTAGGTTTAACCTTACCACGCTTAATACGACCAATACCGATAACACCTAGGTAGTTGTTGTAGTCCAACTGAGAAATTTGCATCTGGAATGTACCTTCCAGATCCACTTTTGGTGGCTCTACATATTTGACAATAGCTTCATATAACGGGGTCATATCTTCAGCCATGTCATTGTAATCTGTTCCCGCAATACCATTTAATGCAGATGCATAGATAATTGGGAAATCAAGTTGTTCGTCAGTTGCACCTAAGTTTACGAACAGGTCAAATACCTGATCAACAACCCAGTCTGGACGCGCACCAGGGCGGTCAACTTTATTGATAACAACAATTGGTTTTAAATTGTTAGCAAACGCTTTTTGTGTCACAAAACGCGTTTGTGGCATTGGGCCATCCATCGCGTCAACCAGCAATAGAACGCTGTCTACCATAGACATAACGCGTTCTACCTCACCACCGAAGTCGGCGTGTCCTGGGGTATCTACGATATTAATACGATAGTCATTCCATTTAATCGCTGTATTTTTCGCAAGAATAGTAATTCCGCGCTCTCTTTCGAGATCATTTGAGTCCATCACGCGCTCAGCTACGGTTTCACGTTCACCGAACGTACCAGATTGCTGTAGTAATTTATCGACGATAGTTGTTTTACCATGGTCAACGTGGGCGATGATGGCGATATTACGCAAGTTTTCGATCACAAAATTTGCCTCAGGCATTGTAGAAATAAGCGCAGTATTGTACACGCTTTAGACGAGAGACTAAACAAGATCACAATAATGATTGCTTAACAATATGCAATTAATTGAATTGTGATCCTTTTCACGCCTCAGAATTTAGTAGCATCCGTTCGATTGCACCAAAATAGTGCAACTAATTAGGCTTAATTTGCACCAAGTTTGTGCAATAATTAAAAAATCACAGGAGATATTCTACACTAAACTTCATCAATACAGTATATATCCCTTTTTAGATAAGTTGGCATGCTTTTCGCAATAGAATTTAGGTGAGCAAAAAATTCACCGAAAAATGTGTAAGGCCACTGCACTCAATAAAACCATTCGCCAGGAGAGTTCCTATGTCCCTTGAACATGTGTTATCCATGATTGAAGAACATAAAGTTAGATATATTGACTTACGTTTCACTGATACCCGCGGTAAAGAACAACATCTTACTATTCCGGCTCATCAGGTTAACGACGATTTCTTTGAAGAAGGAAAAATGTTCGATGGTTCCTCTATTGGTGGCTGGAAAGGTATTAACGAATCAGACATGGTACTGATGCCAGATGCAACAACCGCAATGCTTGACCCTTTTTTCCAAGATCCAACACTGATTATTCGTTGTGATGTATTAGAGCCAGGCACTATGAAAGGTTACGACCGTGACCCACGGTCTATTTCAAAGCGTGCTGAAGATTATTTAAAATCAAGTGGTATTGCAGACACCGTATTATTTGGGCCAGAGCCAGAATTCTTCCTGTTTGATGATATTCGTTTCAAAAACGATATTTCAGGCGCTTCTTACGCTATCAATGATATTGAAGCTGCATGGAACACCAATACCAAATATGAAGATGGCAACAAAGGTCACCGCCCTATGGTTAAAGGGGGCTATTTTCCACTGCCACCCGTTGATTCATCACAAGATATTCGTTCTACCATGTGTAATATTATGGAAGAAATGGGCTTAGTGGTTGAAGCACATCACCATGAAGTGGCGACAGCCGGTCAAAACGAAGTCGCAACTCGCTTCAATACCATGACCAAAAAAGCAGATGAAACCCAAATTTATAAATACGTGGTACAAAACGTTGCTCATGTATTTGGTAAAACAGCGACCTTTATGCCTAAACCCTTAGTCGGTGATAATGGCTCTGGTATGCACTGCCATATGTCACTGTCTAAAAATGGTGTAAACCTGTTTGCCGGCGATAAATACGGCGGATTATCTGAAATGGCGCTGTATTACATCGGCGGTATTATCAAGCATGCTCGTGCGCTAAATGCATTTACCAACCCAACGACTAACTCCTACAAGCGCTTAGTTCCGGGTTTTGAAGCCCCTGTTATGTTGGCTTACTCTGCGCGTAACCGTTCAGCGTCCATTCGTATTCCAGTTGTGGCTAGTATGAAAGCGCGCCGTATTGAAGTGCGTTTCCCAGATCCTTTAGCAAACCCTTATCTTGCGTTTGCTGCTCAGTTAATGGCTGGTCTTGATGGAATTATCAATAAAATTCACCCTGGTGATGCTATGGATAAAAACCTTTATGACTTACCGCCAGAAGAAGCAAAAGAGATCCCAACTGTCGCGGGTTCATTAGAAGAGGCATTAAACGCATTAAATGCCGATCGCGAATTCTTAACTCGCGGTGATGTATTTACTGATGATGCTATTGATGCCTATTTAGAATTATTACGTACTGACGTTCAACGTGTACGTATGGCTCCGCATCCTCTTGAATTTGAAATGTATTACAGTGCTTAAGATGATCTTTACTGAGAAAAACTTAACCCCTGAGATGTAAAACGATTTTTTTTGCCGTGAAGCTATTTTGCCCATCTTCAGATGGGCACTTTTCTCCCATTTAAGGAGTCCGTCTATTCACTTACGCATTGGTTCATTAATGCAATAAAGGTAAGATGCACTAAAATGGTGCAAAGAGGTATTCAATATGGAAACGGCAGACTTACCTGATAACACATTAATTTTAGACTCATTAATACACTCTGTATTGGTTATCAACAAAGAGTTTATTATTTGTTATGCAAATCATTCTGCGTTACAAGTTCTAGCACAAAGCCGTCGAAAATTATTTGAAACACCTTTTACCGCCTTATTCAGCTATTATTCTTTTGATGCTGATTTAATGCGTGAAACGTTAGCGAGTGGGCAAAGCTTTACCGACAATGAAGTGATCTTGGTTGTTAATAACCAATCACACACAATGTCGCTCAGTGCCCAACCTATTTCCGAGCAACACATTTTGCTGGAACTGGCGCCTATGGATAGTCAACGCCGGTTAAGCCAAGAGCAGATACAACAAGCCCAACAAATGGCTGCTAGGGAATTGGTTAGGGGGCTGGCACATGAAATTAAAAATCCGTTAGGCGGATTACGGGGGGCAGCTCAGTTGCTGGCAAAATCCTTACCTGATCCTGCACTAACGGAATATACGCAAGTCATTATTGAACAAGCCGATCGCCTACGTGTTCTTGTGGACAGGTTACTCGGCCCACAACATCCAGGTACGAAAACACACCAGAGTATTCACCATGTTGTTGAGCGTGTAGCTCAACTTATTTCACTTGAATGCCCTGAGAATGTCATTTTACTCAAAGATTATGATCCCAGTTTACCTGAATTATCACATTACCCAGATCAAATAGAACAAGTCCTCCTCAATATTACACGTAATGCCTTACAAGCCGTTGAAAAAAAAGGAGGTACGATTATTTTACGTACCCGTACAGCTTTTCAGGTCACACTTCATGGTGAACGTCATCGCCTTGTTGCTCGTATTGATGTGATTGATACAGGTGATGGTATCCCTCCTCATCTACAAGATACGCTTTTTTATCCTATGGTAAGTGGCCGAGAAGGTGGAAATGGATTGGGATTATCGATTGCTCGTAATTTAGTAGATCAACATTCAGGTAAAATTGAATTTACCAGTTGGCCCGGAAATACTGAATTTTCTATTTATTTGCCAATTAAGTAGGAGATAACCAATGCAAAAAGGAAATGTATGGGTTGTTGATGATGACAGCTCTATTCGGTGGGTACTTGAACGTGCTATTTCTCGTGAAGGTATGTCATGCAAAACTTTTGAACATGCGAATGATGTGCTTAATGCATTAAATACCGAAATACCTGATGTATTGTTATCAGACATTCGTATGCCTGATATTGATGGTTTATCTCTTCTAAAAATAATTAAAGAACAATGTCCGACTCTACCCGTTATTATCATGACGGCGCATTCTGATTTAGATGCTGCTGTTAATGCTTATCAACAAGGGGCTTTTGATTATTTACCTAAACCCTTTGATATTGATGAAACATTAGCATTAATTGATCGTGCCATTACTCACTATCGTGAGCAAAAACAACCAACTAACGATGAAAACTCGCTACAATCAGTTTCAGATATGATTGGTGAAGCTCCCGCAATGCAAGAGGTTTACCGTATTATTGGTCGACTATCTCGCTCCTCAATCAGCGTGCTTATTAATGGTGAATCCGGAACAGGTAAAGAGCTAGTCGCGCACGCTTTACATCGTCATAGCCCAAGAGCTACCGCGCCTTTTATCGCCCTCAATATGGCGGCTATTCCTAAAGATCTCATTGAGTCCGAACTTTTTGGTCATGAAAAAGGGGCCTTTACGGGAGCTTCTCAAGTACGTCAAGGGCGATTTGAACAAGCAAATGGCGGTTCTCTTTTTCTTGATGAAATTGGTGATATGCCTCTCGATATTCAAACACGATTACTACGCGTACTTGCTGAAGGACAATTTTACCGTGTAGGTGGTTATGCTCCCGTTAAAGTTGATGTACGCATTATCGCGGCGACACACCAAGACTTAGAAAAACGTGTTCAAGCCGGTGATTTTCGTGAAGATCTCTATCATCGGCTCAATGTAATACGCATTCAATTACCCCCTTTACGCGATAGAACGGAAGATATTCCAAGTTTGGCACGTTACTTTTTACAAAAAACAGCAAAAGAACTTGGTGTGGAAGCAAAAGTACTCCATCAACAAAGTTTACAAATAATGATGGAATACAACTGGTCAGGTAACGTCAGACAATTAGAGAATGTGTGTCGCTGGTTAACGGTAATGACGGCAAGCCAAGAAATTATGCCTCAAGACTTACCACAAGAAATTCGCCAGCCCGATGAAAAAGTGAAAAGTGTAAGCCGACTATCATCTCAACATTGGTCACAACACCTTTCATTATGGGCAGATGAAGCATTAAGTGAAGGAAAAGAAAACATCCTCACTGATGCATTACCTCAATTTGAACGCACTCTTTTGCTAAGTGCCTTAGCCTATACGCAAGGACATAAACAAGATGCAGCACGATTACTAGGTTGGGGCAGAAATACGTTAACCCGTAAATTAAAAGAATTAGGGATAGAAGAATATTAATCCTCTACCCCTGTCTTATTTAAATAACACGAGAAAATTGACGTTGACGCATTTGATTGCGTAAATAGGTATCGAAACACATACAGATATTACGAATAAGTAGACGACCTCTTGGTGTCACTTGAATATCCTCTTTTGTGATTTCCACTAAGCCATCATTCTTCATTGAGATAAGTAATTCTAAATCTTCTTTAAAATAGTCATGGAAGACAATACCGTGCATTTTCTCAATATCAGAAAAATGTAGATTAAAATTACAAATTAAGGTTTTAATTACATCTCGACGAATACAATCATCATTAGTCAGTGATAAGCCTCGCCATAGTGCATTCCCTTCACTATTTACACGAGCATAATACTCCTTTAATACCTTCTCATTTTGCGCGTAGTTATCCCCTAACATACTAATTGCAGAAACGCCCAGGCCTAATAAATCACACTCTTCGTGAGTGGTATAACCTTGGAAATTACGATGTAAAATACCTTTACGCTGAGCTACGGCTAATTCATCATCGGGCTTCGCAAAATGATCCATTCCAATAAATTGATAGCCATTTGTCGTCAGTGTGGAAATTGTCTCTTGTAATATTTCTAATTTTTCTTCCGCTAAAGGAAGGTCTTCATCTTTAATTTTACGTTGAGCTGCAAATAAATTAGGTAAATGGGCATAATTGAATACACTTAATCTATCTGGTGATAATTCAATGACACGTTTGAGTGTAAAAGCAAAACTCTCTTTGGTTTGTTTAGGCAAACCATAAATTAAGTCAATGCTGGTAGAGTGAAAACCCACTTCACGTGCACGTTCTACTAATGCAAAAATGAACGATTCATCTTGCTCACGATTCACCTTTTGTTGCACTTCTTTATTAAAATCTTGTACACCCATACTCAGGCGATTAAAGCCTTCATTACGCAAATGATCGATAACATCTAATTCAATTTCACGCGGATCGATTTCAATAGAAAGTTCTGCATTATCAACAAAATCAAAATGCTGACGTAATAATAAAACGAGCCGACTAATTTGTTGCTTATCCAGAAAAGTAGGTGTTCCTCCCCCCCAATGCATTTGAGTTACTTTTCGGTCTTTAAAATAACGTGCTCTATTAATAATTTCTTTTTCTAAAACATCAAGATACTCATCTGCTTTATGTTTATGGCGCGTAATCATTTTATTACAACCACAGAAATAACATAGCTTATGGCAGAAAGGAATATGAATATAAAGCGATAAAGGGCGCTCAGGGTAACGTTGAGTCGCTTTGATAAAATCGGTAGCCCCATATTGCTGATTAAATTCCAATGCTGTTGGGTATGATGTATAGCGAGGACCTGAATAGTTATACTTATGGATCAGGTCAAGATCCCAAATAATTGTTTGTTCTGACATGCCTCTACCTTCCAAAAGTGAACCGCTGATATCTCATACCAGCAAACAGACACTATGAATATCTGAAATAATAGTGTAACCAATAAATCAAGAACTGAATATGATCGAAAGGGGTATCGTATAAATCCCTTCTTCTTATTGATAGGTCGTTATGCTCGAATACAAGGTGTGATATAAATCACATTAAACAAAAATAGTCTTACCCATGAAAGATATTCATGAATAAATTACGTTTATTCAATATGTTAGTTAACTTTTATTATTCTAAAATAACACTTATCAACTTTTACACAGAGTTTAAAGCGATATTTTACTCAAAATACGATTTAAATTAATTAAATATCTCGTTATATTAATTTTATTATTTTTTTATTCTCTCGTAATTTGATGATTATAATAATAGTAATAATTATATCTTTACCTAAATTATAATATTACATACCCTAGAACAAAACATTGATTAATATCCAACTCAGTCGTGTTTTGATTTAAATTTAAGGGTCAGTTAAAGAATAAAGGTCACTATATTACAAGGAAAGATAGTATCCCCATACCTTATCTTATTCTAACGACCGTACTCTTATTTAATCAGTCTCTTTTATATACCCAAATTATGGATTATTAACCATGGAAGGAAACGGACTAGCAACCAAGGATGGTTCTTCTCTTCAATAAAATAGTCTCTTTATTTTCTTTGTTATTAATTTAATCCCTTTTATTAAAAATATCCGTTCTTCTTTAATGACTAATAAGAATAATTATTATTTGATAATGGAAAAATAAAAAGCTCTATTTATTATAATTATATAAAATAGAGCTTTTTTCTTTATTATTGTTAATTTATAGCATTAATTTATTCTGCATCTTTACCATAATTAGGAGAACGAGGACCATATAAAATACCATCGGCTTTCCCTGCCGAAAGTAACCGTACACTGGTTATTCCTGCAATTTGATAGCTTTTATCGGAAACTGTATTGACGATTTGATTCACAACAGCAGAAACTAGCATTCCCACTAAACTGCCAGATGATCCCTCTGTTTCAGTACTTGATGCTGTTGCAGCACGACGCCACAACATGTCACCATTACGGAGATCAACAAGTTTAGCGCTAACAGTTACTCGTGTATCACTAGAAATAACTTGATATGACGTACCAAACTCAGTGATATCTAAGTATAAAACAGCATCCGCACCAAAGATCTCACGCAATTTTTTCGGGCTTACAGCATGGATATCTCCTGCCATGGATAACCCATTATGCTTAAAGGTTTCTTCAACGACGGCCACCGGGAAAACATAATAACCCGCTTCTGCTAAAGGATATGTCACTTGAGATAAGAAGCTGTGCTCTGCACCCACTTCTGTCGTGTGGTTTTGAGGCACTAATACTAAAATACTTTTTGGCTTACTTTGTTTAAATGCGGTGTAATCTGTTTTGACAGGTTGAGCACAGCCCGTTAATACCAACGCAAATGCAAAACAGATTAACGTGAATAAACGACTCATTTTTGCATTCCTTTGTTTTTCATCAGACGATCCATAAATTCGGCTGATTCAGGATAAAGTGATTTCTCCTCATTAAATTCAGCCATGGCTAAATCTAAAGCGCCTGTTGCGCCATATAACATGCCTAAGTGCGCATGTAATCCAGGTGGAATACCTAATGATTTAGCACGAGAAAGTTCGATACTTTTCTTTAATGCATCAATCTGTGCTTGTGGGTCACTTTCACTTTGTTGATAGTATTGATAAACCACTTGCTGATAGCTGTCCCAGTTATAAAGCGGTTTAGGGCTATTCACACACCCCGCTAATAACAGCGTAAAAGCAAGGCTCATGACTGATTTTAACATTGTTATATCCTTATAAAATGAGCATTACTTTGAAGGTTGCCAAGCGTTGCTTTCAATACCTGCCACTAAATTATTGACGGCCTCTCGAATAGCTAAATCGAGTACTTTACCGTTAAGTGTTGAGTCATAGCTTGCTGTTCCACCAAAACCAATAATTTCACGGTTAGAAAGTTCATATTCACCGGCACCTTGAGATGAAAACACGACTTCTGATGTATTCACATTCACAACGTTTAAATTCACTTTTGCATAAGCAACTTGTGTTTTACCACGACCTAAAATGCCAAATAATTGGCGATCACCCACTTCTTTACGGCCAAATTCAGTCACATCACCTGTGATCACATAAGTGGCACCTTTCAGTTGTTGGCTTTGCCCTTTAATACCTGCTTCTTCTTTTAATTCCGATAAATTGGCCCTGTCTAATACATTAAAACGCCCGGTTTGCTGTAAATGAGTCATTAAAATGGTTTTTGATTGATTACCTAATCTATCAACGCCATCAGAGAAGATCCCATTCATATAGCTAGAACGGTTATCAAACTTACCAATCGAAATAGCGCTCTTAGCGCCTGTGTAAGTGGTGTTATAGGTTGCGACTTTAGCGACGTCTAAAGAGCGTGAAGATTCTGAAGCACATCCTGCAAGTAATGTTGCAGAAACCAAGATCAAGCCAAGTGATAATTTATTTAAATTCATATTAATAACCCAATAAAGGTGAAATAAACCTATAGACATTCATTCTATTAATTAATAGAGAGTTGATATAAACAAAAACAATGTTTTTTCAGTTTTAGCTCATAGACGTTCACTTAAAAACCTTATTGTTAATAAGGTCATAAGGCGATCAACTCATATTTTATAATATAAAGGTAATCAGCGATGGGGAGAATAGAAGATGGATGATAAAAATAATAATAAATAAATATAGAGATAAAATAGAGCATACTTTATTTATTATTTTTTGAATATCCCTTAAGTCAGATTAAAACAAAACCAACTAAAAATAAAAAACAAATGAGAGAAGATTTAGGCTACGTTATTCTTTATCAGCATTTGGTTATTAGAAAATAAACGAGAATAAGATAAATAAAAAAATGTGATGCCACAATATCTAATGACACCACATTCAATAACGCTAGAGCCTCTTACTCATTAACACCGTAACCATAAAGGTGTCATTAGCGTTTTTTTCCAAACGCAGCAGCTAACGCATCACCCATTGCGCTATTTCCCGCATTATTGCCACTATTTGTTGATTGGCGGTGATTACGAGTCGGTTTTTGCCCTTTATTATTTTTAGGATGATTATGACTTGGTGATGATTGTCTATTTTCACTATCACCAGCAACTTCATCTAAACGCATAGTTAATGCAATACGTTTACGGGCTAAATCAACTTCAAGTACTTTAACTTTAACAATATCACCCGTTTTTACCACGGTATGTGGATCTTCAATAAATCGGTCTGCTAAAGAGGAAATATGGACTAAACCATCTTGATGTACACCGATATCAACAAATGCACCGAAATTAGTCACATTGGTCACAGTACCTTCAAGGATCATACCACTAACTAAGTCATTCATCGTTTCGACACCTTCAGCAAACGTTGCTGTTTTAAACTCAGGACGTGGGTCGCGTCCTGGTTTTGCTAACTCTTTTAAGATGTCATTAATTGTCGGTAAGCCAAATTGCTCTGTAATAAACGCTCTTGCATCAACCTGTGAGATTAAGGCGCTATTACCCATTAAATCATCAATTTTTTGTTGCGTGGATTGTAGGATATTTTCGACGACTGGATACGCTTCAGGGTGAACCGTCGATGCATCCAGAGGGTTTTTACCATCACGAATACGCAAGAAACCAGCACATTGTTCAAAAGCTTTTGGCCCTAAACGCGCCACTTTGAGTAGCTGCTTTCTATCATTAAAGCGACCATTTTCATCACGCCAATTGATAATATTTTGAGCTATAGATTGGCTAAGTCCTGCAACTCGCGTTAATAACGGTACTGATGCTGTATTTAAATCCACCCCAACACCATTCACACAATCTTCAACAACAGTATCAAGTTTTCTGGCTAATAATGTTTGGCTAACATCATGCTGATATTGGCCAACACCAATCGATTTAGGGTCAATTTTTACAAGTTCAGCTAACGGATCTTGCAGACGACGGGCGATAGATACGGCACCACGAATAGACACATCTAAATCAGGGAATTCATTAGCTGCAAGCTCTGAAGCGGAATATACGGATGCCCCTGCCTCGCTCACAATTACTTTTTGTGCTTTGACTTCTGGGTAACGTTTTACCGTTTCAGCGAAAAAGCGCTCTGTTTCACGAGAAGCAGTACCATTACCAATCGCCACCAGCTCAACATTATGCTTAATACATAATGCAGCTACACTAGCCGCTGCTTTATCAGCTTGCCCTGTATGAGGATAAATCGTATCTGTCGCAATTAACTTACCCGTGCTATCTACAACAGCAACTTTAACACCTGTACGTAAACCAGGATCAAGCCCCATAGTTGCTCGCATACCTGCTGGTGCAGCCATCAATAAATCATTAAGGTTACGAGCGAAAACATTAATGGCTTCTTCTTCTGCCTTTTCTCGTAATTGGCTCATCAATTCGGTTTCAATATGCATTAAAACTTTAATGCGCCAAGTCCAGCTTACGACTGCCTTACGCCAGTTATCTGCTGGTTGGTTATTTAAACGTAATCCTAAATGCTCCGTGATCAGTTGCTCACCATAACTTTCTTTGGGCGCTTCTTCAAATTGAGGATCAGGGTTAAGCGATAATTGTAAAATACCTTCATTACGGCCACGAAACATGGCTAACGCACGATGAGAAGGAACATTCGCAATAGGTTCATGATGGTCAAAATAATCGCTAAATTTTGCCCCTTCGACTTCTTTCCCTTCAACGACTTTTGAAACAAGATGTGCATTTTTCCATAAATACTGACGAACTTTTGCCAACAAGCCAGCATCTTCTGAAAAACGCTCCATTAAAATATAACGCGCACCATCTAAAGCTGCTTTCGTATCATTCACGCCTTTTTCTGCGTTGATATAAGCCGTTGCAGCATCTTCTGGATTATGTTGTGGTTCATTCCACAATAAATCGGCTAAGGGCTCTAATCCATTTTCAATGGCAATTTGCCCACGAGTACGACGTTTAGGCTTATAAGGAAGATAAAGATCTTCAAGCTCTGTTTTACTTTGCGTTTCATTAATTGAAGAGCGTAACTCTGGTGTTAATTTTCCTTGCTCTTCAATTGACTTTAAAATTGTTTGGCGACGATCATTGAGTTCTCGTAAATAACTAAGGCGAGTTTCTAATTGGCGTAATTGCGTATCATCTAACCCACCAGTGACCTCTTTACGGTAACGGGCAACAAATGGCACCGTATTCCCTTCATCCAGTAACGTTATGGCCGAAAGGACTTGCTGAGGCTTAACCGTGAGCTCTTCTGCAATAATTCGGCTTAATGATTCATTCATACTATATTTACCTACCGAGAGGAATAATTTAAAAGAGGGCTATTATACACACGCCACACTAAAAAAATTTGGCAAATTTCCGATTACACTCGACAATTATGAGGAAAATAACAGATTAATTTATCATTCACGCTATAGTATCTTTATGAAATTCAATGTTGATGATAGTTTTAATTTGTAATGGCAAAAAGTAATTATATTACTCGTGATGGCTGGTATGCGTTGGACAAAGAGCTAAAATATCTTTGGAAAGAAGAGCGCCCTCGTGTCACACAATCAGTTTCAGAAGCGGCAGCACAAGGCGACCGTTCAGAAAATGCTGAATATATATATGGAAAGAAGCGATTACGTGAAATTGATAGACGTGTTCGCTTTTTATCAAAACGTCTTGATGAGCTAAAAATTGTTGATCCCGATCCTCGCCAAGAAGGAAAAGTTTATTTTGGTGCTTGGGTCACACTTGAAGATGATGACGGAAATGTCAAAACCTTCAGACTTGTGGGACCCGATGAGTTTGATCCAGCAAAACAGTGGATTTCTATTGATTCACCTGTTGCCCGAGCGCTTATCGGTAAACAAGTCGATGATGAAATTAGTGTGCAAACACCAGGTGGTGAAGTTAATTACTGCGTATTATCTATCAAATATTATTCGGAATAAGATAAATAAATAGATTTATAACCTTTATTATCACCAAAGAACAAGTTTTATCTGTAAATTATTAACATTTATTCTTTGGTTTTGGTTTAATATTCTTAACGATGATAGAATTCGCTAACAAAAGCATTTGCACTTCGGGAGCTTAAAAATGCAAGAAAGTTATAAAGTGCTAATCGTGGATGATGATTTACGTCTACGTTCACTACTCGAGCGCTATTTGACAGAGCAGGGTTTTCAAATCCGTACTGCTGCAAACGCTGATCAAATGGATCGTCTGCTCACTCGCGAATCTATCCACCTTATTGTGCTCGATTTAATGCTTCCTGGTGAAGATGGCTTATCTATCTGCCGTCGCTTGAGAAGCCAAAACAACCCTATTCCTATTATTATGGTTACGGCCAAAGGGGAAGAGGTTGATAGAATTGTTGGACTTGAAATTGGTGCTGATGATTACATCTCGAAACCATTTAATCCAAGAGAGCTACTGGCTCGTATTCGTGCTGTACTCCGCCGTCAAGCGAACGAATTACCCGGCGCCCCTTCACAAGATAATGCTATTATCTCTTTTGGTAAATTCAAGCTAAATCTTGGTACACGTGAAATGTTCCACGAAGAAAAGCACATGCCACTAACAAGTGGTGAATTTGCTGTATTGAAAGTGCTGGTTTCTCATCCTCGAGAGCCTCTTTCTCGTGACAAACTAATGAGTCTCGCTCGTGGTCGTGAATACAGTGCTATGGAACGTTCAATTGACGTGCAAATTTCTCGTTTACGTCGCATGATTGAAGAGGATCCAACACACCCTCGTTATATTCAAACAGTTTGGGGGCTTGGTTACGTCTTTGTTCCTGATGGAACCAGCGCTCAATGAGAAGGCTGAGGCTTTCACCCCACAATAAACTGACTCGCTCGTTATTTCTGGTTATCTCGCTACTTTTTTTTAGCTTGATAGCCAGTTATATCGTTGTGCAACATCTTATTGTAGGGCCAAGCCTTCAGCAATTTAATAAAGTTTTAGCGTATGAAATACGCACATTAATGCCTGAAGAACTTATTTTAGTCGATGGCACTCCACTTAAAATTTCTCCTGCTTTACGCAATAAAATCTATAGCGAATTAGGTATCTCTTTTTTTGATAAAGAGGCCGCGCTTGAGGAGGGGCTCTATTGGGCTAAAATCGACGACAAATTAAGTGAGCAGATGTCTGAATATCTGGGAGGAGAAACAGAGATTTGGATTGAAAACACGCTAGAATACCCTGTTTTATGGATCAACACGCATATTTCCCCCTCTCTTTGGATCCGCGTTCCACTCACTGAATTAGGGCAAAACTTCTTACTACCTGTTTATCGACAAGCGATTATTTTTATTATCATCGTTGTCGCTTTTTTCTGGCTCTATAACCGTTTTCAAAATCGCCCACTCAATGAAGTCGAATATGCTGCACGTCGTATCGGGAAAGGCGTTATTCCGCCACCTATCACTGAATCTGGCTCCTCTGAAATGCGATCAATCATTCGTGCATTTAATCAAATGTCATCAGGCATACGCTCATTAGATAATGATAGAACACTCGTAATGGCTGGCGTAAGTCATGACTTACGTACACCGCTCACTCGTATTCGCCTTGCTACTGAAATGATGAGCCCTGAAGATAGTTATCTTGCTGATTCTATCAATAAAGATATTGAAGATTGTGATGCCATTATTGGCCAATTTCTAGACTATATGCGCACCGGTAAAGAGATGTCTTTGGAACTGTGCGATATGAATAATCTACTACAAGAAGTCATTTCAGCTGAAGCAAATTCAGGCAAAATAAGTGAAGTTCACCTTCATCCTACCCCCATTAATATTACGGCTAACCCTATCGCTGTGAAACGAGCACTTGCCAATATGATGGTGAATGCCACTCGCTATGGCAATGGTTGGATACGCGTTTCAAGTGGGAGAAATGAAGAATATGCATGGTTTCAAGTCGAAGATGATGGCCCAGGTATTCCACAAGAAGACCGACAACGTCTTTTCCAACCTTTTGTTCAAGGTGAGCAAGCACGTAGCTCAACGGGCGCGGGTTTAGGATTATCCATTATTCGCCGTATTATAGATGCCCACGGCGGTTATGTTGAACTTGATGATAGCGTTAAAGGTGGCTTACTCATCCGTGCTAATTTTCCGTTAAAAGAGCGCGATGACGAGGACGATTAATTTCTCTTCATCTAAAGCCTCTTTTGATTCCATCGTTTCCATTCTATTTTCTCTTCTTCCTGTCAATATTTCATCATTTTTTTACTTTGTCATAAAACTGTCACAATTAAGACATTTAATTGTCATCTTACTGACCTATTGTCTGTGCGTACCGTAACCGAAGTTGATAGATGTCGAAAATTATTCTACCTATCCCACAGGAGGGATTATGAAACTGATGCGTACCACCCTGACTAGTGTCATTGCCGCTGCGTTTTCAATGACCGCTCTTTCTGCACAGGCAACGACCTCGCTGACTGGTGCTGGCGCAACGTTCCCTGCCCCGGTTTATGCTAAATGGGCAGATTCCTATCAGAAAGAAACGGGTAACAAAATTAACTACCAAGGCATTGGATCCTCTGGTGGTGTAAAACAGATTATTGCAAATACCGTTGATTTTGGTGCTTCTGATGCCCCATTAGCGGATGCTAAGTTACAAGCTGACGGTTTATTCCAGTTCCCAACCGTGATTGGTGGCGTTGTTATGGCTGTCAATATTCCGGGTATCAAATCAGGTGAACTGACCTTAGATGGCGATACTATTGGTAATATCTATTTAGGCAAAATCCAAAAATGGAACGACCCTGCCATCACAAAACTCAATCCAGGCGTAAAATTACCAGACCAGAATATCGCGGTTATTCGTCGCGCTGATGGTTCAGGTACATCATTCGTTTTCACTAGCTACTTATCCAAAGTCAATAACGCATGGAAAGACCAGGTAGGCGCAGGTTCTACGGTTAAATGGCCTACCGGTTTAGGTGGCAAAGGGAATGATGGTATTGCTGCATTTGTTCAGCGTGTACCAGGTTCAATTGGTTATGTTGAATATGCTTATGCCAAACAAAACAATCTTGCTTATACTAAATTAGTAACCGCTGATGGTGAAGTGATTGCACCAACGTCTGACAGCTTTAGTGCTGCGGCAAGAAAAATTGATTGGAGCAAAAGCTTTGCACAAGACCTGACTAACCAGAAAGGTGAAAATGCATGGCCAATTACTTCAACCACCTTTATCTTAGTGCATCAAAAACAACAAAATGCAGAAAAAGGTAAAGAAGTGCTGAATTTCTTCAACTGGGCTTATGACAAAGGTAATCAGGAAGCGAAAAACCTAGATTACGCAGTATTACCCGCAGAAGTTGTAGAACAAATTCGAGCCGCATGGAAAACAAGTATCAAAGACAGTAATGGTAAACCGATTTACTAATAAAATCGGCAACCATTAAGAGATAAGTTAACGTTCACCCCCTGCTAAACAGGGGGTAATAAATTAAAAGAGGCTTTATGGCCGAGCACACAACGGTAATAAAGGCCCCTAGTAAACGAGGGGACGTTATTTTCAGCGCACTAGTCCGTCTAGCTGCGTTGATTACGCTTTTGCTTTTAACAGGTATCATTGTTTCACTGATTTTTGCCTCATGGCCAAGTATTCAACAATTTGGTCTCTCGTTCTTATGGACGAAAGAGTGGGATCCGCCTGCTCAGGAATTTGGTGCGTTAGTGCCCATTTATGGCACCGTTGTAACGTCAATCATCGCACTGGTTATTGCCGTTCCTGTCAGCTTTGGTATCGCCCTTTTCCTCACTGAGTTAGCACCTAACTGGTTAAAACGCCCATTAGGTATTGCTATCGAGCTACTCGCTGCCATTCCAAGTATTGTTTATGGTATGTGGGGACTGTTTGTCTTCGCTCCATTGTTTGCAACTTATTTCCAAGAGCCTGTCGGTAATGTGCTTTCATCCATTCCTATTGTGGGTGAGCTATTCTCAGGCCCGGCTTTTGGTATTGGTATCTTAGCTGCAGGCGTTATCCTCGCTATCATGATCATTCCTTATATCGCTTCTGTTATGCGAGATGTGTTTGAACAAACACCAGTCATGATGAAAGAGTCCGCTTATGGCATTGGCTGTACAACATGGGAAGTGATTTGGAATATCGTTCTACCTTATACCCGTAATGGCGTCATTGGTGGTGTTATGTTGGGATTAGGTCGCGCTCTAGGTGAAACGATGGCGGTCACCTTTATCATCGGTAATACCTACCAATTAGATTCCGCATCGCTGTTTATGCCAGGTAACAGTATCACGTCTGCATTAGCCAACGAATTTGCAGAAGCAGAAACAGGATTACATACTGCGGCATTAATGGAATTAGGGCTTATCCTGTTTGTCATCACCTTTATTGTCCTTGCGATTTCTAAGTTTATGACATTACGTTTATCTAAGAATGAAGGAGCACGTTAATATGTCTAAACCCTCCTCTTCTTCATTACAAGTTCAAACAGAGAACGAACTGCGAGTACGTCATAAACGCCAACTTTGGCGTCGTCAAAAAAACCGTATCGCACTGTTCTTGTCTATTTCTACAATGGCATTTGGTCTTTTCTGGTTAACGTGGATTTTATTCTCCACCTTCACCAAAGGCTTTGATGGTATGTCATTAGCCCTTTTCACAGAGATGACTCCGCCACCTAATACGGAAGGTGGTGGATTAGCTAACGCCATTGTCGGTAGTGGATTATTGATTTTATGGGCAACGGTGATTGGAACACCACTTGGTATTCTTGCAGGGATTTATCTTGCTGAATATGGTCGTCGTTCATGGCTTGCTGAAACCACTCGTTTTATTAACGATATCTTGCTGTCAGCGCCATCAATTGTTGTCGGGCTCTTTGTCTACACCATTGTTGTCGCACAGATGCAGCACTTTTCAGGATGGGCAGGAATTATCGCATTAGCGTTACTGCAAATTCCTATCGTTATTCGCACCACTGAAAATATGTTGAAGTTAGTACCTGATAGCTTACGCGAAGCCGCTTATGCATTAGGAACACCAAAGTGGAAGATGATCTCTAAAATCACCTTAAAAGCCTCAGTATCAGGCATTATCACAGGTGTATTATTAGCGATTGCACGTATCGCAGGCGAAACTGCGCCACTGTTATTTACTTCACTATCAAATCAATTCTGGAGCACAGACTTAAACGAACCGATAGCTAACTTACCAGTGACTATCTTTAAGTTCGCCATGAGTCCTTTCGCAGAATGGCAAGAGCTTGCCTGGGCTGGCGTATTACTTATCACCCTCTGTGTTCTATTTATCAATATTATCGCGCGCGTGCTATTTGCTAAACGCAAGCACGGTTAACGCAGAAAGTTAAGCAAGAGAGAACGTTGAATGATTATGGCTAATGATAACGCAGGAAATAAAATCCAAGTTCGCGACTTGAACTTCTATTACGGTAAATTTCATGCGCTGAAAAATATCTCTTTAGATATTGCCAAAAATAAGGTGACAGCCTTTATCGGGCCTTCTGGTTGTGGCAAATCCACCTTACTGCGTACTTTTAATAAAATGTATGAGCTTTACGGCGAACAGCGTGCAGAAGGCGAAATTTTGCTAGATGGCAACAATATCTTGACTGATAAGCAAGATATCGCGCTATTACGTGCCAAAGTTGGTATGGTGTTCCAAAAACCAACACCTTTCCCGATGTCAATTTATGACAATATCGCTTTTGGTGTACGTTTATTCGAAAAATTGTCTCGCGCTGATATGGATGAACGTGTTCAGTGGGCTTTGACTAAAGCCGCATTATGGAACGAAACCAAAGATAAATTACATCAGAGTGGATATAGTCTCTCTGGCGGTCAACAACAGCGTTTATGTATAGCACGCGGTATCGCTATTCGCCCTGAGGTTTTATTACTTGATGAGCCTTGTTCAGCGCTTGATCCAATTTCGACGGGTCGTATTGAAGAGCTTATCAGTGAGCTCAAATCAGAATATACCGTGGTTATCGTGACGCACAACATGCAACAAGCAGCACGTTGTTCTGATTACACTGCATTTATGTATTTAGGCGAATTAATTGAGTTTAGCGATACGGATACGTTATTTACGCGTCCTGCGAAAAAGCAAACTGAAGATTACATCACTGGGCGTTATGGCTGATAACGAGGCAATTAATGGATAATTTAAATCACAATAAGCATATTTCTGGTCAATTTAATGCTGAGTTAGAGCATATCCGCACTGAGCTGATGGTTATGGGGGGGCTTGTTGAAGAGCAACTAAAAAAAGCCGTTATGGCAATGCATAATCAAGACCAAGCATTAGCGAATGAAGTCATTCAAGGTGACCATAACGTCAATATGATGGAAGTAGCCATTGATGATGCGTGTATGCGAATTATTGCTAAACGTCAGCCAACTGCAAGTGACTTACGTTTAATTATGGCGATTTCAAAAACGATCGCTGAACTAGAGCGTATTGGTGATGTTGCTGAAAAAATCTGCAAAACAGCACTTGAAAAGTTTTCACATCAACATCAACCGCTGTTAGTAAGCTTAGAGTCTTTAGGCCAACATGCGATACAAATGCTTCATGATGTTTTAGATGCCTTTGCCCGTATGGATTTAGATGAAGCAGTACGTATCTATCGTGAAGACGCTAAAATTGATAACGAGTATGAAGGTATTGTTCGTCAATTAATGACTTATATGATGGAAGATCCTCGTACCATTCCTAGTGTACTCACAGCTCTATTTTGTGCACGTTCTATTGAGCGTATTGGTGACCGTTGTCAGAACATTTGTGAGTTTATTTTCTATTACGTAAAAGGTCATGATTTCCGCCACTTAGGAGGCGACCAAGTAGAAAAAATGCTAACACAAAGTGATGACAGCAATACCACTAAATAAATGTCTCTCTCATTTTTTATCTCTTACAAACAGCGACGCTTATGTCGCTGTTTTTTTTATTCTTTTATAACTTGATCCTACTCTAGCTCAACACTTTTCCTCATCTTATTCCTTAAAAGCATATTCATATCAATTTTTATTATTTTATGAACTTAAATCAACTTGATAGCGTGATACCCAATATAACGATGATAATTCTTTTCTTTGGGGTGAATAATGAAACTACGTGTTTTGGCAACCGCATTAATTGCAGGCTCTGTGCTTTTCTCTGGTATTGCAAAAGCAGATAAACTTGATGATATAAAAAAAGCAGGTGTAGTACGTATCGCTATTTTTGACAGCAATCCTCCTTTTGGGTTTATTGATCCTCAAACCAAAAAGCTCGCAGGTTATGATGCGGATATCGCTAATGAAATAGCCAAAGATCTAGGTGTAAAACTGGAACTGCGTCCAACAAACCCAGCAAACCGTATTCCACTGTTAAGCTCTAAGAAAGTCGATTTAATCGCAGCTAACTTCACCATTACCGATGAACGCGCTAAGCAAGTTGACTTCTCTGTTCCTTACTTTGCAACCGGACAAAAATTTATTGCACGTAAAGGGGTTTTAACTAACCCAGAACAAATTCACTCACTGCGTATTGGTGCAGATAAAGGTACTGTTCAAGAAATCACATTACGTGAACGCTATCCTGACACCAAAGTTATCTCTTATGACGATACACCACTGGCTTTCGCTGCATTACGTAACGGTAATGTACAAGCCATCACACAAGATGATGCAAAATTAGTCGGCTTATTAGCAAATCTTCCTGATGCCATAAAAGCAGATTTTGAGGTGTCATCATTTAGTATCACCCGTGAATACCAAGCAGTTGCAGCAGCTAAAGGTGAAGAGCGCTTAATTAACGAAATCAATAACACCCTATTAAGATTGGAAAAAGAAGGTAAAGCAGACGAGATCTACAATCGTTGGTTTGGCCCTGAAACAAAATCAGCTCAACCTCGTGGGGACTTTAAATTTGCGCCATTATCCGAGCAAACACCACAATCTTAATCTTTAAAGCGTAATAACTTTCTTCTTTCATCAAAATAAAGTTATTCCTTTACTAAAACACCTACCCCGCTTTTGCGGGGTTTGGTGTCTACAATAGGCCTATTATATGTTTGAGCAATTTCTATCACATTACCTTCTTGAGCCACACTATTTAAGTTGGCTTTGGAGTGGTTTTTTAATCACCTTGCTTATCTCTTTTTGGACTATTGTCATTGCAACATTAATGAGCTTTGCCCTTAGTGCTGCAAGAGATAGCACTTTTGCATCATTACGCTGGTTAGCCACGGCTTATATATCGCTATTTCGTAATACTCCACTGTTAGTGCAGTTGTTCTTTTGGTATTTCGCATCCGGAGAAATTCTGCCACTAAGCGCCATGATATGGCTAAACACGCCTCATGAGATTGCATTTTTAGGTGTAACGCTTTCTTGGCCTTCTTTTGAATTTTTAGCGGGCATTGTGGGTCTGACATTTTATTCAACGCCATTTATTGCCGAAGAGCTAAGAGCCGGTATTCAAGGCGTTAAACAAGGGCAAAAATATGCTTCTTTGGCATTAGGTTTAACACAATGGCAATCTATGCGTTATGTGCTCCTACCTCAAGCCTTTCGTATTGCTCTACCCTCTTTGCTAGGTCAATACATGAATGTGATAAAAAACTCATCACTGACTATGGCTATTGGTGTTGCAGAGCTTTCTTACGCATCAAGACAAGTCGAAACAGAATCACTACGTACCTTTGAAGCCTTTGGTGTTGCAACGGTTCTCTATATTGCAGCAATCGCATTGATGGAAGCTTGGGGACAATGGCATCAGCAACGTAAATTAGCACAAGGATATTAAGATGGATTTTACTGTTATTGCTGATAACTGGCAGTACTTACTCTTTGGTGCTTATCCTGATGGACCTTTAGAAGGTGCTACACTGACCGTCTTTATCAGTATCATTGCAGGTATTGCATCAATTATTTTGGGTACATTAGGTGGCATTGCTTTGGCTATGCTCAGAGGTATCTGGGTTAACCTTTTCGCAGCTTTTTTAGGTTTTTTCCGCGCTATTCCTGTCATTATGTTGATATTTTGGGTCTATTTTTTATTGCCCGTTGTATTGGGGATGGAAATACCTGAAATCACCACCGTAATTTGTGCATTGACTTTAATTACATCGTCTTATATTGCGCATGGCGTTAAAGCAGGTATTTTAGCGATTGGAAAAGGACAATGGCAGGCAGGGTTATCGTTAGGCTTTAATCGCTGGCAAGTGCTATGGCATATCGTATTGCCGCAAGCATTACGCATGATGGTGCCTTCATTTATTAATCAATGGATAGCCTTAATTAAAGATACTTCATTAGCTTATGTGGTGGGTGTAGGTGAACTTTCGTTCTTAGCAACACAAGTTAATAACCGTAGCATGGTTTATCCAATGGAAGTCTTTCTGTTCGTTGCATTTATTTATTTTATTCTCTGTTTCTCATTAGAAATTATTGCCAATAGAGTGGCTAAATTATTTTCAACACAAAAAGAAAAGCGCCCTTTTTGGCAGATGGTGTTGCCGTTTAGAAAAAAATATTTTACTGAAAAAAGTTTAGGCTAATAATATAACTAGGCTAAAGTAATTTAGCCTAGTTATTATATTCGGATAACAATATAAAAATAAACAAATTATAATAATGTCCTGATTAAAATAGCCAATTAAACACACGTTAAATTTAATTAAAATAAAGAAAAGTTAATATAAATAAAATCTTATTTTATTTATCCTATTTGTTTAACTCTTTTTTTATTACACTATATACTGAATAAAAATTAATAAACTAGTATTTTATTCAGTCCCAATAAAAGATATTTAAACTAGATTAAAAATTAAAGGATAGATGATGTCTCATTTAATTTATTTAACCTTAGAAGGATCTAAGCACGGCTTAATTTCGTCAGGTTGCTCAACGCAAGATTCCATCGGTAACCGTTATCAAAAAGGTCACGAAGATGAAATTCAAGTTCTTAGTTTAAATCATTCAATAACACGTAATCAGAATACATCTCCTCAACCTGTTCAGATTGTAAAACCAATAGATAAAGCATCCCCATTACTTGTAGCAGCAATTGATAGTAATGAAGTATTAAAAGCTAAATTTACTTTTTTTAGAACTTCAGCAAATGGTCAACTTGAAAAGTTCTATGAGATTAAGTTAACAGAAGCGTCAATTATTGATATTTCCTGTGTGTATCCTAACTCAGTAAATGATCACGAATCGATGCCTTATGAAAGAATACAATTGAAATATCAATCTATTGCATGGAGCCATTTATCTGCAAACACCTCCTCCTATAGTATTAGTAAAGATAACGTATTATAAATAAAATCAAAAGCTATGCTATTAACAGCATAGCTTTGATAATGTAATTTATCTATTAAATAACATACATAACTAATTGTCAGAGTAATAACATTAATGACACATTTTTAGCGATCTAACATAAAGATTAGATTCTGTAAAATTGTTTTTTTATAGATAAAATAACCTTGAGAAAGTAGATCTCTTTCAACATAGTTAGAAAAGAAAAAGCTAAAAAATGCACCCAAAATAAAAACAATGAAAAAAAACCATTAAATTTTGACTTCCTTCCATTGGTCTATTTTTTATAGCAACAGAAACCAATAAATAAAGAAAATAAAATATAGTAGGTATAATAAATAAAAAAATCCGATGTTTAAATGAAAATCTAATTTTTTCAGCAAGAGAAAAATAATTAATATAACTTTCTATAGAGAGATACATTCCTATAGAAAAAATAATGAAAAGAACACCTGATACCAAATGCTAATATTTTTTATCGTTAATTAAATAACGTGTTGCATTCAGATATTTTCTAACAGAAGGTTCTCCAGAAAGATTTATATACCTATTACCATCTTTGCCAACATATTCAGTTGCAACAGTACCAATATTTTTTAACTCTACAATAAGTTTAATAACTACTAAACTATCATTGATATTACCTGCAAAATTTGACATAAAATCCGTATAACCAAAAATTGTATTTTTCCATCGTTTATAGGGATTTGGGTCTGTTAAAACATAAAGAAAATAAGCTCCTTCCTCAGCGGTTAATAATGCATAAATTTCTTCATTTTCACTAAGTTGTCGCCTTAGTTCTACATATTTATACTCATCTCGCTCCCAATAAGTTGGCTTACCATCGAAAGTATTATGCAGTGATAATCCTTTAGTTAACTCTATTTCTTCTGCTCATTACTCCACATCCATTTTCCCTACTCCTTTTTTCTTTTATTCAAAGAAATAAAAATAAACACCACATATAATCATTAATATACCTTAACATTTAAGTTTAAAAAACAAAGATTTTTTTAATCAAAATACATACCTATTTTCATCCGAAAATTAAAACAACCTATTATCAATTGATGTTTATTTTAGAATATATTTCTAAAATATTTAATATAAAACATCAAAACTACGAGATCCTTTTTAACAATAAGTTTCACACTTATTCTTATATTTTAATGACAATACATTTTTCATTGAACCTTTCCTCTCTTATCCGTATTTTATTTCTCATTGACGCAATCGATTACTTTTTTTAGGTGCAGTTATTGTTTTATTTGTGTAGGATAAAGCGAAAAACATTTTTTTTGGGATCTTTTGTCTATGAGCATGTCATCACCAAATTCTGATTCACAGGGTTTGCTCCAACGCCTGTTTAAGCTACAAGAACACGGCACAAACGCTCGCACCGAACTGATTGCGGGTATCACGACTTTCTTAACGATGGTTTATATTATCTTCGTTAACCCTCAAATCCTTGCAGCTGCCAATATGGATATCAAAGCCGTCTTCGTGACGACCTGCTTAATTGCGGCTTTCGGCAGTATTTTAATGGGATTAGTAGCAAATTTACCTATTGCCGTTGCACCCGCGATGGGCCTAAACGCCTTCTTTGCCTTTGTGGTTGTTGGCGCAATGGGGTATTCATGGGAAGTCGCTATGGGGGCGATTTTCTGGGGGGCTGTAGGTCTATTTTTACTGACCCTTTTTCGTATTCGTTACTGGATAATCGCCCATATTCCACTGAATCTTCGAGTGGGGATTACTAGCGGTATCGGTCTTTTTATCGCCATGATGGGCTTAAAAAATTCCGGTATTATTATTCCTAACAACGATACCATCGTCACTATCGGTAATTTTGCTTCTCATAATGTGTTATTAGGTGCTTTAGGCTTCTTTATTATTGCCATTCTTGCCGCACGTAATATTCATGCAGCCATCCTTATTTCTATTGTTATCACTACCGTTATTGGCCTTATTTTAGGTGATGTACAATATCAAGGTATCTTTGCTATGCCACCGTCTATCACCACTGTAGTCGGTAAAGTGGATATTGTTGGTGCGTTAGATATTGGTCTTTCTGGCGTTATTTTTGCCTTTATGTTGGTTAACTTATTTGACTCTTCTGGCACATTAATTGGTGTGACAGATAAAGCAGGCTTAACGGATGAGAAAGGCAAGTTTCCACGAATGAAACAAGCGTTATACGTCGATAGCTTAAGTTCTGTTGCAGGCTCTGCAATGGGAACATCTTCTGTTACTGCCTTTATTGAAAGTACTTCAGGGGTTTCAGTCGGTGGACGTACCGGTTTAACTGCGGTTGTTGTGGGTATTCTTTTCTTACTTGCTATTTTCTTATCACCACTTGCAGGTATGGTGCCAAGCTACGCAACGGCTGGTGCATTAATTTATGTGGGTGTATTAATGACCTCAAGCCTTACACGCGTGAAATGGGATGATTTAACAGAATCCGTGCCTGCCTTTATCACTGCAGTCATGATGCCATTTAGTTTCTCAATCACCGAAGGTATCGCGCTTGGCTTCATTGCTTATTGTGTAATGAAAGTAGGGACTTTCCGCTGGAAAGAAATTAACCTGTGTGTTGTGATTGTTTCACTGCTGTTTATTTTAAAAATATTACTGATTGATACTCATGTTATTGATTTAAATTCTTTATTTTAATATTCAATAAATCAGAGTAATCATAATAACGAACAAAACGGCACAGATAAGTGCCGTTTTTTATAAGAAAAGAGGTGATCATGCACGTTCTTCTACAAGTCGATTTCCCTTATCAGGGCCCTTTTGGTGATGAAATGACACAAACTATGGATACATTATCTTCATCAATTAACCAAGAGCCCGGTTTTATTTGGAAAATTTGGACTGAAAATAAAGAGACACAAAAAGCAGGTGGTATTTACCTTTTTACTTCGAAAGAAGAGGCTCTCGCTTATCTAGAGAAACACCGTACCCGTTTAAAATCTTTTGGTATTCCAGAAGTGCGTGGGGAAATTTTCTCAGTGAATCAGGCCTTAAGTTTACAAAACCAAGCTTCTTTTCTGTCAAAATAATAAAAAAGCACAAGTGTTATCTGTCACTTGTGCTGTTTAACAGCATAATAATTACGCTTTTGACGGCAATAATAACCCAAAAATAGCAGAGTCTGATACTTCATCACCTACTACCCAACGCTGTTTAAGATACCCTTCTTGTTCAAAACCCAATTTCGCTAATAAAGCAGCTGATGCCTTATTATCAGGATGAATATCCGCTTCTAAACGACGAACCGCTAAATGTGTTTGAAGATAATCAATAAATGCGACCATGGCTTCCTTCATGATCCCTTTGCCTTGATAAGCCATATCAAGGCAATACCCAACCTCCCCTCGTCGAGAACTCGGATAATGATTAAAGAAAACACACATCCCCATTAATGCATTTGTCTCTTTGTCTATCACCGCTAAACGCAGATACTCTTTTCTTTCCATATGCGTAATATCTTGAATGATATCTTGTTGCGCTTCTTGAAGTGATTGCCAAGGAAGGTGGCTCCAGTAACGTGTGACTTCAGGTGAACGCATAATATTAAACCAATCTTCAGCATCACCCATTTCAAAGGGACGCAAAATCAATCTAGGGGTTTCAACCTGAATATCAGCATAACGCATTTTCTACTTTTCCTTATGAGTGTTTGGAGCCACAAATGCAATACAAACGGGCTCTGCAATAGCATTTGGCTCAGCACGAAACATTATCTCTTGAGTATCAGCTATTTTTAAACTCGGCCAGTACTTTAATCCTTTATCAAAAGAGGCTTTTTCACAGTAATAGCCGACTTCGCTGATCAATACGACGCCTTTTTCTTCTAATTGTTGAAGCGTGATATAACGATTATAGATATTAGGTGGTTGTACATTCTCTTCTAATATCCACGGTTGCGAAGATAGAGGCCTATCTTTACCATAAAAAGTCACCCATTCATGCATATATTCGCCTCCCACATACGCTAATGGCGTGTGATAATGTTGATGCCAAGCTTGCTCAACATCTTGCACAAATGTTTTGATACCAATAAACTTTTGACCCGCATTACGCACATTAGCAGCTTGTACGACGGTATAGCCAGAAACAACTAACATGCCAAAAACACCTAAACCATACAATACACCACGCAATGAGCGCTTAGGCATGACACTGATTGAACCCACAAAAAGCGCCGTCGCTATCGACACAAATGGCTGTAACCACTCAGTGATACGACCACCTTCATGAAAGCTAAACCAAGTAAAAATAATCGCTAATGGAAATAACAAAATAAAATTCAGCAATTGACTATCTTGAGATGCAGACCAACTTAATCGACCACCATAAAGGCGCAATATTCCCCACATCAAAATAACGGGATAAAAAACTGTCAATGCTGCACGAGTCGTACGCAAATTAAAACGGCTTTCTATTTGAGAATCGACCCATTTAAATGCAGCAAAATCGGTTTGCCATAACCAAATAAAATTAGGGATAACAAAAGCAAGCCAAATCGCAATAGCCACATAAAAATAAGGTGACCGATAACTCACTCGCACTTTAGGTACAAATAGACTCAATAAAAAGACAGAGCCCATAAAAGCTAGTGATGAATATTTTCCCATAGTGGCAATGCCCATAACAATGGCAAAGCCAATCCAATATTTTTGATTGTCATTAATTGCGCAAAGGAAAAAATAAAGTGCCCAAGCCCAGCAACCGACTAGAATATAGTTATCGTTATAAGGGATAATATCAAAATTGATAATGCCAGATAAATTAAGCCCTAACATAGCAAACCATGCTAGATTAATGTTGCGTGTCAATTTATAAGCTAAATTCCAAACGCCCAATAACCCAATGGCAATCACAATAAAGTGGATAAAATACCAATAAAAGCTAAAATCGACACCGCCATAAATAGCAGGTGACATTATAAAACCTACAAACCAAGGATTTTTAGGAGAGCCCCAGCCCCCATTGGTTCCCCAATTGACCGCTTCTACGGCATCATAAGGTACCGTAGGATCAAAGAGATAGCTGACTAAGATCCAGAGTGTCGCATAGCCAATAACCCACCAATATACTGGTTTACGCAATTGCGCAGATGATAATGTCATAATAAATAGAAAGTTAAGTTGATTAATTTAGTTTTATCATTAGAGAAAGTCACAATACCGTAAAGTATAGTGAAATGAACCGCACATTGTACGTGAGCAAAAATTAAATTGTCTTAAATTTGCGCTTTTATTGAAAATTTGTTTCTGATAGATTGCGCAACCAAGAAGATCACTATCGAGTTACCATTATGAATATGATTAAAAGAAAGCCCGCCACAGCTAAAACACGTAAAAAATCACGTGAAGAGCTGAACGCGGAAGGACGTGAACGTAAACGTCAAAAGAAACACCGTGGCAATCCTGCCGGTAACCGTCAGCAGGAAGCGGAAAATAAACAGCAAGCTAAAAATACAGCGCCGAAAGATCCACGCATTGGTAGCAAAAAACCCATCCCTCTAATTGTGGGTGATGCACCAAAAGTTGCGAAGAAAAAACCTGCGCCAGCCAAAGTAGAACCTGTTCGTTTAACACCAGAACAAGAATTAGACTTGTTAGAAAACGATGCACGTTTAGATGAATTACTATCTCGTCTTGAAAACGGTGAAAAAACTTAACGCTGAAGAACAGGCTTATACTGAAAAAACCCTTGATCGTATTGACGAATTAATGGTTGAACTGGGTATTGAGTTTGAAGATGATGACGATGAAGAAAAAACAGAAGACATCATGCAATTACTGAAAGGTAAATAATCAAAAGGCTAATCATTCGCCTTAATTACCTTATATCCAACAGATATCAATAATTTATTGATATCTGTTGTTTTTTATCAAGACACCCCTTCTCTACTTTTCATGCTCTCATATCATCAACGATAGGTTAAATACCCCTCTCAAGCTCAGATAACTCTATCTATTCCTCTTTTGTTATCCCTGATATCCTATTTTTCTATCTTTTATATACGAGTGATAAAAAATATGGATAACAGACAGCAGTACTTAGATATCGCAGCCGGGCAAGGAGAAAAAGTGCCCTCTCGTATAGTGGCTTTCCCTGCCCAGCCACTAAACTATGCGCTTATTGAACAACGCCTAGAAGAACAAACGGATTATACTGACGGTGAAATCAATTATTTGAGTGAAAATATTGATGATGGTTTTTTTTATCGTTGCCAACATGGTGATGCTGAATTACATTTTTTTGTCTGCCTTTACCCTCGCGATGAAAATTATGAAATACGTCCAATGTATTCAACAGATGAACTCACACCACAACGCTTAGCGCACGCGAATGCCACAACCCAAGATTTATTATTAGAAACACTCTTTACTGAGACGTTACATCCTTTAGCAAGTTACCGCCATCAACTGAATTTTCTAAACATTATCGCGCCTGAAATGGTTTTGGCATTAGATGAATCCGCAGCAGGTAAAGCCTTAACACCAGAATGGATCCGCTTCCAACTAGAAACACCCGATCTTTATCCCGAAGTAGAAAGTCTGTATGTTATTCATGCTGTTTATGATACAGAAAACGATCCACCCACCATGTTCTGGTTCCATACTCATGGATTAGCGCGTTGTGGCTTAACTGAAGTTGATTTAGTGATCCCAAGTATGCTGGAATCTTACTACGGCATTCCCGATCTTTTCCGTTGTTTTGTCAATAACAGTATCAATCATCGCCAGATTGAATTTGCAGAGCCAATGCTTTGTGGACAAACATCTTCAGGATTAGAATACCTTGTTGCCTTACCTTTTGAAGAGGGTATCCGCCATGTCAATCAATCGACGCCTCTTGATAGCCTTAGACCTTTAGAAGAGATGCGTTACGACATCGAAGGGGCACCAAATGGTATTTTCTTGGGTGATTTAGCCGATCGTGATGAATATCATCAACATCCATCTTCCATGCTATTTAGAACCAATGAAGAAAACCCAGTTTTAGAAACCTTCTTTAGAGGTTATGAAGAACAACAAGCGATGATGCTACTGCGCAGTAATGAAGAAACCTACGAGATGTCTGAAAAAGCCAAGCGACGCTGGGAATACTTCGTTTCTATGTTTGATAACTACAATCAACCGCCTGTTGAGAAAAAAAGTGGTTTCCTCTCTAAGTTATTAGGAAAAGACAAACCTGAAGAGACCGAAACCCTTGGCAGTTTATGATCAAGTTCGGTATTCCTTATGGTGAAGGGGAAGAAAAAGAGCTAGAGCATATGTGGTTTGTACCACAATCTCGTGATGGAGATACCATTTATGCCAAACTACTCAATGTGCCATTTTATGTTGAAGAGATGCAAGAAGGTGAAATCTATCCCATTAATACAGACTTAATGACTGACTGGATGGTTTCCTATGAAGAGAATAGTTATACCCCAAACAATATTTACCAACTTTTTAGCCATCAGCAAACGCACTAATTAGCTAACGATTTCGCCATTCTAATGCGAGTACCTCATTTAAAATAACGAGAGACTCGCTTTTCTACTTCCTATGAAATCTACGTTCATCTTGTAACCCGTTAACATCATTAATTGATTGTTATTTTGTTGCTACATTGACATTTCAACTCTTCACATTTTGTTTTTGTCTAGTAACAGATGAATCAAACAGCCTAATTTCCTCCCAATATCTTTTCTCTGGTTGATTTAAATCAAGTGCAGAACAGCCTAGAGTAGGCTAAATTATACCCAATAAGGATAATTATAATTCTCATTAGCATTAAAAATATTTATTATAATTAACCTGACTCTTATTATGTGAATTTTTATATACGTTAATAATTATCAGTATCATTATTTTTTGTATCAATATTCGTGGAAGAACGATTTATGTCACTGATCCCAAATCACAGTTATAAAATCTTGAGCTACTCACCTCAGATTAGTCCTGCATACAGACAGAAGTTGTTATCTTTAGGTATGTTGCCTGGCGCTGTGTTTAACGTTATTCGTATCGCGCCACTGGGTGATCCTATTCAAATAGAAACACACCGAGTGTCCCTTATTTTGAGAAAAAAAGATCTCGCACTTATTAACCTTAGCGAAGTGGTTCATAGCGAAAAATAATCGTTATCTCTCATTCAACCAGGCAAGACAACTATTGGCATCACTATTATGACTCCTCTCACTATAGGCCTTATCGGCAACCCCAATGCTGGTAAAACAACACTTTTTAATCAGCTAACAGGCTCTCGCCAGCGCGTGGGTAACTGGGCGGGTGTGACGGTCGAACGCAAAGTTGGTCGTTTTACAACAGCAAATCATAAAATTGAACTTGTCGACTTACCCGGCACTTACTCATTAACCACTATTTCAGAACAAACATCACTTGATGAACAAATTGCCTGTCATTTCATTTTAAGTAATGAAGCAGACATGCTGATTAATGTTGTTGATGCATCTAATCTCGAACGTAATCTTTATTTGACATTGCAACTACTTGAGTTAGGCATTCCCTGCATTGTGGCATTAAACATGCTTGATATTGCACAACACCAAGATATGCAAATTGATATCAAAGCCCTATCTGCTCAACTGGGTTGTCCGGTTATTCCTATGGTTTCAACCAAAGCATCAGGCATGGATAAACTCAAAGACGCGATTGATGCTTTCCCTGCTGAAAAGAAAAAACCACAGGAATTACTGACTTCTTATCCTCTATGGTTATTAAATGAAGTTGAGGCACTCGCTGAAAAAATTAATCACGATGAATTCAATTTACAACAACGTCGTTGGATGTCATTACAGTGTTTAGAAGGGGATATCTATACCCATCAGCGCGCTCAAATTACCAAAGAAGATATCAAAGCAATTCGTCAACGCATTCAAGACGAACATAATAATGAGCCAGAATTAGTCATTGCGGATGCCCGTTATCAAAATATTGAGCGCATCTGTCATACTGTGATTAATATGGAGTCCATTAAGCCGAATATCCTGACACAAAATATCGATAAAGTGATATTAAACCGTTGGTTAGGTGTGCCTATCTTCCTGTTTGTTATGTATTTAATGTTCGTTTTGGCAATTAACATTGGTGGTGCATTGCAACCCGCTTTCGAAGGTGGTTCTGAAGCGATCTTTATCCATGGTATCCAATGGATTGGCGCAACCTTTAATTTCCCAGAATGGTTAACCATTTTCCTTGCGCAAGGTGTTGGTGGTGGTATTAATACCGTTCTTCCACTCGTGCCACAGATCGGGATGATGTATCTCTTCTTATCCATCCTTGAAGATTCAGGTTATATGGCTCGCGCCGCATTTGTTATGGATAGATTGATGCAGGCTTTGGGTCTACCCGGTAAATCATTCGTACCACTAATTGTTGGCTTTGGTTGTAACGTACCGTCTATTATGGGTGCGCGTACCCTCGATGCCCCAAGAGAACGATTGATCACGGTATTAATGGCACCGTTTATGTCTTGTGGTGCACGTTTGGCCATTTTCGCAGTATTTGCTGCCGCCTTCTTTGGTAAAAATGGTGCCAGTGTCGTCTTCTCACTTTACCTTCTGGGTATTGTTGTCGCTATTCTTACCGGATTGTTGCTAAAGCACACCATTATGCGTGGTGAAGCATCACCTTTCGTGATGGAACTGCCGGTTTATCACGTTCCACACCTAAAAACATTATTGATACAAACTTGGCAACGTTTAAAAGGCTTCGTGGTACGTGCAGGTAAAGTCATTATTATTGCCAGTATGTTTATTGGTGCATTAAATAGCTTTACCTTTTCAGGTAAACCCGCAGATAACATCAATGACTCTGCATTAGCATCGGTCAGTAAAGTGATCACGCCATTATTGCAACCTATTGGTGTTCATAATGATAACTGGCAAGCCACTGTAGGTTTAGTCACAGGGGCAATGGCAAAAGAAGTGGTTGTGGGAACATTAAATACCCTTTATACCGCAGAAAGCATTGTGAACGAGCCTTTTGATCCTGAAGAATTCGATCTCTGGGGTGAAATTGGTGACGCCTTTGGTGAAACATGGGATAGCTTAAAAGAGACCTTTACCCTAGCTGCACTTTCTAATCCAATTGAAGCAAGTAAAGGTGATGGTGAAATGGATACCGGCACTATGGGTACCATGGGTGCTAAATTTGGCTCCGGCATTGCCGCATACAGCTACTTAATCTTTGTTTTACTGTATGTACCTTGTGTTTCAGTAATGGGTGCGATTGCTCGTGAAACAAGCCGTGGCTGGATGACCTTCTCTATTCTTTGGGGATTAAATATTGCTTACTCACTGGCAGCACTGTTCTATCAAGTAGCAACCTTTAGTGAGCATCCGCAAAGTAGTGGCATAACCATTGCTGCCGTGGTGATCTTTAACTTAATTCTATTTATCTTGTTGCGTAATGCGCGTAGTCGTCTAACAATTAACTTAAGCAATAAGCCTTCATTGGCTAAACAATGTTGTTCAAAAGGTAGTTGTCACTAAGTAGCAAAGGAAAAGTAAGATGGCCAGTTTGATAGAAGTCCGTGATTGTATCGCCCTTAATGGTCGAGCCGATGCCCGTCTTATCAGCCATCAACTCAATATGCCTGAACCTTTGGTACAAGCAATGCTAGAACGGCTCACATTGATGGGTAAGCTTCAAGAAGTCGATGTAGAAGAGTGCTTTACAGGCAGTTGCAAACATTGCCCTGAAGCCACTGCCTGCCAGGCAAAACTTTATCAATTAACCTAACAAATTGATAAATTCCATCATAAAAACCCTTACTTTATGTAGGGGTTTTTATCTAATGCTTAAGATGAATCATTTTCATCTTCCTATTTAATGATTTACTTTCCTAACTATCACGGCATAATTCTTTAGATATAGACGTAAAGACGTCTATTGTTACTTCACTCTATAAGAATATGAAATTATGCCAATAACTGAATTTTCATCGACTATTACGACCGGCAAACAAGGTGGATTACAGATGCAATGTGCATCACGCCAGTTTCAATTTTTACTTGATGAACCTTTGTCATTAGGTGGAAAAGACAGTGCAATGAATCCTGTTGAAGCATTATTAGGTACATTAGGTGCTTGTAAGGGAATTGTCGCCAAAAGCTTTGCGCGTATGCATAAAATTAATCTCAACGATATTCGCATTGAAGTTAAAGGCGAATTAGATACCGATGGTTTTACGGGAAAAAATAAAGAAGCCAAAATCGGCTTTAGTAAAATTACGACGCACTTTTTTATTCAAGCTGATAATAGTGAAGAAGAGATCGCCGCATTTATCGCTTTTATTGAACGTACTTGCCCTGTTTTTGACACTATTAAAAATCCACCGATTTGTGAAACATCTTATAGTGTCGAAAACCACATTGAAAATATAGAGTTATAAACTCTCAAAACTGCCCTCAAGTATGGGCAGTTTTGGGTGATAACTATGATGCTATTTCACAAGCCTCAATTAACGCTTGAGTAAATTCATCAGGATGTGAAATAAACGGTGCATGAGCCGCATTACGGAAAATAACAGAAGGTGAATGTAGATAAAGAGTATCTAATAATCCGGCCACTTTTCGAGGAACTAAACCGTCTAAATAACCGTAAAAACGGATAAAAGGACAACTCAACGTTTTCAATTCTTCTCGTAAATCCTCAGTACGCAGAATTTCTAATCCACCATTAAGCACCTCAACAGAAGGGAGTGGTTGCTCTAATACCACTGATTTTAATGCTTTCATATCTTCACGGGCACTTTGTGTGCCCAATGTTTGCAACGCTAAAAAGCGCTCAACTGTGCGATGAAAATTCTCATTTAGTTGCTGTTCAAATCCTTTCAAAACCTCAGGTTTGATACCCGGCCAATCCTCATGAGCACCAAAGCAAGGTGAAGAAGCCACTGTGATCAATGCTTGCACATTGTTGGGGTTATCTAAAACAACACGACTAGCAACTAATCCGCCTAAAGACCATCCTAACCAAATTGCATTATCAGGGGCTTTTGCAAAAACAATTTCTGCCATCTCCTTTAATGTAAGAGCAGGAAAACCTTGGCTACGACCATAACCCGGTAAATCAACGAGATGAAGTGTAAAATGCGAGGTTAATCTCGGTATTAATGATTGCCAGATCTGTGCATTCAGCCCCCATCCGTGCAGCAGCACAAGATCTGTTTTTCCTTCACCGATTGTCTGCCAATACAATTTATTCATTGTTATGCTCTCTTCTCTTTTACAGGGATATTCATTATGTGGATAACAATAGCAGGATATTGTTGGTTATGTCGTCAACCCTTACATTATGATACTAAAGGTATTTGTTCGAGTTGCATTCGACATCTACCAACACAACGAAATCGTTGTCCTTGCTGTTTATATCCATCCTCTCATTCTATGATTTTATGTGGGCGTTGCTTACAATCCCCCCCTCCATGGAAACAGATGTTGACAGTCACAGATTATCAACCTCCACTAAATAAATTATTACACCTTTATAAATACGCTCCTCGCCCTCAAATAGCCTTATGTCTCGCACGACTTTTTTTATTGCGATGGCTTTCACATCGGCGAGAAAACCTAGTGCAAAAACCGGATAGCATTATTAGCGTTCCTTCACATCGCCATCGCCGTTGGTCTAGAGGCTTTGAGCAAGTAGAAGCTATAGCTAAGCCTTTGGCTAAGTGGCTAAATTGTGCTTATCAACCTGATACCCTGATAAGAACTCGTGCTACACTGGTGCAAACGCATCTTAATGCCAAGCAAAGGCAACAAAATTTAAAACATGCATTTGTATTAAATAACACAGTGTCGGTATCAGGGAAAAATCTGGCACTAATTGATGATGTTATCACTACAGGTGCGACATTAAATTCTATCGTACCCTTGTTATTTCGTGCGGGAGCACGCTCTGTTGAGGTATGGGCGATTTGTCGAACCTTGTAGTTAACCGCCAATTGGGCGTATGATAACCAACCAGAACAGTCAACTATTGAGCAAGACGATATGATTACTATTACTGATGCCGCACAGGCGCATTTTGCCAAACTACTGGCTAACCAAGAACCCAACACCCAAATCCGTGTATTCGTTATCAATCCAGGCACACCTAATGCTGAATGTGGTGTTTCATACTGCCCACCGGATGCTGTAGAACCAAACGATACTGAAATTCAATTTGAGAAACTGTCTGCGTATGTTGATGATATCAGTGCACCTTTCTTAGAAGATGCTGAAATCGACTTTGTTACTGACCAACTAGGCTCACAATTAACCCTAAAAGCCCCTAACGCAAAAATGCGTAAAGTTGATGCTGATGCACCGTTAATTGAACGCGTTGAATACGTATTGCAATCACAAATTAACCCTCAATTAGCGGGTCATGGGGGTCGCGTGAGTCTGATGGAAATCACTGAAGATGGCTATGCTATCTTACAATTCGGTGGTGGTTGTAACGGTTGTTCAATGATTGATGTCACCCTAAAAGATGGCATCGAGAAAGAACTGTTAAACCTGTTCCCTAATGAATTAAAAGGTGTGAAAGATTTAACTGAACACCAACGTGGTGAACACTCCTACTACTGATCCTTCAGTATCAAATCCCCTATGATACTCACCTGCATGGATATCATGGGGGATTTTTGTATTAAAATAATCATTTACAAAGAGTAACGTCATCTTTACCCATTTGGCGCTATGATAAATGTATCGTTCTCTCGCTCAGAACAAATAAATTAATTAACAATATAATAAATAAGACAATTATGGATAAGTTTCAATTTCTAAGCATTGAACAAGCCTATCAACTTTGGGTATCTCAATCGGCCGTTTTAGTCGATGTGAGAGATCCTCAAAGTTATCGTGCTGGTCATGCGACAAATGCATTTCATCTCACCAATGAAACGCTAAATCAATTTTTACAAGATGCTGACTTTGATGTTCCTGTTATGGTGATGTGTTATCACGGTCATAGCAGTCAAGGTGCGGCTCAATATCTGGTTAATATGGGCTTTGAAACCGTTTATAGCATTAATGGTGGTTTTGAAGCATGGCAAAGAGAGTTTCCACAAGCGATAACATCTCTGCAATAACGACGGATGAGTTTTGTCAATGATCCACATTATTACGCTTTCCAACCCTCAAGCTGCTGATTTATTTGTCAATTATATGGCAACAAAAGGTGTGCGAATTCATGCAAAAAATGAAAATCAGCAAATCTCACTTTGGTTAGAAGACCAACATCAGTTGGAAATGGTTGAAAAAGAACTTAACACGTTTCTACGTGAGCCTTTTCACCCGCGCTATCAAGCCGCAAGTTGGCAAACAGGCAATCCACAAAATACGGGTATAAAATATCGCCCTACTTTTTCGATAAAAAATATGGTGCAACAATCAGGCCCATTAACCGTACTGGTCATTATTTTATGTATCTTGGTTTTTATCTGGCAACAAGTGGTTGGTGACTATAATGTCATGCTATATCTAGCATGGCCTTATGAAGAGAGCTTAAACCTTGAAGTCTGGCGCTATATTACTCCGGCATTTATTCATTTTTCACTAATGCATATCGCCTTTAATCTTGCTATGTGGTGGTATCTCGCAAGTCAAACAGAACAGCAATTGGGCACGGGTAAATTATTTGTGATCATGCTCGTTTCTGCGCTCTTTAGTAATTGGGCACAATCCTTGTTTACAGAGTCCAACTTTGGCGGGCTATCTGGTGTTGTTTATGCATTAATTGGCTATGTTGGCTTAACGGGAATACGTCATCCCGAAAAAGGTATCGGTGCTCCAACAGGCTTAATTGTCTTTTCGATTTTGTGGATTATTGCAGGTTATATGGGCGTTTTAGGTGACTCTATTGGAAATGCTGCACATTTTGCAGGCTTCCTTATCGGCTTATTGATGGCTTTGTGGGATAATCGACATCAATTATCTCGTAGATCATAATAAAATGAACATGATATTTTTAACATTAGGGGACACCTGTGAAGCAAACGCAACGACATGATGCCATCATTGAACTGGTACGCCTGCAGGGCTATGTCAGCACTGAAGAGTTGGTGGAGCATTTTGAAGTCAGCCCACAGACCATCCGACGTGATTTAAATGAATTAGCGGAAAAGAACAAAATCCAACGCCATCACGGTGGTGCTGCATTACCGTCAAGCTCAGTAAATACCGCTTATCATGATCGTAAAATTATGTGGTCTGATGAAAAATCACGAATTGCACAACGCGTGGCGAGTTTAATTCCTGATGGCGCAACACTGTTTATTGATATTGGCACAACGCCTGAAGCCGTTGCGCATGCACTTATTAATCATAAAAACCTCCGTATAGTGACTAACAACCTTAATGTAGCAACGTTACTTATGGGTAAAGAAGATTTTCGTTTGATCCTTGCGGGTGGTGAAGTACGCACACGAGATGGGGGGATTGTCGGTGAAGCAACACTTGATTTTATCTCTCAATTCCGTCTTGATTACGGTATTTTAGGGATAAGTGGTATTGATATGGATGGCTCATTGCTTGAGTTTGATTACCACGAAGTTCGCACTAAACGCGCAATTATCGAAAACTCACGCTGTGTTATGTTGGTCACTGACCATTCTAAATTTGGGCGTAATGCAATGGTGAACTTAGGCAATATGAATCTGATCGATTACTTATTTACCGATCAAGAGCCACCAGCAGGGATCCAAAAAATTGTTGAACAGCACAACGTTCAACTCGAATTATGTTAATTAAATAAACGCCCTCGAAAAGTACCTATCCAGGTACTTTTTTTATCGACTCACGGTCAAACTCGATTAACCCCTTCTATTCTCTCTCTTTTCTATTAATACATTAACAATGTTGCTTATTTCCAATAAGCACACAAGTTATGTGGATATGATAATAAATTGTTATCCATATCACGCGGTTATGTTTTTTATCAGTTATATAGTTGGCATTTTCATCAAACTTCATTACAATTATGAGCGAAAACGAACATTAAAGAATTGTTTCGCGCATTCGTAGGAGGATGTTATGAAAACTCAAGACTTGATTGTCATCGGCGGCGGAATAAACGGCGCTGGAATTGCGGCGGATGCAGCTGGCCGAGGCCTTTCAGTACTTATGCTGGAAGCTCAAGACTTAGCAAGTGCGACATCTTCCGCGAGCTCTAAACTGATCCATGGTGGTTTACGTTATTTAGAACACTACGAATTCCGCTTAGTGAGTGAAGCACTGGCAGAACGTGAAGTGTTATTGCGCTTAGCACCACATATCGCATTTCCTATGCGTTTTCGCCTGCCACACCAACCACACTTACGCCCAGCTTGGATGATCCGCATTGGTCTATTCCTTTATGATCACCTCGGAAAGCGCGTAAGTTTACCAAGCAGTAAAGGCATTAAATTTGGCGCAAACTCTGTTTTAAAACCAGAATTAACGCGCGGTTTTGAATATTCAGACTGCTGGGTTGATGATGCACGTTTAGTGGTATTAAATGCGCAAGAAATCGCCCGTCGTGGTGGTGAAGTGCGCACACGCACGAAAGTCACCCGCGCTTGGCGTGAAAATGATTTATGGATGGTAGAGGCTCAAGATTTACGTACAGGTGAAACATCTCGCTATCAAGCCAAAGCCTTAGTAAACGCGGCTGGCCCTTGGGTTAAAACCTTATTTGATGAAGGTTTAAAACTAAAATCACCTTATGGTATCCGTTTAATTAAAGGTAGCCATATTGTCATTCCTCGTGCACATAACGAACCACAAGCATATATCTTACAAAACGAAGATAACCGTATTGTCTTTGTTATTCCGTGGATGGATGAATTCTCTATCATCGGTACTACCGATGTGGAATATAAAGGAGACCCGAAAGATGTGGCGATTGATGACAATGAAATTCAGTATTTACTGAAAGTCTACAATGATCACTTTAAGAAACAACTGACGAAAGAAGATATTGTTTGGGATTATTCAGGTGTGCGTCCATTATGTGATGATGAGTCAGATTCACCACAAGCTATTACGCGTGACTATACATTAGATGTTCATGATGACAATGGTAAAACACCACTGTTATCTGTATTTGGTGGTAAATTAACGACTTATCGTAAATTAGGTGAACATGCTGTTGATAAATTAATCACTTATTTCCCTAACATGGGCAAAGCGTGGACTAAAAATGGTCAATTACCCGGTGGTAATTTAGAAGGCTGTGATCGTGATGGTTATTCACGTTTGATTCGCCAACGTCATCCATGGTTACCAGAAGCCTTAGCGCTACGCTTTGCGCGTACTTATGGTAGCAACACTGAATTGCTACTTGAAGGCGTTACTGATTTAACAGGAATGGGCGAAAACTTTGGCCATAATCTGTATGAAGCTGAATTACGTTATTTAGTGAAACATGAATGGGTTATCGAAGTAGATGATGCTATTTGGCGTCGTACTAAACTCGGCATGTGGTTGAATGACGAACAAAAACAACGTATTAGCCAATGGTTAGTGGAAAATACTCAAAATTCATAAGAGTAGTAATAACTATTCTCTGACTCTGTTCGATGTTTTTATTAGCAATTTTTGTGGCGCCGAATACCGCGCCACTTTTTTTTACTTTTTTCATAGCAAGAAAATCAATATACAACCCGTTAATGACTATTTAAGTTGTTTTTCTAAAAAAGCTTTTAATACCGTTGCATTATTTTGTTGCTTATCTTTGCCTGAATAAAGTAATACCAATGGTTGCTCTTTAGCTATTGCAATAAGCGATTGCCAATGCTCAGGTGTAGCTATTAATTCTTGCGTATAACGTTGCGTAAATTCAGCAAAATCTCCACCACCGCCATGAAACCATTTTCGCAGTTCAGTCGAAGGCGCAACACCTTTATTCCATTCATCATAATGAAAATCTGTCTTTTTCACGCCTCTTGGCCAGAGCCTATCGACTAATACACGATAACCTTCATGCTCACCGTCTTTATCATCATAAACACGTTTACAAGTGATCATATTGCTCCTCATCAATACATTAATTAGCTTTATTGTAGAAGAAAAATCAGAAGGCTTACCTCTTAATGTGCTTGTTTTTATCATAAAGCAGATTGCAACATGAAGCTTTCTCTCATTCCGATTGAATTATCCTCATCAAAAACAAGGTGAATAATTGTTGACTAAATAACCTAATTAAGAGAATCTACATCTAGACGTCTAAATGGTTAGATGGGTAAGTGAGTAGTAATACTTAAATAAGAATAACAACACAGTAAAAGATTGATGAGGTACAGGTATGAGCTTTTATCACGCAAGCCAACATGAAGCATTAAACCAAAATCTTGCTGAATTAGATGGCCAGATCCAAGTTTCATTTGAATTTTTTCCCCCTCGTACTGAAGAGATGGAAAATACCCTTTGGCAATCTCTTGCGCGTTTAAATACCTTAAAACCCCAGCTTTGTTTCTGTGACTTATGGGGCAAACTCTGGCGAACGAGACAGAACGCACTCCATTATTAAAGGGATCAAAGAACGCACAGGGTTAGAAGCTGCACCACACTTAACCTGTATTGATGCTAGTCGTGAAGAGCTACAACATATCGCACAAGATTATTGGCAAAGTGGTATTCGCCATATTGTCGCCTTACGAGGAGACTTACCCGATAACACACAAAAACCCGAGATGTATGCCACGGATTTAGTCCATTTACTTAAAGGTGTGGGTGATTTCGATATTTCTGTAGCGGCTTACCCTGAAGTGCACCCTGAAGCAAAAAGTGCACAAGCGGATTTAATTAATCTAAAAAGAAAAGTAGATGCAGGAGCTGATCGCGCCATCACTCAGTTTTTCTTTGATGTCGAAAGCTATTTGCGTTTCCGTGACCGCTGTGTTTCAACGGGTATTGATGTCGAAATTGTGCCAGGAATTTTACCGGTGACTAATTTTAAACAGCTCAAGCGCTTTGCAGGTTTAACCAATGTTAAAATTCCGGGATGGATGAATAAAATGTTTGATGGATTAGATAATGATCCTGAAACGCGTAGTCTGGTAGGTGCTTCGATTGCAATTGATATGGTGAAGATCTTAAGTCGTGAAGGGGTAAAAGATTTCCACTTTTATACGCTTAATCGTTCAGAGTTAACCTATGCTATTTGCCATACGCTAGGAGTTCGCCCTGAGCTTGTTAGGGCATAAATCGGCACAATACCCCGCCAATAAAGCGGGGGTGACATTCTGATGAGTTACTCACCAAAGTGATAGGGTTTTTCTACTGGCAATAGGCTGTATGCAGTATCGAGATCACCATTCGCAATACACGCATCTATTTTATGTACCTTATCAGTAATATCCGTAATATTTACAATCCACTCTTTACAATATTTTTCAACTGCTTGATTTCGTAAACCAATTTGGATAGTACGGTAGCTGAGTCGATTGAGGTAAATATCGCGTTCAGGATCCCACTGAATGCGGATATTACTCGTTTCCGAAGCCTCTTTCCACGCTTCAGCACTGACATAGCGATCTGGGTCAAAATGACTTACAACGCCTTGTGTCAGCATCTCTTGAAAGCCTTCATGCGTAATATCAACTGCAAGAATAGAAGCTTGATTAGCGTCTTTACGTCCCCATCCAGAGCGGTACATCATCCAAAGAAAGGAGGGTTTAACCCACGTCATACGGGTCATACTAAAAGGGGGCGAAACAAATGTTCCGTTTGCGACTGCGCTCTGAGCAATAGTATTAGAATAGGCTTGGTAAACACGAACAAAATCATCCGTATAATATGCCCTTACTTCACACTCAGGACATCGGTCAACATCATCGTTCATCTTTCTTTAATATCCTTTTATATTAATAAAATGGAACTATTCGCTTAAATTATGAGCCTCTGATTACAGATAATCAAGAGCCCTTATTTTTGTTAAGGCGCTATCAATAGAGTAGCGTGCATTTATAAAAGCAAAAAAAAGAATAACAATAAAATGAACAGACTAATGTTCCTATTGTGTTTTATTTATACAGTGATGAGTCAATTAATCTTGCTATATTACTCACAAAGTGAGGCGAATAAGCAATTTAATTGACTCACTGGGTAGAAATTAGACGCTCGATAAGCTGTGTTTTTATCAATGCAGGGGATTTAACTGCGGTGCCTGCTATCTTTGCAGACATTATTTCAAAGGCTTTTTCGACCAATAAAGCCTCATCTTGCTTCATTGACCACACATTATTAGGTAAAAAACTTAACATCACATGGTCATCGAATGTACCAATATGAAGATATGCCGGAATAACGCCTTCACGTTGACGAATAACACTTAATAGGCCTTCAAGAATAGGCAGTGATGAGGCAATAAAATGAGACGGTATTTGCTGATGTTGCTCTAAATACTGTTTCATCATCTGTTCACCATCTTTAGTTGTATTATGTTCAGCATAAGAAACCGTTACACGACTATCATCGCCATAATGCCCTTTTATTGCTTGTACATAACCTCGTAAACGCGCTGCAATGGTGGGCAGTAGCGCATCTCCCGCAAAAAAATGGATTGGCGCATCTTGCTTTATCATCGCTCTTGTCAGTTGAGCTCCACTGTCGCAGTTATCTGATGCCACACAAATAGCATCACTCACAGAAAAGTCTCTATCTAAGAAAACGAGAGGTTTTTGACGATGTTTAACATGGTGTAACTGATTTTTTCGGCTGGATGAAACAATAAAAATACCATCAACGTTGCGTTCATCCATTGATTTAACAAGTTTATTTTCATTTTTGATATCACCATAAGTACAACTAATGGTGAGTTGGCAACCAATTTGGTGACAATGCATCTCCAGCTTTTCAGCTAGAGCAGCAAAAAATGGGTTAGAGAGACGAGGGACAACTAATCCATAAGTATCTGTTTTATTAAGTTTTAAGCTTCTTGCTGCATGATTAACGGTATAACCAAATACCTCAACATAATCCGCTATTTTCTTTTGCGTTTTTGCACTGATCCGGTATTGATCACCTTTGCCATTTAATACCAATCTGACTGTGGTAATAGACAAATTCAGGTCATTTGCAATCTGTTCAACTGTTTTTGCCATTAATATTCCATCATTGATATTGTTGCCCTCATCTTAATGATGAGGGCCAGTTAACCTTTACTGAGCAGGTTTAGCTCGGCATTTCTTCCACATTGTTTTTAACGAAGGTCCAATAATTGGCAGGATCAACGTCAATATTGCAATACCTAAAAATGTCGCAGTAATTGGGCGTGTATAGAGAATGGATAAATCCCCCTGAGACATCATTAAAGCACGACGTAAGTTTGATTCTGCCATCGGCCCTAAAATAATCCCGATAACCACCGGAGACATGGAAAAGTCGAGCTTTATCATAATATAAGCTAACAATCCCGCACCCATCATTACAAATACATCAATGATGCTATGGTTTACAGAATAAGCACCAACACTACACAATACAAAGATAATAGGCACTAATACACGACGTGGCACATCCATCACTCGAACAAAGAGCTTCATACATAAGAAACCTAAGATACCGAGGAAAATATTCGCCACCATTAAACCAATAAAAACGCTGTTTACTTCAACAGGATTGTCAGTAAAAAGCTGAGGCCCTAATGCCAATCCTTGAACCATAAATGCCCCCATAATAATGGCAGTTGCGCCATCACCTGGGATACCTAAGGTCATTAAAGGCACCATGGTTCCACCTGTTACTGAGTTTGCACCCGCTTCTGGCGCTGAAACACCTTCAGGTGAACCGTGACCAAATTCTTCAGGGTGTTTAGACCAACGTTTCGCTTCGTTATAAGAGATAAATGATGATATATCTCCCCCCGTTCCTGGAATTGCGCCAATCGTTGTACCAATGGCTGATGAGCGGAAGTACGTTGGTAACACACGTTTAAAATCAGCCCATGTTGGTAATACACGGTGAATACGCGCATTAATTTTTTCACTCTTCTTCTGTTTGCGCTCACGGTACTCTTCTTCAAAGCTAATCAAACCTTGAGAGAAAGCGAACAAACCAACCAAAATAGGAATAAACGAAACACCCCCCATTAAATAAACGGTATCAAAAGTAAAACGAGGCCCTGATGTCATCGGATCAAGTCCAATGGTTGCAATCACAAGCCCTATTGCGCCACCCATTAATCCTTTCACAATCGATTGCGATGATACACTGGTAATAATACTTATGCCAAATACTGCAAGTGCAAAATACTCAGCTGCAGAGAAACCCGTCGCCACTTTTGCCAATTGAGGGGCTATCACAATTAAGGCAATCGTACTAAAGATCCCCCCAAACATAGACCCCATTGTGGATAAGCCCAGTGCTCGTCCTGCTTCTCCTTTTTTCGCCATTGGATAACCGTCTAATACCGTTGCAGCAGAAGCGGGAGTACCCGGCGTACTAATCAAGATCGCGGTAATTGAGCCACCATACACGGCACCACAATACATTCCTAATAACAGAAGTATTCCTGTCATTCCTTGGAAGGAGTAGGTTAATGGGAGTAGCAATGCAATACCCATATTCACTGTTAAACCGGGTAATGCGCCGATAATAATACCCGCGAACACCCCTAACAGGATCATCGTTATCGTTTCCAGAGTGAAAACGACCATTAAAGCGTCTAATATTTCCATCTCAAAGCTCCTTTACCGCTTATTCAAAAAAGACGGAAGTTGGCAGAGGTGAATTAAAGATAATGTCAAAGAAGACATAAACGGCAGCAACCATCACAACGGGAATAACAACCAATGCAATAGGTTTTCTTTCATTCATCAGCCACATAATGACTGGGATAAGAAGCAGTGACGGAACAATAAAACCAAAAAAGTGCAAACCCGTGGCATAGACCAACATAAAGAGGCCTAAACCATAAGCGCGTTTAACTGCAGTAGAACTTAGATCAACAGACTTATGTACGTGTTTAATTTTATCAACCACAATACTGATCCATTGAAAAATCCCCAGTAAAATAAATAAGATGGCTAAACCATAAGGCCAGAAACGTTCCCCTGGTACACCATAATCATCAAACATGCTCATATCACGGGAGAGATAGATAATAAGTGCCCCGAAAGCCACTGAAATCGCACCGATGATTGTATTGATTTTTGTCATGTCGGGATCTCCCCGACCCTACCTGCCGTAACAGGTAGGGTGGTTTATAATAATAGAAAAGTTATTTTTTCAGGGTTGCTGAAATTAACTCAGCATACATCTCGTGGTCTTCTTTCATCATTTGGTAAGCATCATCACCAGTGATAAATACAGGCATAATACCTTGTTTTTTCAGTGCTTCTTGATACTCTGGTTTTTGAACAACTTCAGAGAATGCACCCACTAACTCATTTTTCACGTTATCTGGTACGCCTGCTGTTGTTGCTAAAACGGCCCAAGCACGCATTTTCACGTTAGTATCTAATTTCAGCGCTTCTTTAAAGGTTGGTACTGCTGGGAATAATGGGAAACGACGCTCATCCATTACACCAAGAACGCGTAAAATACCCGCATCAACCTGAGATTTAACCGCACCTGGTGTGGTCAACACGCCATCAATATGGTTACCCACTAATGCTGCGATTGAAGGGCCTGTCCCTTCGTTATAAGGAATATGATTAAATTTAGTACCTGTAGTACGTTCGATATTCACACCTGCTAGATGGAAAATTGCGCCCATACCTGAGTTACCCACTTTTAACTTACCTGGGTTTGCTTTAGCACCATCAATAAACTCTTGTAACGTTTTATAAGGTGAATCGGCATTAACAACTAATACCACAGGATCGGCAATTGTTGTTGCAATTGGCGTAAAGTCTTTATAAGTAACCGGTGATTTACCTTGATGTGGGAACATTGCTAATTCAACGGTAGTCATCACTAATTTCGTACCATCTGGACGTGCATTTGCAACTTCAATTAGCCCTGTTAAACCATTACCAGCGGGTTTATTGACTGGCACGAAAATACGGCCTGCCGGCATCACATCTTTAGCAAATTCAGTAATAGTACGCGCTGAAGTATCAGTACCACCCCCCGGATTTTTCGGGATAATGACATCAATATTTTTTGTAGGATACGTTAACTGTTGGGCAACTGCATTCCCCATGCCCAGTGTCATCGTAATCGCCAACGCTGCGAGTAGACTCTTTTTCATAAAACCCTTTCTCCACATTTTTATTGAGTAGCCATTAGTTGCTGATAAACAATGTTTTTTCGATTCCAAGTAAAGGTCACGTGTAGGGTATTGTTTTCAGCAACAATAGCCGGATATGAAAATTCGCCTTCCCCATCGAGTAAATCGAATGGTTCAGACCAAGTACTGCCATTATCGGATGAAAGACTGACAGAGATGGGATAACGACGGCTCCAGTTACCTGAATTCGGGTTATACACCAATGCCAGCTGACCATCTGCGAAGGAGACGACATCAATGCCGCTATTATTATTTGGTAATATTGTTGCATAAGCCGGACACCAATTGCGTCCATAATCCGTTGAGTCGCTACGATAAATAGTACCGCGCGTACTCCGCATCATGGCATGCACATGCCCAGGCTGGGATTCCCATAGTGTTGGTTGTATCACGCCATCCCATTGAAAAACACGTTGTAGATCAGTCTCCCATAAGGCATCATCCTTTAAACCTTGCCAGATTTCATGTTCCGTTTGCCCACCTTTATGATGTTCAATCGGAATATCCACTCGCAACCAGTGTTGGCCGTTGTCACTCGATATATCGACAAACGCATCCCAGAATTGGTCATCCTCAACCGAACCTGGTGCCAACCACTCGCCATTCGACATCACTAACACTTTATTTTTCACAGGACCTCTAGGTGCTACATCACCAGAAACCAATTCACTCGGTAAACTCCAGCTATTTCCGCCATCCTTCGAGATAACGTATTGGGTCGTCCAACTATGTACATCGGGACCCGTTTTATAAAACAGCCAGATATTACCTGTTGATGGGTCAACATGTAAAACTGGATTCCAGTGCGCAACACCCGGATTTTTAACAACAGGTTGAGCGTGTTGCCAATGATCGCCCTCTTTTAGCGCCAGCCAGATAGCGGTATTACCGCTACCTTCTTTATCGCCAGCAAAAAAAGCGGTTAACAAACGCTCAGAGTTAGGCACACGCACAATCGTTGAAGCATGGCAGTGATTAAAAAGTGAATGCGCATTATCAAGCACAAACTGGGTTTCCTTCATCACGAAAGGCATATTCCTACTCCTGTGTCCTAAATTAATCTAACGAAAGCCACTTCTTCATATTTTCACCTAATGCAGTCATGCTATTGACGGCAGAAGGGAAAAATGAGTTTTCAAACTGACTGCTGTTACGGGAACGGCAGACTAGAGTGCTGAAATTACCAATCAGGCGCTGATGATATTTAGCGCATGCTGGATAATCCAGTGTTTCGGTCATCGCTGCTGTTGATAAATAATCAGCTAATACTGCAGCCTGCTCCGGTTTATCCTTCCAATTTTCATAAAGCCAAACATAAAGCTCTGGATGGAAGTTAGCCATAACACCGCTATATGCCTGACATCCTGCTTGGAATGAAGCTAATAGCGTTTGGCTATTGGCGTTTGCAAGGTGCAAGCGAGTTCCTTTTGATAATGCCAAACGACGCTCTATCATGGGTAGAGAACAGCAGGTGTCTTTAATAAAAGTAAAGCGATTACTTTGCGCACACCACTCTACAATCTCTTCAGATAACAAGCGTTTGTAAGGATGAGGGCATTCATAAATGCCCAAATCAATCTCTTTTGGTACCACATTGGTTAAGACTTGCAGTGTTTCCAGCGCTTTATCATCTGAATCACCAATAAGCGCTAAGCGATTACTGATCATAATGACGCCATCGACACCTGTACCCGCCATTGCCTGCAATTGTTCTTTTTGCTGACTTAATGCGGTTGCAGTATGACCCGAAGCCACTACAGGTACTCTTCCATCTGCTTTTTCAACGATAAAGCGGGTAAGTGCTTGAGTTTCCTCATCACTTAAATAAAACATTTCGCTTGATTGGCAGGCGGCGAAGAGTCCATGTACACCAGAATCGATATACCAGTCTACAAGGCGCTCTAACGACGCCCAATCAATCTCCCCTTTGGCATCAAAAGGGGTTAGCATAACAGGCCAAACACCGACGTATTTTTGCTGGCTCATCATCAATTCCTTACAGTAGATTAATGGCATCGCCTGCCACTTTCACTTGAATACCTTGAGTCAATGCTTGAGCAACAAAGGCTTTAAGCACAAACGCCAATTTATCTTCATCAATGTAAGCCACAGTAATGTGATTACTTTGATGTCCCGCCATAAGGTCATCACGCGTTACGCCATCTAACGTACAGTTTAATAATGGCCATTCGTAGTTGGTTGCTCTACGGCGACGTTCAAATTCTGCTTCAGGTAATTCTACCGCCACACCCGTACCGATATGCATAATCACATCAGTGCCTTCATAGTGTGCACGAGCCCATAACAAGCGCCCTGCTTTACCTTGACCGGCGATAGTTGATCCCCCTTTAGGGAAGAACATCGGAGGCTGACGATAACCTGTTGCACCTTTTAAGCCACCTTTGAGGTGTTCAAAAGGAACCGAACCTGAAATTTCCATATCCCAGTAGAATGTTCCTTCGTACTCACTCCCCCAACGGATGTCATGCAGTGTGGTTTCTGCCGGTAATCCTAATGATGTTAATAAACGCCATAACATCGTTTGAGGAATAGCCGTCCCCATGTCCACTTCGTTGATACAAGGGATTGGCGTGTTAGGGCAGATAATTTCACCGTTTTCATCTGGCAGTGGGAAACGTGCTGTCGAACCAATAGCTCCTTCTGCAAAGTCAGACGCTGGGCAACAATCTTTTAAGCCCTGCTGATATTGCACACCTACCGCAGTTAAACCAAAACGTTTTACGAAACGCGCCATTGCAATCATCATGGCGCACTGCTCCATCACTTGTTCACGAGTAAGTTCAGTTTTGTCATCTTGACCAAACATAAACGTCATCCCGTTATCCTCGTACCACTGTAAGCACGCCTCTCTTAATTCTGTCGGTACTTTCGCCATTTCGACCAGTAACGCAGATTGAGAAAGGGATTCAATTGGCATACCAATATTGATCATGGCCTGTTGTGGGAAGACCCCATTAATCATTCCCATACAGAATGTATCGAACAAACCTATTATTTCTTTATTTTTAATTATGTATTCGCCGACTTTACGACCCACTTCGCCGGCTTCTGTCGCCATTACCCTGTGTGTTGGCGCAATATCTGTAAGATAGTTAAGCTTATGATTTACATAACCATATTTTAACCAAGTCGCTAAACCATCTACAAAAAATTCATCATCAAATGCTTCTGACCATAAACGTGAATAATTTTTACCTAAACTGGTCATCGTCCCTGCTAAACACAACATCCCCACCAAACCCGGCCATGTACCATCAAAGTTAGCCAGCAGTAAAATAGGACCGCGATGGTGTGCTAACGAAGAGGCAATATGGTGTGAATATTGCCATGCGGTTAATAACACGATAACCGGTGCATCAGGATCGATAGCGGCAAACATATCGCAACCTTCACGCTGACTACTGATAAAACCATGACCACGTGCTTCATTAATTTCATGAGCACGCTTCATTTTGTAACCTTGAGCTTCTAATGCTGCGGCCAGTTTATCTTCAAATTTTTTCTGAACAGGCCAGCACGTTACGTTCGCAGGCTCACGTAAGTCTGCGTTAGTGACCATCAGGATCTCTTTCTGACCTGCTGTGATGGTTGTCGGTAATTTCGGTAGATTTAAGTTCAACATAAGATATCCCTGGTAAGGTAAACTCGGTTCATAATCGGAAAAACAGGTGGTCAGCAATCTGACATCATTTCGTTATAACGCTGCTGATCTTGATACATCTGCAAGTAAACTTGGTATTTAGCTTGATGGAAGGCGAATGTGTCGCTATCGGGTGTGATAATGCCACCTTCTCGTACCATCGCGCTGGCTGCTTTTGAGAAATCATCAAAGGCTTTGCAAGCAACCGCACCTAATAATGCAGCCCCTAAATTCACCGCATCCTCTTCTTGTGCTAAATGAATTTCACGACCTGTCGCATTGGCGTATTCGCGTAGCCACAATGGATTTTTCGTCGCGCCACCACACATCACAATGCGATTAATTTGATGTCCTGCATCTTCAAGCGTATCGATAATATGACGTGTACCGTAAGCAATAGATTGCAGTGTGGCCAGATAATAGCGCGCTAATGCAACTCGGCCACTTTCAAGCGTTAATCCACTCACCATGCCTTTTGCTGCAGGATTGGCGCGTGGAGAACGATTACCATGATGATCAGCTAAAACATGGAACTGTGCGGTTGGGTATTGTTCAATTTCTTCTAATTCAGCCACCGCTTCGTTCAATAAGACATAGTAATTAACGCCTTTTTCTTTTGCTTCTTGTTCTAAGTCAGCCCATGACTCATGACGGCGGATAGACCATTCAACTAACGCACCAGCAGCACTTTGACCGCCTTCGTTTAGCCATAAATCGGGTAACATCGCGCCAAAGTAAGGCCCCCAAACACCGGGTACCATAATGGGATATTGGCTTATAATCATATGACAGTTAGACGTACCACTGATAATCGCCAAACTCCCTTCAGGTTGTGATGCCGTTAATGCCAAACCACCCGCATGCGCGTCAATAATGCCTGAAGCGACAATCACCCCCTTGTGCAGGCCAAATGCATTGGCAACAGACTCATTTAAACAACCCGCTTGTTCACCTAATGCCAGAATGGTTTGAGGTACTTTTTCTAATAATTCATCCAACCCTACATCGGCTAACAAACTTTCACTAAATTGCCCCTGATGTGCTAAATAGTTCCATTTACAGGTTAATGTGCAGGTGCTTGCCACATCCCCTGTTGTTGCTTTCCACACTAAAAAGTCAGCTAAATCAAAGAATCGCCATACGTTTTGATAACGCTCTGGGTAATGATTTTTTAACCACAGAATTTTGGGCAATTCCATTTCAATACTCACTTCACCACCGACATATCGTAGCGAAGGATCATTAGTCAGGTTGATAGTTACCGTTTCTTGTACAGCTCGGTGATCCATCCACATGATGATATCTTGCTCTGCCTTTCCACTTGGTGAAACGGAAAGTCCTTTGCCGTCTTTACCCACTGCAACCAAAGAACAAGTGGCATCAAAACCAATAGATTTCACATGGATAGGATCAATAGCAGATAACGTCACCGACTCTTTTACGGTCGTGCAAACCTGCTGCCAAATATCGGTGGACGATTGCTCAACGAAATCCGTTTTCGGACGGAATTGAGCAATAGGGCGAACCGAAAAGCCTAAACGCTTTCCATTGCTATCAAATACCGCTGCACGGACACTGGCTGAGCCAACATCAACGCCAATAAAATATTGTTGTTCCATGCGAACCCTCATCATTTGCTAACGCTATGCTAATTTTTGCTACTTCGAGTTAGCAAGTTAATTCGAGCATGATGAAAAAACAATCACAATAAGATTAGTTTGTGATGCAGATCTACATCAATAATATAAGTTATTGATTTTAATGGTAATTTATTTATTCCACTTTATTGGTAATTGAAGTGTAGAACTGAATCGATTATATTCGTTATAAATATAACGAACATTTAATGAATGATTGAGTGAAAATACTTATTAGAATATTAATAGGATTATCATAAAATGATTTTATTAAAAGATATCTCACTAATAATTAAAAATATTATTTAAAAAAGAATCAGACACTAAAAATAATCATCTTCCTATTGTTATAACTTCCCATTGTTTTATTTTTAATAAGTTAATTTAAATTTATACATTCATTTTTGGAGCATTTGATGATGTTGAAAAATATTGCTGTCAGTCTCTCTCTACTGCTTATTTCCTCTTCTGCTTTTTCAGTGTCATTAGCAGAAAAAGAATTATATAAAAAATTTGAAGAGAATATTCAATCTCGTGTTGTCGATTTAAATAAAAGCTGCGATACCAATATAAAAGTGGCTTTTGATTGGTCTGCATTTACTGCTGATGATTTAAAAACAATAGGGATTGATAGTTATTGTAGCGAGGGGCTAAAAGGTGTAATAAATACCTGTGGAAGCTCAAAAGTCGCACAAGAGACAGTAAAAGAAAAAATACAAAACATTACCTGCTCTAAAGCCACGCCTCGCAGTATTGAACTTAAAGAAGGTACACTGGATTTTGGTATTGATTTTAATGCCTCAAATGATGCAAAAGCCGTACAAGAACACTTAATGAATAATCTCTAAATAGATTAAATTCAGCAAACAGCAATGCTTAAAGGTATTGCTGTTTATGAATTAGATAACAGACTGAATAAGTTTTTTAGAATAGTCATGTGTAACATTACCTAATTTATTTATCTCACATAATTCCATCTTTTTTCCTTGTAAAAAAAACATTACTTTATCGCAAAAATAAGCGACTGTTTGAATATCATGACTAATAAAAAGATAAGATAATTGGAATTCATCTTTTAATTGTTTTAATAAATCTAATATCTGCACTTGCGTAGGAATATCTAACGAGCTCAATGCCTCATCTAATACAATCAATTTAGGGTAAGAGGCTAATGCGCGACATAAACATACACGTTGCGCCTGCCCTCCTGACAGCTCATAAATATAACGTTGATAACAATTTTTAGGTAATCCCACTTTATCTAAAAAAGAAAAAATAAGGTTTTCTAACGCCTGACGATGAATACTTGGATAGTGTATTTTTACTGGCTCAGCAATAATTTCGCCAACCGTTAATGTAGGATTAACCGATGTTGTATAATCTTGGAAAACAATGCTAATAATACCTTGGCGATGGAGTCGTTTTGTCACCGATTTATTATTCAAATAAATAGCACCACAATCTGGTAATTCTAATCCACAAATTAAACGTGCCAAGGTGCTTTTACCACTGCCACTCTCTCCCACTAAACCAAAAGCTTCACTCGCATTAATATTAAAAGAGAGTGTGTCGATAACCTTCACTTTCTCACCTAATAGGGTGTTATTTTTTTGAATATAAAATTTACTAATATTCTCAACGTTTAATAACATAACAACTCTTTTATAATGATGATATTAAAATGTTTTTTTATTAATCAATTGCGCAAAACGTAATGAAAGCTGTTTTCTAGCATTAATTAAATAACGCGTATATGCTTGTGTTGGTGAGGTTAAAACGCTTATTTTCTCACCATATTCAACCATTCTCCCCTCTTGCATCACGACGATATCATCGGCAATTTCATTAACTAGCCCTAAATCATGAGAAATAAACATGAGTGTTGAATGACGTGTTGTCACCACATATTGCAAGAGCTTTAAAATATCTCGACGAAGAGGCGCATCAAGCGCCGTTGTTGGTTCATCTGCAATTAATAATTTAGGTGACAAGGCGAGTGCAATCGCAATCATCACACGCTGTAACTGCCCACCACTTAGTTGATGAGGAAAAGCCTGCATAATAGATTGAAATTGAGTAGGAAAAACATGAGATAGTGCCAACTGGGTTTCTTCCAGTGCTTGTTTTTTAGTATAGGAAAAATGGTAGATTAAAGTTTGGCTCATTTGCTTTCCTATTTTCATCAAAGGATCAAACGCACTCATACCATTTTGGACAATCACACCTAAAGAGGTTCCCAATAAAGCTCGATGTTGAAAATGTATCTCATCACTTATCTTCTGTCCCTCAAAGAAAATACGCCCAGACATCGCCAATGACTCTGGTAGTAATCCCATAATGGCTTTACTGATCACACTTTTCCCACTACCACTTTCACCAACAATAGCCAATGTACGCCCTTGCTGTATTGAGAAAGAAATATCCTCAATCAGTGTCTTTCCACTTTCTTTATGATAAATAGAAACATGCTCAAGCGTCAGTAAGTTGTTCATGCTTTTCTCCTACTGACTGACGATTATCGGGATCAAACACATCACGTAAAAAATCCCCCCAAAAGTTAAAAGCGGTGACAACAAGAGTGATAGCAATCCCCGCAGGTAGCATTTGCTCTGGGTGTAATACCATGACATTTTTTGCTTCACTAAGCATATTTCCCCATTCGGGGGTCGGTGGTTGTACTCCTAATCCTAAAAAAGAGAGCGCAGAAATCATTAAAATAACACTGCCAATATCGGTGGATGCTAAGACGATAGTTTCAGCGAAAGTCACAGGTAATAAGTGGCGTCGTAAAATATGGTGAGAAGGTGCACCAATCACGCGAGCGTAAGCAATATAATTACGGTGCGAATATTGACGAACAACCCCTCTGATCATTCTGGCGTACCATGCCCATTTCACTAAAATAACGGCAATTAAAATATTACCAATGCCCGGCCCCATTATTCCCACTAGCGCTAAAATCATAATTTCTGCTGGAAATGACAAAACAACATCACATAATCGCATAATTAATGTGTCTGTTTTGCCATGAAAAAAACCAGCTAACATGCCCATTAGCCAACCAATGATTAATGTCACACTCATGGCTAATAAGGCGTAAAATACCGTAGTCCTTACACCAAATAATAACCTTGAGAAGATACAGCGCCCTAAATTATCCGTACCTAACGGATAATCAAAACTCATAGGCTTAAATTTCAAACGTATTGAAGTTAAAGTGGGATCATGCGGTGCTAACCAAGGCGCGAATATTCCTGCAATAACCACAATCGTGATCACCAATAAACACCATTGTGCACTTTTGTCTTTTGCAAGTCGTTGCCAAAACAGTTGCCACATCATTATCTCCTTAACCGTGGATCGGCCATCATTTGAATAACGTCCATCAGAAAGTTAAAAAAGAGAAATAACAGTGACATCAGCAAAATATAGGCCTGTATCATTGGATAATCACGACCAAATATAGCGCTAATACAAAGTCGTCCAATGCCTGGCCATGCAAAAATATTCTCAATCACGACTGTACCGGCAATGAGTTTTGGAATACTCATGCCCAACGCCGTTAAACTGGAATAGAGTGAATTACGTAAAATATGGCGACGTAAAATAAGGTTATCGGGTAATCCACGCGCTTTGGCATAAAAGACATAAGGCTGATGCCATTGATTTAACATCGTCCCTCTTAACAGCCGTAAATAAGTACCGATATACCCTAGAGAGAGTGCCAATGCAGGCAAAATAACAGATTGAGGCGATAACATTCCACTGACAGGAAGCCAATCTAAATGAACAGCAACACCCCAAATCAATAGTAATCCCAACCAATAATTAGGAATAGCCGTTAGAATAAAGACAACAAAACGAATGCTTTTATCTGTAAAACCTTGAGGTTTAGCCACACACCATAATGCTAAAGGCAGTGCTAATATAATCGTAAAGAATAAAGCCGTAGAAGCCAACCAAAGCGTTGGTGGCAACGCTCTTAACATTTCTTGAATAACGGGCGTTCTGGTGAGAAAAGAAGTCCCAAAATCAAGCTGAAACCCAGCTATTAACCATAAAAAATAACGCGTAAAAAAAGGTTTATCTAACCCTAATTCATGGCGCATTCCTTCAATGGCTTCGGGAGTGGGAACAATTTCATTGACACGTAATGCCACTTCCGCGGGATCAGACGGTGCTAATTCCAACAGAATAAAAGCAATAAATGAAATCATCAGCGCCAGCGGAAATATCGCCAATATTCGCCAGATTATATAACGTAGCATAAAGTTTAATCAGTGTGGCACCTTTATGTAAACTGCCACACCTATCTGAGTGAATGTTATTAACACTTTAATTACGGCTTAAAGTGCATTTTTTCAAACGGTATTTCATATTGAGACGGATTAAAGCCAACATTTTCTAATTCACTGCGATGGATAGCCTTAGTACGTGAATAGGTTAATGGGATATAAACCGCTTGATCGGCTAATGACGTAAACAAGGTTTTATATAATTCCTGACGACGCGCTTCATTAGGTGTAATTAATAACTCACCAATCATGGCATCCAATTGAGCTTTATTTGCCAATCCTTTTTGCCCTTGATAATCCGCGTGAGCAGGTATTCTAAATGATGAAACAAAAGAAGCCGGATCGTAAGGTGTTCCCCATGAGAGCGAATATTGCAAATCGAAATCACCATTTTTTTGTCTATCTAAATAGGCTTGTTTTTCTTCACCTAAAATAGTCAAACCAACACCAATCTTTTTAAAATCATCTTGAATGAGTTCAGCAATTTCTTTTTCTACTGCGTTATTCACGTTGTAAGAGAGTAATAGTTGTAATTTTTGGCCTCCCTTTTCGCGGATTGTTTTACCTTTTGGCAATACCCAACCTTCTGCTTCTAATAGCTCAATCGCTTTTATTGGCTGGTAACGATACGTTGGAGAGGTAAAGTCACAATAAGGTACACTACGAGCCATTAAGGTATTCGCGACTTTTTCACTGCCCGCTAAAATACCTTGTGCAATCCCCTCTTTATCAACCGCATATTGCAACGCTTGACGTACCTTTTGGCTCGATGTCATTTCGCGACTACTATTGAGAACAATAGCACGAGACGCAATTGGCGCACTCATTTCCGTTTTAAATTTATCTGACGCCATAAGGGCCTCAAATGAATCCATATCTAACATGTCGCCATCAGCACCAAAAATAAGCTGAATATCTCCCTTTTGTAGAGAAAGCAACATAGTTTGTCGATCTGGGATCACTCGCCACATGACCCCATTTAATAAGGGCTTTTCTCCCCAATAATTCGGGTTCGCTTTAAATTCTGCGTATTGGTCTTTTTTATGTTCAGTTAATACCCAAGGTCCCGTACCGATATAGTTCGCAACCCCGGTTTTTGTTTTACCATTAATAAATGAATTTGGCGAAATAAAACGGAATGGTCGTGTTAAACCCAATTCAGTTAATGTTGGATAGTAAGGATTTTTTAAATTTAATTTAACGGTAAATTCATCAACAATTTCAACACTATCAATTTGGCGAACTAACTCTAACCATGCATGACGTTCGTAGTTATCTAGTATGGCATCAATATTTAGTTTTACGGCACTAGCATTAAAGGGCTCACCATCGCTAAAAGTCACATCATGGCGTAAATAAAAAGTATAACTTTTGCCGTCAGGGGAAATATCCCAACGTTGTGCTAAATAAGGAGCAACACCTTTTTCGGTATTTAATACAAGAGATTCAAATACCATGTTTTGTGCTGCCATCTCGCCAGAATAGAGATGGGGATTTATATCACGAATATCTTTTGTACTGGCATAATCCAGTATGTTATTGCTTTTATCTGCGAGGACTGGAAATGCACATGCCAGAGTTAATAACAGGGTTGGGAACACTGAAAATAAAGGTTTCACGTTATTCTCCTTTCATGATTTATGCGTTGTTTTTCTGTGCGTGGATCATAAACATCGGCGTTGACCCATAATTAATTTTTTCTTCTTCGTTCCACACAAAATCGCCAATACGGGTATCTATCATATATCGACTAAAACCAACATCTAACAACGTATTGATATCCCACTGCGGGCGTTTTATTTGGCTTAATGGAAGTTGACGCGCAATTCGTTCCATCTCTTTTGTATCTGTATTCACATAATGATCTTCAACTTGTTTTTCGGCAGAACGCGCCCTATCTGCCAAAAAACCTTGCCAGTAAGCGTCATCAAAAAGGTGTAAATACCAGTTAGCATCAAAATTGATTAAACTGCCACCCGGCTTTAACACACGAAACCATTCTGAATAAGCCACTTGTGGTGCTTTTAAATTCCAAGTGACATTACGACTGACAACAAGATCAAACTGCTCACTAGCCAAAGGTAGCTGATGCACATCACCACGAATAAACTGAATATTTGCCTGGTGTGTTTGTGCATTCTGTCTAGCTTCAAGTAACATACCTTCGGTTGCGTCAATTGCCGTGACATCATGTCCTGATAACGCTAATAAAATGGCAAAGAAACCAGGCCCTGTGCCAATATCAAGAACTCTTAAGGTTTCGCCCTTTTTAACGTGTCCCAATAATAAATGGCGCCATTTCTGTTGTTTCTCACTTAATAATTCCTGTTGATTAGACTCGCTATAACTTTCTGCTCTTATATTCCAGTAACGCGTTACATCATTAAGTAATGGGTTATTATTTATTTTATTTATCATCAGAAACCTGCTGTTGGATCAACGTAAAAAGAGGAATAAATTCCCCTAAAAGCGAATGATATGGCTATTTTGTAGTGCGGGTAACATACCTTGTAACCCTGCAATGCTCTATGTGCTATATCAATATTCATCCGTACTCAATAGTGCGAATGACTGATTTGCGATCTTTGCCTTTAACACAAATACGTCATCCTAACGGGTGAAAAGATAAATAAGCAAATAGATTATTTTGCCTGTTAAAATAGAGAAATAAATTGAGCGAATTTAGCAATAAGCTGACGTCAAAGCGTCATAAAAATTTATTTTGTCTTATATTAAAAAAGTGAACGCTTTAATTTCACCTTTTTAATAAAACCGTTATAGTCAGTAATATTGATATTTTAATTTTTTAAACCCATATTGCCGTCATCAAGGCTCTCTAAAATATGAATCGAATTTCACGATTAACGACTGATATTACCCGCGCAGATTTTGCCTTAACCCATCAACAGCAATTACTTCAATTGCTGACACAACATTTTCCGGCTAAGTACCGTGTACTGTTTGCCACACCTGAAAAAAAATCGAATGATGTCATTGAATGGTATTCTGCTGTTTCAGGTAACCCTATTGCCTTGGCCTCCTTACAAGACCAAGAACAACAAGAAATAAGACGTATTTTAGATGAACGCCTTAACGATATTAAAACTCAAACGGCGTTATTAGCCTCGCAAAACAGAATTACAGATGAAGAGCGACATCTTTTAGATACCGCATCAACACTGCCTGATAGCGAAAGTGTTTATGTCATCAATGGACAACCTGTTATTACATGGTGGCCAAGAACAACCCCATTACCCCCACCAATTGCACAAGTTACCGCAGGGGCAAGTGCCGCAGCTGCCGGCGCAGCACTTGCCGATGTACCAGCCAAAACACGTAATCGCTGGTTACGTTGGCTATTACTCTTCTTGTTTTTGCTTTTTTTAATTTTATTGGCATCTTGGCTAAAAGGGTGCTTTGATCCCAAAGCGATTCCCCCAGTTGTGGAAGAAAAACCTGCCGTCGTAATCCCCCCCAAACCAGAACCCACACCTGAGCCAACGCCTATTCCAGAGCCCGTACCTGAGCCAGAACCCATTCCAGCACCACCGCCTGAACCTGTGCCAGTACCTACCCCCGAGCCAAAACCGGTACCCAAACCTGTGCCGGTGAAAAAGCTCACACCTCTAGAAGCATGTGTACAAGAGGAATTAAAAAAAGCAGGTGTGACAGAAAAAACAGCTAATGCAACCTGTGAAAATCGCTTAGCCAGTAAGATCAAGCAAATGTGTCCCGCCGATCGCCCGCCAGAATTGGCACCACAAGTGATTATTATCTTTGATGCTTCTGGCTCAATGGCGCTTAGTATGAATTTAACGGACAGTGATTTAGATTATATCGCGTCTACAGGACAACTTTTTCCTGGCTATGATGCTGAACCAAGACGTATTACTGTAGCCAGAAATGCAGCAACAAAAATTATTAGTAATATTCCATCAGATATGAAAATCACCACTGTCGTTGCCTCAGATTGTGGTGTCGTAAAATCAAGTCCTACTTATGGTGGTAATGAAAGAACAAAATTACTCAGTTATATCAAACACATTGAACCTGATAGCGGTACGCCTTTAGCAGAGTCCATTAAACGTGCAAGTAACTTAATTAAGAGTAATAATCGCGATACGATTATTGTATTACTCTCTGATGGTTTAGAATCTTGTGACGAAGATCCATGTGCAGCAGCCAGAACCTTAAAACGTGCTCACCCTCGTGCCATTATTAATGTTGTTGATATTTTAGGTACGGGTGCAGGTAACTGTGTTGCGAATGCAACAGGTGGAAAAGTCTTCACTGCGCGCAATGCTAATGAAGTCAGTTTAATGACTCGAAAAGCGATTGAAGATTATATTCCGAAAAACTGTAAATAATGATTGATTACTGTTTCTAATATTTAATTCATCCTCTTTGTTTCAACATTGAGGGTGAGTTTTATCTCTTATTACGTGTATTTCATTTTTATATTGGAACTTATCCGCATTCTATTCTATCCATTTAAGACTATTCCTTAGTTGAGTATTTTGCTTCCTTTTTTTATTCTCTTATTATTCGAAATAACTCTATTTTGTGATTATTATCACAATCATTTAATGTTATCTGATAGTTTGCTCTTTTATATTTTATCTTTTTTTCCTTCTATTTCATTATTTTTTAATGTAAAAACAAATATATCGGTGATTTTATCCATATATTTAAGAAAATATAGCGCAACCTGTAATGTCATTATTTTATTATCATGGTTGTTATCTCAATATTCTCTCTTTCACTCAAGAAAAATAAAAAAGCCTTTAATAATAATTAGTTAATTAACCCAAAATAATCCGCTAGATAGACACCTAATTTCTGATAATATAAAATGTATATAAATTTTATATCTTTATTTTTAGTCTTAAAGCCTATTTACGGATAAGCCAACTTACCCATAGATACTCTTGCCTAGCGGAATGATCGTCGTGAATAAAGCATTCTTACGAAGTGGTAAATTAGAAAATTATCTCCCGATGGGAGAAAATGGACAGGCTGTTTATATCTCTGCATTGCAGCTACGTGAAACACTACGTTTAAGAGGAAAGGCGCATATTTCTCAATGCCTTGCTATTCCTCAGCCAAATGAAACTGGCGAACGTATCGATTGGTATTCACCGATTGACGGCTCTGTTATCCCTTGGTCTGCGGCTTCTGAAGAAGAACGTACTGCCGCTTATGCTGTGCTGAAAAAAAATCAAGACGATTTAATTGCTTTTAGTGAACAAGAACAGCAACGGACTGGAAATAAAGAAAGTCAGCTTTTTGGCGCACTCCTCAGCAAAACAATCCAATTTCCTGACGAAAGCCATATTTTTATTGTTGATGGCCAGCCTATTATGACTTTTTGGGGATTTGTGAATGCGAATCAACAACTGAGAGTTGATCCTGTCGCTTGTTTAAAACCCGTTGTTACACCAATCGCACCGACATCAACAGCCGTTCCGCCCGTACAAGAAAAAGTTATTATTACTGACACGAAACGCCCTTGGTGGCGTTTTTTATGGTGGCTGTTACCTTTATTATTACTTCTACTCGCTATTTTCTTCTTAAGAGGCTGTTTCTCAACGCCCTCATTACCAACAGTCGATATTAAAACACCAGATATTGAAGCGCCTAAATTATCCGAACCTACGCTTGAAAAACCAAAAGTCCCCACGGTGGTTACTCATGGTCATACAGTTGGTGTACCAACAGGTACAGTTCATACAGGAACCTTAGGCACCATAGATACAAATGGAAATGTAATTAATGGCACTGATGGGAACGGTGCAGTCGTTGATCCTAATACTGGTTTACCGATGGTTGATCCTCAAATAGATAATAATCAAGGTGCTTTACCTGAAGGAGCTACGCCCGACGATGCGCAACAACTGAGTGTACCTCCAGTTGATCCTGCAACACAAAATGAGCAACCAAAAACAGATACTCCTCAAAATGCAGGAAATGAGAATAATACCGCTACCCCTCCAGTTGATCCTAATACACCACCGGATGTCACGCCACCCGCCACTGCTGATAACACAACACCACTGACTATTCCTGCAAATGCATTAGCCAATGGCTCAACCCAATTCCTTAATGGCCAATGGAAAGCAGGTGCAGGTATTCAAGATCAAAAAACAGGTAAACCACTTAGCCTGAACTATCAATTAGATAATGGCAAAGGACAAGTCGTCATGACACGCAGTGATGGCGTGACCTGTAAAGCGCCAGTTAACGCAGCGGTCAATCAAGGCGGATTAAATATTAATAACCAAGGTCAGGCTCTGTGTAGTGATGGCTCAAACTATTTGATGCCAAATATTATTTGTCAACCAGGAAGCCAAAATATTGCTGATTGCCAAGGAAAATATGAAAACAGTCAGCCATTCCCATTATCAATGAAGCGGGAGAATAATTAATTCATGTTAGCGCCACTGACCGATTATAAAGATAAAATTACCCTTATCCGTGACAGCAATATTCAGTTTCTGGATTTTGGTTTTACGCTACCCCAGCGCAAAGAGTACGGTGAATTTGTTAAAAAAGGCGAAAACGGCCCGTTAATGCGACTCATCTACAATGAGCGAGACGATAACTATCTTTATCCAGCGCCCAAAAACCAACCTCAGACCCCAAGAGAAGCAGAATTTAGTTTCTCTCTTGATGAGTCATTAAATTTACTCAATGACACTTGGTTGCCAGTACCGTTTTTCCGCTTTAATCCACCACGTTCATTTTCTCAAGGCCCTGATAACTGGGTGAGAATGATGTTCCATCAACTGCCAGAACCTGATGAAGATGGACATACGCATCGTATTGTAGTGGCTTTTGATACCCGCATTGAACCCAATCGCACTAATACGGCTTATCTGGCACCAAACGAAGAAGATGTGCGCTCTGGTGTTGCTTTTGCGCTGGCCTATTTAGGCTATGAAGTTGAGAATTTCCTTGAAACACCATGGATTGATGGCTGGTTAAAGGAAGTTTTTAGTGAAAGAGCACTGGCTGTTACTAAAATATACCACGATGAACTTGAGGAAGCGCTTAAAGAGTTTCAACATCAAGCACATTATCTCAATTTGCTCAATATATTAGGCGAGAAACTCCACTTACCTGAAATCAAAATCAACGAAACCAAACCACAAGAACCCGCCATTGAAGTTGACCTTATCCTTGATGTCGGCAACTCGCGCACATGTGGGATCTTAATTGAAGATCACATCAATGATAATAAAGGGTTAACTCAACTTTATGAAATGACATTGCGGGATTTAAGCCACCCTTATCAAATCTACAACGAGCCTTTTGAAAGCCGTGTTGAATTTGCGCAAGCGGAATTTGGTAAACAAGACTTTTCCGTCAGTAGTGGCCGTAATAATGCCTTTATGTGGCCCACTATTGGTCGTGTTGGCCCTGAAGCTAACCGCATGGCAGCACAACGCTTAGGAACCGAAGGCTCAACAGGTATTTCAAGCCCTAAACGTTATTTATGGGATGATTCGCCGTATTCTCCAGGTTGGCGCTTTAGTCGCTCTTTTGGTCAAACAGACAGAGAGCCATTGGCAACTGCTGTACCTATGACCTATCTGCTTAACGATCACGGCGAACCGTTATTCCGTTTAGAGCCTGACTTGCGCATGCCTGTCTTTACGCCAAACTACACGCGCAGTTCATTAATGACCATGATGTTAACCGAAGTGTTAGCTCAGGCATTAACGCAAATGAACAGCCCAGCTCAGCGTCTTAAAATGAGTCACGCAAGTGCGCCTCGCCAATTACGCAATATCATTTTAACGATCCCCCCCGCAATGCCAAAACCCGAGCGTGCTATTTTTGAAACATGCATGGAAAACGCATTAGGGCTAATTTGGAAAGCAATGAATTGGGATCCGACTGATGAAAAACTGAATTTTGATGGTAAAGATGCCCAATGTCGTATACCGATGCCAAACATTCATGTGAAATGGGATGAAGCCACTTGTGGTCAGTTAGTTTATCTTTATAACGAGACTCAAATTAAATTTGGTGAACGCACTGAAGCCTTTTTTGCTAGCCAAGTGCGTGAAGATAACCGCGCATTAACGGGAGATAGCACACTAAAAATTGCCTCCATTGATATTGGTGGTGGCACCACGGATCTCGTTATCACACGCTATAAACTGGATACGGGAACAGGAAGCAACGTCAAAATTATTCCAACGCAATTATTCCGCGAAGGATTCAAAATTGCGGGTGATGATATTTTACTCGATATTATCCAGATTTGTGTTTTGCCTGCATTACGTACAGCATTAACTGACGCTGGCATTTCTGATGCCGATGCATTGATGTCTTCTCTTTTTGGTAGTGAGGGTTTAGATGCTGGGCAACAAGTATTGCGCCAACAACTTACCCTACAAATTTTTAATCCGATTGGGTTAAAGATTTTAAGCCAATACGAAAACTACGATCCATTAGTTCCACATGAAGGCATTAACAGCACCTTTGGTGAATTACTGAGTGTTCAACCGACAGAGCATGTGCGTCGTTATATTGACGATGCCGCCAATAAAGAGCTGGGTGGCGGAGATAGCTTCTCCATCTTGAATGTGCCCGTACAGATTAATTTTGCGCAACTGCACGCTGAATTTATTTCAGGTGAGCGCATTAACATCACCCGTAGTTTAAAAGCGCTGTGTGAAGTACTTTATTATTATTCTTGTGATGTTTTACTGCTCACTGGTCGCCCTTCACGCTTACCCGGTATTCAAGCACTGTTAAAAGTCTTACAACCTGTACCACCTTCTCGTATATTGCCATTACATGGCTATAAAACGGGGGGTTGGTATCCATTTAACAAAAAAGGCCGTATTGACGATCCAAAATCAACCGCAGCAGTCGGTGCCATGCTGTGTTTAATGGCTGAAAATGCACGTTTGCTCAACTTCTACTTCTCGACAGGCAACTTTAAAACTTACTCAACGGTACGTTATTTAGGGATGTTAGATAATAACAACACCATTTCTGATAATGACGTTTATTACCGCGATATTCAGGATAAGTTTGAGCCAGATCCAGATACCTATTTTGAAGTCAGAGGCGGGATACGTTTAGGTTTTCGCCAATTAGATAATGCCCGTTGGCCCGCCTCACCACTCTATACATTACGCATTAAAAATCCGAAGTTGGCACAACAATTAAGCCAAGAAGACAGCGTATTGCATATCAAACTAGGAGAAGAGCGTGGCGCTTCTAGCCATAATAATGACAATAAATCTGAAAAATTACGAATTGAAGAAATGGAGCTCATTAATGGTAAAGGTGGCGTTAATAAGAGTGGTTTAAGCTTCAAACTCAATACGTTAGCAGACAGTGGTATTGGCGAAACATCCTATTGGCTGGATAGCGGGAGTGTACTAGGTAAATGAATATGATGGATGAAAAACAGTTAACAGCTAAATGGGATGCCATTTATCAAGGCGCAGGCAAAGCTATTGATTGGGTGAATACAGTAAGAGGTAATGCGCCTCGTTTAAATACGGAAGCAGATAGCCTTATTTATCGTCTGCGTCGTAGCCGTAATATGGCAAAAAATCTCAGTTTAGCGACCCAGCGCCCAATGTCGGTTGGCTTTTTTGGTCTCTCTCAGGCGGGAAAATCATACCTGATTTCAGCCCTTGCCGCAGGGCAAGAAGGCCGTTTAAGAACCAGTATGTCGGGTAAAACCCTGGATTTTATTGACCATATCAATCCTCCTGGTGGTGGTAAAGAGGCCACGGGTTTAGTGACTCGCTTTAGTCGCAAAGCGACGAAAGGTACACAAGCGTTTCCTGTAGAGCTACACCTTTTTAGCGAAATTGAAATTGTTAAAATCCTTGCTAACGCTTACCTTTATGACTTTAATCAGGAGAAAATTGATTTTGAATTAGATGAAGAGAAAATCTCTCGTTTAATCAATTCATTAAGCTCACAACGTAGTGCTACCGCTGTCGCAGGTATTACGCACGACGATGTCGTATCATTATGGGATTACCTGCAACGTCACGCAGAAAAAAGTCAGAAAAAATTAGCAACAACCTATTGGCCTAAAGCGATTGAGTTAGCACCTTATCTCAGTATTGCGCAACGCGCTAAGCTATTTTCTGTGTTATGGGGCGATATTGCAGAACTGACATCCGCTTATCAGCGTTTTAGTACCACTCTCGCGACCTTGGGTAATGCCCCACTGGTTTTGGCTCCGCTTTCTTCTTTAGTCAAAGAACAAGACGGTGTGTTAGTACAAAACGACAGTATTATGAACGTAGATATGTTAGAGCGTCTCAATACTACCAATGATAGCCAGATCAGCATTTGCCCTGTTCATGGTGATCGTATTGATGCCCCTGTTACCCTTTCTTTAGCGGAACTGACCGCACTCACCGTTGAATTAGTCGTACCGTTATTAGATGCACCAAGCAAAACACTGTTTGAACAGGTTGAGCTACTGGATTTTCCGGGTTATCGCGGACGTTTAGGTGCTGAAACCATGGCGGATGTGCGTCGTCAGGTCAATGATGATAGCGCAAACCCACTCGCTCAGCTTATTCTCCGGGGTAAAGTCGCCTACCTGTTTGAGCGTTATACCGATAACCAAGAGATGAATGTGCTGGTGGTATGTACCGCATCAAACAAGCAATCTGATGTAAAAGAAGTCGGTGCAGTACTCACAGAGTGGATCAATAACACGCAAGGTAAAGATGCACAAACTCGTGCTAAACGTCCTTCTGGCTTGATTTGGGCGATGACGATGTTTGATATGCGTATTACCAACTCATTAACCATGAATGAAGCACTATTACGCCAATCATGGGGTAAAGGTGGCATGATAAAAATGGCCATGTTAGAGCGCTTTGGTCAATACGAATGGATGTCATCGGATTGGGTCAATGGTGAAGCATTTAATAACACCTTTTTAGTACGTAAGCCTGGCGTACCCACACCGTTTATTCAAATTAGTAATGGCAAAGAGACATTTCTAAATGAAGACAGTGTTTCTCAGCTACATCTGATGAAAAAAACCTTTGCTGAAGATGATACGGTCCAACGTTATATCCGTGAACCAGACCAAGCATGGGATGCCATGTTGTCGCTTAACGATGGTGGAATGCAACGCCTTGCTGATTATCTGGAAACGGTTGCCTTAAAATCACTAAAACTTGAACGTATCAATGAGCAATTACAAGAAATTCAACGTGATTTAATCGGTCATCATCTTGAAAAATGGTATCAATCTGGCGGTGAAGAGGAGTTACAGGTAAAACGCCGTAATGCCGCGACTATTTTGCGTTTTATGCAAAGTCGCCCTTATTTACAAGGTGCATTACTGGATTACCTGTTGCCTTCTCGTAAATCACTCTACGACCTGTATATGCAGGAAAAAGAAGTGATTGAAACACTTTCAGATAACAAAAAAACGACGCAAGCCCCTATTTCTGCCTTTGCAGCAATGGAACAACCTACATTTGATCTTTTTAGCGATGCGCCAATTTCTCTGGTATCAGAAGAAGATGAAGTACCTAAAGGCCACGGCAATGAAGTGACTTATCCTAAAAAAGTCATGGCGTTATGGATAAATCATCTGCGTAGTCTGCCTGATAACAATACGTTATTAACCTATTTAGGCATTGATCAAGAAATTATGGTGTTGTTAGTTGATGAACTTATTACTGCTATCAATCGTCTTGGTGTTGAACAACGTATGTTGAAAACCCTAGCAGGCACAGAAGCCATTGCCCGTCGTGATGATTTAGCCGAACAGCAATCATCTCGCGTTTATAATGTTCTGGGTGATTTTATTACTTGGTTTAATTTCAAAGATAACGGCGTTGAGAAGCCAGAGAGCAAAATCAATGTCGGTCATAAGATCTTTGAAAGACCAGATAACACTAGCGTGCAATGGGGTGATGATGAGCGTTTAGTCCGCTTACCCACCAACCCTGTTAACTATACCCTTTTATTTGTAATTGATTGGCTTATCGCTTTATCAGCGATTATTACTGAGAATGCAGGGCATTCTGCAGGAAGAGAAATTAGTGCTGAACAAAACGCACAGTTAGGCCAAATCATTCAAACCATGAAATCATCCGTTGTGGAGTCATAATTCGTGTTTAATCCAGAATTAAAACCCGTACAACCTGCTCGTCCCGGCTTTGCGGTATTAAGTATTCGTAATTGGGAAGGTGACGCTTCCCCTGTTTATTTAAGCATTCAGCGTAACCAAGATCGCTACTTCTTAAATGATAAAGGGGAATGGGTAGGTAATGCCTTTTTCCACCAGCTTTCACTTGAAGAGGCTGATGATGGTTATCAAATTGTTCTTGATAAAACGCTCGTTGACCCCCTCGTTAGCAACTTACAGATGGCGTATCAATTTACGTTAAAAGACGATAACGAAACACAAGATATCGGGCGATTACGTATTCGTGATGGCGTATTAGCCTCACAAGCACAAGGCCAAAGTGAAGCATTAAAATCAACGGCGACATTAGATAATCAGTCAATTCCGCCTGCTCCTATTATTGAAGAAACAGCACCGGAGCCAGAGCCAGAACCACTCAAAACTGAGCCTGAAGAAGTAGAGCCGATCATCCCTGAAATCAAGGTAGATGAACCGCCACAACGACCAACACCACCTGCGCCGAAAAAATCAAAAATTGGCTTAATTTTAGCCATTATCTTGATCTTAATTTTAGCGGGTATCTTAACATGGTTCTTTTTACTAAGAGGTAATCCTGCTGGCGAACCTGCCCCACAACCAACACCAGAACGCACAACACCAAGTGTGTGCAGTGTTGAAAATATGAAATCGGGTACAGCATTGGCCTTTGTACAAAGTTGCATACAGAGCCAACCGGATAGCAAAACTATTCTTGCAACCATTGAACAAGCGAAACAGAACAATCAATGCGATGTTGCTCAGCGTTTATATGCTTATAAAGCACAATCAGGTGATGTTGATATCGCACTGAATTACGCTCGTGAATACGATCCTGAAACCGCATCAGCACAAGGCTGCTTTAGTGCAGACAAAGAAACGGCCATTTATTGGTACGAAGCGGTTCTTAATCACGACTCACAAAACAGTGACGCAAAAGCGCGTCTTGAAGCTTTGAAAAAATAGGAAAGTCGCATGAAAAAGGCGCATTGGCTTACTCTTATTCTCAGCGGTTTAATTCTGACAGCGCCAGCAAGTGCTGAAGAGAAAAAGCCGTTACTACAAGAGGGTAAAAAGACTCTCTATCAACGTGTATTAACTTATCCGGGTTGCCAAGTGGCTGACACTGTTGGCGCAAAAGGTAAAGAGCAACCTGCATTTAGCCGTTTTTATGTTTATCAACGCCAAAAACAAGGTGCCAACGAGTGGTTACAAGTTGGCCCTGATAGCTTAGGTCATATCAGTGGTTGGATGAATGCAAGTTGTACATCAGAATGGAAAATGCAGCTAACACTCGCATTTACTAACCCTGCTGGTCGTAACCCAATGCTGTTTTTCAAAGATAAGCAAACGGTTGAAAGCTTACTTGAAAGCCCAACGCCTGAAAAACAGTACAAACCCTTTTTAGCAGATATCAAAAATCAGAAAGTGAATCCGGCTGTGTTAGCGAAAGAGCCAGATTATATGATTGATCAGAAAAATAATTTCTATTTGCTACCAGTATTAGGCTCAGATGAAGTCTTTACTGATGCAGGCTATAAAGTGCGAGTACTCAATGTGGCGTCTGTCTCTTCGCAAACCAAAGACAGCAAAGACGCACAGAATGCGAATGCAACTCCAAACAATACAAAACCGGCAACGCCTGACAGCAAAAATGCTGACAATATGATGCAAGGTTTTTCTGCTGCAGTGGTATTTGTTATCGACTCAACAATATCAATGGATCCTTACATTGATAGAACCAAAGAAGCGATTCAGAAGGTTTATGCTCAAGTCGAAAAAGACAATATGTTGGATAAGGTAAAATTTGGTTTAGTGGCATTTCGCTCGAATATCAAAGCCGTCCCCGCATTGGAATACGATAGCAAAATGTTTGTAAACCCCAATGACGTAAAAGATGGTCCTGATTTCCTGAATAAAGTCAAAGAATTGCGCCAAGCAAAAGTCTCCAGTAGTCGTTTTGATGAAGATGCTTATGCAGGTGTAATGCAAGCCCTTGATGATGTTGATTGGACTCGTTTTGGTGCACGTTACGTTATTTTAATTACGGATGCTGGAGCATTAACAGGAGATGATCCTCTGTCATCAACTAAACTCGATGCTGAACAAATTCGTCAAGAAGCCGCTTATCGTGGTGTTGCACTTTATACCCTGCATTTAAAAACTCCATCAGGGACAAAAAATCATGCTTCGGCACAAGCGCAATATGAAGCACTAACGCTTAATCCGTTCTTACACAAATCGCTTTACTACCCTATTAACTCAGGAGATGTAAATAGTTTTGGTCGTATGGTAGATAGTTTAGCCACTGCGGTAACAACACAAATTCAAACTGCTTATCGTGGTGAAGCCACCGTAGGCAGTGCATTGAATGCCGATCCTGCTTATAGCCAAAATAAAGAAACGGATACCTTACTAAGTGATGCACATGATCTAGGCTATGCCATGCGTTTAGCGTATTTAGGTGAAAAACAGGGTACAAAAGCCCCCCCTGTTTTTAAAGCATGGATAAGTGACCGTGATTTATTACAGCAAAATATCCCAACGACAGAAGTACAAGTATTACTCACCAAAAGTGAGCTTAGCGATTTAAGTGATGTCATGAAAAAAATCGTTAATGCCGCTAACGAAGGCTTGATCTCACCTGACAATATGTTTGCTGATTTGCGCTCGATTGCAGCAACAATGGGCAACGATCCCAATCAAATAAAACAAGGCTCAGCAACCAAATTAGGTGAAATGGGCTTACTGGGTGAATATGTCGAAAACCTCCCTTATTTAAGTGAAGTCTTAGGCTTAGATGAAGAGACATGGAAAAGCTGGGATGGTCTTGAACAAGAGAAATTTATCCGCCGTTTAAATACAAAATTACAATATTATCAACGTTATAACGAAGATGTTGATCGTTGGATATCTCTTGCACCACAAAGCGATCCTCGCGATCACGTTTATCCTGTTCCACTGGAAAACTTGCCTTAATGATCCAGATTGAAGGTATGGCAATTACGCGTGGTGATGCGCAACAGGGTTTTCGTGTTGCGCTTCCTTCATTGGCCCTTAAAAAAGGTGAAATTGGCGCGCTAACTGGATTAAGTGGCTGTGGAAAAAGCACCTTATTGGAAATGATCGGACTCATCTTACGCCCTGATGAATTAACCCATTTTCAACTTGATGATGAATTAACGCTCACACAAGCAGTATTAAATAATGAACAAGCACAACTCGCATCATTACGTGCTGAGAAATTGGGCTTTATGCTTCAAAGTGGGGGGTTACTTCCTTTTTTAACCGTGATGCAAAATATTCAATTACCTCGCAAAATGCTGGGATTAACACCACATTCTTCTTGGCTTGCTCACGCAATTGATCATTTGCAATTACGCCCTTTACTTAATCGCCTACCTCGCCAACTCTCTATTGGTGAACGTCAACGTGCGGCATTTATTCGCGCTATTGCTCATGAGCCCACATTATTACTCGCTGATGAACCCACAGCAGCCCTTGATCCCCATAATGCACAAGTACTGTATACACTGATTGTTGAGATGGTGAAACAGTTAGAGATCTCCGCATTGGTTGTTAGCCACGATTGGTCTTTAGTTGAGCGTTTTGAATTTAGCCACTATCACGCACAATTAGAAGGAGGCGGTAGTGTCTTTATCAAACAATAACGCCAATCCTAATCGCCTTGGCTTACTCAGCTCACTCGCTTGGCGTGACTTAATTTACGATCGCAAAGTCGCATTATGTATTGTGTTCTCTTTAGTCTCAGTTATTGCACCACTGTTACTGCTGTTTGGATTAAAAAACGGCATTGTGACACAACTTCATAACCAACTACTTAACGATCCTCGTAATCTTGAAATACGTATGCTAGGCAATGGCAATTACCCACAAAGTTGGTTTCATGAGATTGCGCAAAAAGAAGAGGTACGTTTTGTTATCCCATTAACACGTAGCTTAAATACCCAAGCGGATATTGTGATTGATGGACAACGTTTTATCGATAACGCTGAAGTTATCCCGACAGCAGAAAACGATCCTTTATTAGAGGGCGTTATTATTCCCCAAAATGCAGACACCTTAGTACTCTCTGCTAATGCCGCACAAAAATTACAGGCTAATGTCGGTGATAGCATCCGATTATTTATCAGCCGCAAACTTAATGGCATCAATGAACGTGCAAAACGTACCTTTACTGTTGGTGCCATTATCAGTGATAGCAAATTTTCAAGAGCTGCGGCCTTTGTTTCTCTTGATGTTTTAGTGGCAATGGAAGATTACCGTGATGGTTATCAAGCCCCTCTTTTTGGTATTACACAAGGTGTTGAGGCAAAACCAAGAACCCAGTTTGCTAAAGCTCGCCTTTATGCCAAAAATTTAGATACCATCGCACCATTAGATGATTGGTTTCGGCAACAACACATTGATGTAATAACACAAAAAAGCCAAATAGACTCTGTAAAAGCCATCAGCTATGTCCTTAACGTTATTTTTTCCGTGATTGCTTGGGTCTCACTATTAGGTTGTATTGCCTCATTAATTGGCGCATTCCTCGCCAATATTGACCGCAAACGTAAAGACATGGCGGTACTACGTCTATTGGGTTTTCGTCAATTTGCCGTTTCTTTATATATTGTGTTGCAAGCACTGTTATTAACCTGCGTTGCTTTTATTTTAGCCCTTGGGCTTTATGGTATTGGTAGCACCTTATTTACTACATTATTAGGCACACACTTACCTGAACAAGCCTTTGTTTGTCAGTTAACGTTTTGGGATTTATTGATTGCCATGTGCAGTGCCTTACTGGTGGCCTTAGTTGTGGCCAGTATTGGCGCATTACGTGCCGTTTCGATTGAACCTGCGGAGAGCTTACGTGAAATTTAATTTATCGCTTTTAACTTTATCATTCGCGCTGTTATCTAGCAGTTTTACGACATCAGCCCAATGGGATGATAAATTTGTTAATCCAAAAGCCTTACCTGATGATGTGATATTGCCATTTCCTTGCGAAGGTTCGATGGTCTTTCGCCAAGTGGCCGTGCCATTAAGCCAACCATTACAAGACTACAGTGTTACTTTAGGGCAAGAAGGCGATGAATGGGGTTATTTAGAGCAATCACGAGCTGAACATATTGCGGGTAGCTTCCCACTCAAAGGTAAAGAAAAAGGCCGATATTACCTTATGGCGAAATATCCCGTCACTGATCTGCAATATAACGCCATGCAAAGCACCATTAATGGTAAAGCGTGCCCTGTTCCCTCGAATAAATTACGTTTACCGAAAGTGAATATTAGCTGGTACGAAGCGATGCAATTTGCCGATCAATATAATCAATGGCTAAGAAGCCACCATCCAGAAGCATTACCCGTTGAAGATGGCGCAAAAGGCTTTGCACGATTACCGACTGAAACTGAATGGGAATTTGCGGTGCGGGGTGGCCTAAAAGTTTCAGCATCCGAATTTCGTGATACTCGTTTTCCTATGCCGGAAGGCACCAAAAACTATATTTGGTCAGCAGGTAGCCAATCCTCTAATGGCTCATTACAACTCACCGGTTTGTTATCACCCAATCCATTAGGCTTACATGACATGTTAGGTAATGTCGCTGAAATGATGTTTGAGCCTTTTCGATTAAACAAGCTTGATCGCTTACACGGACAAGCGGGTGGATTTATTGTACGTGGTGGTAGTTATTTAACCCCAGAAAGTGATATACGCAGTTCATGGCGTCAAGAAGAGCCTTACTACACCAATACCGAGGTAAATAAAAATAAATACACAGGCTTTCGGTTAGCCATTGTTGCACCGACATTGACATCGCGCGATAAAATCAAAGAGATAGAAAAAGAGTGGCAACAATTAGGCAATGAGAAAACCACTCACAATAACTCAAAAACCAATAGCGATAATTCCATTAATAGCCTCAATACGCTCTCAACCCAAGTACAAGATGAAGCACTGAAAAAACAGTTAGCTGAATTGAAAAATACATTACGAGCAAATGCACAACTGCGTGATGAGCAACGAGATCAAGCTATCCGTACCTCACTGCAATTAGGTGCTTTTTTATGTACAAAGTTAAAAGATGATGGCGAATTCTATGACCGATTAATCGCATTACATGAAAAAAATTGTCCTGCAGGCACTAAAGATACCACTTGTGAACGACGTCAAGAGCAAGTCAATGAACATAAGAAAACACTCGACTTCGTTGTAAGCTATTACGCAGATACCTTAGTGGATATGGCGACCACATATGACGCCTCTTTAGTTAAACCGCAAATTGACGTTGTACGCCAATTGATGGAAGCCAGAGGTAAATCAAATTTAAATACGTACCTTTCAACATATATGCAGGGACTCCAAGGATATTGGGCTAACGGTAAAGTTTCACGGAAAGAATGGCTTGAAGCGTGCAAAAAACAATAACAGAGACTTTGGGATAGGTGTGGTATGAATAAACGACTTATGGCGGTACTTAGCATTAGTGCCGTACTTGCGTTATCAGGATGTCAAAGTAACAGTGGGGCTGATCCCCGTTTGAAAAATAACAGCGATATGGAATTTTTCAGTAAATCAGGTATTACAGCTTGTGCAGGAGGGGGCGGCTATCGGTGCATTAGGCTGTTTAGTCTCAAATTCGAGCAATAAAGGCGCATGTATGCTCATTGCGGCAGTCGCTGGTTGTGGTGTCGGTATTGGCGCCAATGCCTATTTAGACAATAAACGTCAAAATTATGCAACCAAAGAAGAGATGCTCAATTCAATGATTGCTGATATTCAAAATGAAAATCAGCGCTTACAGAGCGCCTCTAATACAGCGAAAGCGGTTATTGCTGACGATAAAAAAACGATTGCAAAAATTGAGCAAGATATGAAGCAACAACGTATCAATAAAGTTGCTGCTGAGAAACAACTGAAAGGTATTGATGCCAATATCGCCACACTACGCTCTCGCTTAGCCGATATGAAAAAACGTGAAGCTGAATGGCGTGATATTGCAACACAAAGCCGTCAAGATGGCCTAAAAACAGCACAACTAGATAAACAAATCAATGGGATGAAACAACAAGTAACCTCGTTACAAGAAGAACTTGATAGCCTTTATACCCAACGTACTGCAATAAAACTGAGTTAACGTTAAAAAGGATGATAATGAAATTTTTACCTCTTTCCCTTGCTGGCATAACCTTACTATTAAGCGGTTGTGTCACCAATCCCGCTGATTGTGATCCAACAGCGGGTGATGTCAGTATAATTACTAAATTTAACTGTAATTATTCAGGGACTTATGACAATCGTATTGAACAAAAAAAAGCAATTTTAGGTAATGAACAAGCATTAAACACCGAGTTTAAAGCCGTTCTTGCTGCCATTGAGAAAGAAAAACAACAGACCAATGCAGATTTAAAAAGTAAACAAGCTAGTCAGCGAGCATTAAGCCAATCAATGAATAATCTGTTAAATCAAATTCGCCAAAAAACCAAAGGGCAAAATGATATTCAAAAGCAGATCAATGAAATTGATAAGCAAATGAAGGCGGCACAAAACAACCCATCAAAATCAGTGATGGAAAAACAGCTTGAATTAGAGAACTTACAAAATCAAGTCATTAGTCTACAAAGTGACCTAGGACTTAAATAAAGCCTCAAAGGCTCTCTAGATAATAGAGAGCCTTTCTCTTTTATATCTACTTCTTCATTTTATTATTGATTTCTATTACTAATTAGAACTAATTTATATTAATTATTTAATAGTGTTATTAATAATTAAATAGGCACTTTAATAAAATAACCTTATTTAAATACATGTACTCTTTTTTATTCCATTAAAAACAAACTCATTATTATAATTCCCCCGCTTCATAATACGTTCTCCGTTTTTTATTTATGGGATACAACTAATGAAAACAAAATTATTATCAACTTTATTTATTAGTGGCTTATTAGCTACCTCTTCTGTTTATGCGCAAAATGATTTTAAATTAGATAAAACCACACTTTCAGCGGGTTATGCACAGGTCAAAATGGCGGGTCAGAATATAATGCACGGTGGTGTCTTTTCTATTCGTCAAGAAATCAATTCCCAATTTGGTATTTTAGCAACAGCTACTTATGCTCAAAATGAATATGATTTAAATAAGCCTATTAATACTTTCTTTAAAGATGTGAATGCTCGTTATTACTCTGTAATGGCAGGTCCTACATTACGTCTCAATGATTTTATTAGTGTTTATGGCACCGCGGGTATGAGCCAAATTCAATTTAAATCTGAAAGTTCAGAAGTAAAAAAATTAAAGAAAAATGCATTTAGTTGGGGAGCGGGTTTAATCGTGAATCCTGCAGAAATGGTTTCTATTTCTCTTGGATATGAGAATAGCCGTTTTAAATTTAAAGATACCGACAGCAAAATTATTTTAGATGGTTTCGTAGCGAATATCGGTTACCGTTTCTAAATAATTTTAAGCACATATTATTTTATAGTATGTGCTTTCTATTTACTTATAATTAAAAACTATATTATGAAAAACATTTTATTATTAGCTTGCTTACCTTTTTCTTTATTTTTCACCACATCAATTTATGCAAAAAACAGTAACACTCTAGTTTCTATTGGCTACGCTCATATCAAAATAAAAGATTTACCCACAGCTAATGGGATAAATATGAAATATCAGTTTAATCCCAATACGAATAAAAAAACCTCTCTACGACTTTCAGGAACAATAGCACACAGATCGTTATCCCATAGTGGAAGATTACGTTATATCTCACTTGCAATGGGTCCTGCCTATGCATTAACACCTTTTGTTGAACTATACGGCGTTATTGGGGTAAGTGGTATGAGTTATCAAACACCAGAAAATATAAATAAAGACCATTCATCTAAATCAGTAAGTTGGGGAACGGGTATCACGTTAACATCACCACAAAATATTACACTTACTTTAGGCTATGAGGGTAGTCATTTCAAAATGGAAGGAAAAAACCATCCAAGCAAGACACTTATCGCCAGTATTGGTTATCGGTTTTGATTTTATTCAAAACAAAAATGCCTCTACTTTATAAAAATAGAGGCAAAATAATTCAAAAAGACCCACACTAGGGAATAAACACAGACACCGATTGTCTAAAACCCACTACATTAATAAATCTTGATATGTTCCTAGCCGATAACCTCTTTCCAAAATAGCGCGTTTTAATGCACTATCTGTTAATACTTCAAGTTCCATTAAGCGCTGGAAACAATAGCCACTTGCACGCAATGGATTATCCACAAAAGCAGGATGTGTCATCACTTCAATAGAGTGCTCATGACGCGCTTTTGATTCATCAAGTACCTTTAAAAATAAAGCTTGAGTGATTTCATCGCCATAAAATTGACTATCAAAACCATCACTACTGATCACACCTTGAGTATCAATGCCTTCTTGACATGCTAGTGGCCTATCAACTCGCATTGGCAATGACTTTTCTTTAGCAAACTCCGCCACAATAGGAAAGATTTGCTTAAACATATGCACATGGTGGTGACTATCAATATGGTCGGGTGCACAACCAAAAATCTCAATAAAACGCTGATATTGAGCTTGAAGCTCAATACGAATTTCATTAAGCGGTAAATCACCCTCTTCTGCCATTTGCCATACCCATTTTCCGAGTACACCTTCACGCGTTAAAGAAGGTAAAGGAGACAGTGGTTTCCCCATCGTCAAAGTAAAGTGAAGCCCAACACCTAAGCCAGGCAACTCATGACGCAATTGTGCAGCGTGTTCAATTCCCTCAGCATTGACAAGTGCCGTTGTTGAGCTAACAACACCATGACGAAAACACTCTACAATACCGTAGTTTTGACCTTTACTAAGCCCAAAATCATCCGCATTCACAATTAATAAACCAGCCATTCTGTCTCCTTATCACTTATATTTATCTGCCGACAATTAATGAGAGGCTTTTTCTAACTCAGCAATTACTTTAGCAAAATGCGGTAGATGTGCTTTATGCGCTAATAACAGCTCACGTGTAAGCACTTCTGCATCTCTGTCGGAAAGTACTAATGGCGTTAAATTCATGGCTAATAAAGCGTCATTTAATTCACCGCTAATAGCCGCTTTACTGGCCGCAATTTCAAAGGCTTTAATGGTATGAATTAATCCCATCACTTTTTCATCAAAATGTGTTAATCGAGGATGAGGTTTAGCGCCATCTCGACCTAAAATTGCAGTCACTTCAATCGACCAATCTGCGGGAATATTATCAATATGACCATAATGTGGAATATTCACATAATGCTCAGCTTGTTTATCATTATAAATAGCGTTAATCACTTCACAGGCTGCATCAGAATAATAAGCCCCACCGCGCAATTCCAACTCTTTGGGCTTAATGTTTAAATCGGGATCCTTATACAATTCAAACAATTGTTTTTCGACTTTTTGTACCACTTTAGCACGAGCACCACCTTTGTAATATTCGCCCATTTCAATGGCTAACATCTCTTTTTGCTTGAAGTAATACAGTAAATAAGAGCACGGTAACATATTAAGAGAACGAATTAGCCCTTCACTAAACGGTAAATCAAAAATATTCTTCACTGAACCTGCAGTTAATGTTCCTGAAGCGACGCCATCTAATAATTCAGGAAAACGAGACTGACCATTTACAATGACATCTTTAATAAACACCATGTGATTTAAACCAAATAAATCAATGGAGAGTTCATCTTTATCTGTTAACTTCAGAACATCTGTAATAAACATCTTCATGCCAATTGGGATATTACAAACGCCAATAAATTTCTTAAAGTTGGTATGACGATAAACTGCTTCAGTTACCATACCTGCTGGATTCGTAAAATTGATGATCCACGCATTAGGGCAAATTTCTTCAACATCTTTAATAATATCGAAAATAACGGGGATAGTACGTAAGCCTTTAAATAATCCACCCGCACCATTAGTTTCTTGACCTAAATAGCCATGGCTTAAAGGAATAGACTCATCAAGCTCTCTTGCTTTTAATTGACCAACACGCAATTGTGTTGTCACAAAATCTGCATCTTTTAATGCTTCACGGCGATTAAGTGTTTTATAAATAGTTAAAGGAATACCCGCTTTTTTGACCATACGTTGGCAAAGTTCAAAAATAATATCAAGCTTCTCTTTACCTTCTTCAACATCCACTAACCATAATTCTGTAATCGGTAGTTCATGGTAACGCTTAATAAAACCTTCTAATAATTCAGGCGTATAACTGCTTCCACCACCAATGGTAACGATTTTTAATTTATGACTCATAAAATACTCCCATACAGCACAATAATGCTGTTATTTGTGTATTAATGGCGAAATTAAGCCGTAAAGAGTCCTTGAAGAAAATAGACTTATTTTCTTCTTTCTCTCTATTTCAAATAAAATCAATCTTTGTTATTGATTAATTTCTTACGCTTAATAATGAATTAATTTGTCTCTTTAATACTGCATAAGTTTTTCCGATAACTATTGGGTGTCAGCGATGTTATTTTCTTAAATGTCTTAATAAATAAACTCGGGCTACTGTAACCTGCATCAAAGGCTATATCAGTTATCGAATAGTTTGTTATTTCTAACTGTTTTTTGGCAAAATTTATTCGAATATCATGAATGATTTGCATGGGTGTTTTATCGTAATAACGCCGAGTTGCTCGGGTTAAATACTCTTGTGATTTCCCAGATAACATAACCATATTAACAAGTGCATTCTCACCAAATTTTTGTTTGTCATGCATCTCGCCTACGGTATCTCTTAGCCATAAAGGAATATCATCTTGTGTTCTATTTTCTCGATGGTGTCGTAATCTATTCACCACATTAAAGGTGACAATTTCAATAAATTCATTAAATTCCGTATGGCGGAAATTTAATGAGCCAATAACGGATTCTATATAGGAAAGAAACTCATTTTTTAATTCATAAACTTGTGAGGCAATAAAATAAGAAGGTAATAACGAGAGATAATGTTTATCAAAAAAAGCTTTACTGATCCCAACATTTAAAATACGTGTCGCACCAAACTCATAAAAACTCTGATGATGAGAGCCTATGGGAATAAAAACAAAATCACCACGCTCTAATAAAATCTTTTTACCATTAATCTCTTGATAATAACGCCCTGTTAAAACAATGGTGAATTCGTAATAATCATGTTGATGCAGTCCGCTGACACTTTCTGTTTTATTATAAATAAAAACATGAAAATTTTTGCCATTAAATAGCTGATCTTCATAGACCATACGTATTTCGCTTTGTGCTCTCAATGACTCCACCACAGTATTCACCTTATTTTATCTTTTCATGTAACTCAATTAACTCTGTCACTAACTCTCTAGCTAACATTGACGTCATTAAATGATCTTGAGCATGAACTAAGACTAAACTGACTTTCGTTTTTCCCACACCTTGGTCATCACCAATTAAACGTGTCTGTATTTTATGAGCTTCATTTAAAGCTTCACGAGATTGCTCCATTAACTTTCTCGCGCCATCAAAATCACCTTCTTTGGCTTTTTTTAATGCACCATAAGCCACACTGCGAGCTTGACCTGAATTAATAATAAGCCCCATGATGATCTCTTCAAATTCATCATCGGTTGCACTGCTATCAACGGTATTTTCAATATCTAACATCATATTTCCTCTTTGATACTGACAAGTGCAGAGAAAACTCTGCACTTGTGTTTTCTATCACTTAAAATTTCAACGCATTGGCAATATCTTCTTCACTTTCTTCTTTCTCAATTTCAGTTTGAGCTTTATTTGAAATGATGACAAAAGGAAGATAAATCAGTGTTGCTACACCTAAGTTAAATAGAGCTAATAATAGTGCTGCAATACTGCCGTTAGTGTTAAAAAATGCGCCTAATCCCGTTGGCATCGTCCACGGTGCAATGTTTGTGACCGGAGGGATGATCCCTAAGTAATAAGCCGTTACGGTAATTGCAGCAAGAATTGGCTGAATAAGAATAAACGGAATAAACATCACGGGATTCATAATGACAGGCAAACCAAAAATAATCGGTTCATTAATTTGGAATAAACCTGCTGGCAATGCCAGTTTTGCTACTTGGCGATGATCTGCGCGACGAGATGCGATAAAGATAGCAATAATAAGCCCCAGAGTTGCCCCGGTTCCCCCTAAGAAGATGAAGGAATCTAACATTGGTTTCGCCCAGAGATGGAACGTCTTACCAGCAGCCAATGCGGCTTCTACTGAGCCATATTCAGTATAAATAGAGACGTTTTCTAGTGCCCATGGCGTCATAATACCACTATCGAGTGCAGCAAGTGCTAGTGATCCATGAATACCAAAGAACCACAATAGAGAAGTAAAGATGACATAAGCCCAACCAACAACAGAACCCATCGATGCTAATGGTGTTGAGATTGAATCTAAAATAATTTGGTGGAAGTTTGTCTCATACGTCGCTAATCCCCACGAAATAATCCCCATAATCGATAAAATAATAAAACCTGGAATTAATGCCGAGAAAGAACGTGAAACAGAAGCCGGTACACTATCTGGTAAACGAATAACCCAATTACGGCGCACAATAAAGGTGAACATTTCCGCCACAACAAGACCAATAATGATACCTGAAATAATATTTGCGCCACCTAACCAGTTAGCACCAACGGCATAAGCACCAGCTGCGTTGTAAGGTGTTACCGTCATAAAGGCAGCAATAGAGAGTAAACCAGCCGCAATCGGGTCAACTTTTCGCTCTTCTGCTAATGCCATTCCGATAAAAAATGGCGCCATCAACGACATGATACCTAATGTACCGTTATAGACGTTCCCCCCGATAGCTTTAAAACCATTGAGTGTTTCTATTGTTGATGCATCAAGGCGGATACCTAGAGAATAAAAGAAGGAGCCATCACCAAAACTAAGAAAAACGTTATTGATAAGTACAAACATTGCTCCTGCGAGGGTTAATGGCATTAAACGGATAAAACCATTTTTGATAGCATTAACGTGAGGTTGCTTTCCAATTTTAACCGCAAAAGGAAGGAGTACCTTTTCAAGTGAACCAATGACCTTACTCATAGAAAAATACCCTTAAAATGCCGCTAATTGCTCGGCTTGCTGAAAAATTCGCTCTTTGACTGGAATAGAAATAATAAAAAAATAAAAAATAAAACTAATTTGTTGTTGCAGATGCTTTTTTAATAGAGGCGACAGCGGCTTTTAACACCCCTAAACCATCTACTTTTCCGTATAGCAAAGAATCGATCACTTCGACCGGTTTATGAGGCAATAATTTTTGGATATCAGGTAACATCCAACCAATTTGTGGACCTAGCAAAATCAAATCAGCATCCTGTCCTTTTTGTGCCGCTAATGTTTCAGGAAATGCTTCAATAACCACAGGCACATCATATTTTTCTGCTTGTGCTCGCATTTTGGTCACGAGAAGGGATGTTGACATGCCAGCAGAACAAAATAAGTAAATATATTTCTTTTGCATAAAACCCTCTTGAGTTGGCAACGATTTACCCTAGAGAATAACCAGGCTTTCTCTTGTGCATTCATTACTGTGTCAGTACAGAAACCGAAGTAAGATTAAAACATGGATTGTTTCTGCTTGAATGAAGTATACGCAATGATACTAGTTAACGATATTTCTTATAGGTTAATAATTGTCTCTCCTTGACCTACTCTTTTGACACTCTTCACAAATTGAGCAAATAATCTTAAGCGTTCTTTCACGTCACAAAATTTGTTCTTCATTTTCCTTTAATGATCTCTCGCAAAATTTCGCCATTTTAGTCAAGTTAATCCTTTATTATTATGAGAATGTGAATTAGTATCATTACTCTTTATGCTTTTGGTGGTATTATCATCTTCTTTGTGGATCGACATTTAAGCCACTGCTGTAAAGATCCGTCTTATTTCGTGTTGCAACAATATGGGAAAGAAAATGTTTAAAAAGTCATTAAGCCCACTGTTTTTACTGCTTTCTTCACTTGTTATCGCCGGTTGCGATAATGCTCAAGACACATCAACAGCACAATCAGCAGAGAAGCAAACTCTCACGATTGAACATTTTCAAGGGACAACTGAAATCCCAGCACACCCACAAAAAGTGGTTGTGATGAATATGGAAACCCTCGATATTATTGATGCATTAGGTGCTCCTATTGTTGGTCTTCCACAAACCAATGTTCATTTACCTAAATTTTTAGAAAAATACACCAATCCGAACGACTATATCAATGAAGGTGCGTTATTCGAGCCAAACTATGAAAAACTCAGCGCAACCGCACCTGATTTAATTTTAAGTGGTAGCCGTGCTCGTGATGCGTATGCGAAATTAAGTGAAATTGCGCCTGCGATTTCAATGGATATCGATCCGAAACGTTTTGTCGAAAGCCTTGCTGAACGCACAACAACATTAGGTCAGATTTTTGGCAAAGAAGAACAAGCTAAAAAATTACTGGCTGATTTCAATACTAAAATTGATACTGTAAAAGCCAAAACACCCGATGCAGGTAAAGCAATGGTTGTATTAGTCAGTGGTGGTAAAATCTCAGCGTATGGTCCTGGTTCTCGCTTTGGCTTTATCTACGATGTATTAGGTTTTGAGCCCGCTTATGTATTTGATAGCCCAGGCTCACACGGCAACATCGTCAACTCTGAATTACTGTTAAAACTTAACCCTGATTGGATGTTTGTTATTGACCGTGATGCAGCGATTGGTCGTGAAGATTCACAACCCGCTCAACAAGTCCTTGATAATGCATTGGTAAGAAAAGTGAATGCTTGGAATAAAGACCAAATCATCTATCTTGATGCAAGCTCTATTTATATCTCTGGCGGGATCCAAACCTACTCTCGCTTAATGGATACGATTAATCAGGCTTTGGATCAAAAAAAATAAAGTAACTGAATGAAAACGTTCCATTTATCATTGGGGATAGGACTTGTTGCTATCCTCTCAATGATCAGTTTATTTATCGGCGCAGGAGATATCACTCCTGCTTCGCTTTTTACTGATCCTGATATGCGCGATATCTTCTTTATCAGCCGTGTGCCAAGAACCCTGTCATTATTACTTGCCGGTGGTGCCATCAGTGTTGCAGGCTTAATTATGCAACTGCTAACTCAAAATCGCTTTGTCGAGCCCTCTCTTGCAGGAACAACTCAATCTGCAAGCCTCGGGTTGTTAGTCGTCATGTTGCTCTTTCCTGCGGCGGGCATCTTTACCAAAATGGTAGTGGCTACTGTTTTCGCCCTTCTTGGTACGTTGTTATTTATGTTACTCCTGCAAAGGATCACGTTAAAAACAACACTGATTGTGCCTTTAGTGGGAATTATGCTTAGCGCAGTTATCGGTGCATTGACTATCTTCTTAGCCGTTTATTTCGATTTATTGCAATCCTTAGATGCATGGACAAGTGGCGATTTTTCAAGTGTATTACAAGGCCGTTATGAGTTGTTATGGCTTGTAGGTGCACTTGCATTAATGGCGTGTTGGGTCGCTGATAGCTTTACTGTTGCTGGTATGGGACGTGAGTTTTCAATTAATGTGGGCCTAAATTACCGTAAAGTGATGATCATCGGATTATCGATTATCGCTCTAATTAGTGGCGTCGTTGTTTCTGTTGTAGGTGCATTACCTTTTCTCGGCTTGATTGTGCCAAATCTGGTGAGCTTAGTGATGGGGGATAATATTCGTAAAACCATCCCTTGGGTTTGCTTAAGTGGCGGCGCTATCGTTTTATTATGTGACATCATTGGTCGCCTTATCCGTTATCCATTTGAGATCCCAGCTAGCGTTATTTTAGGGGCTGTAGGGCTGTCATTTTCCTTTTCTTATTATTAAAGCAACAACGTTATGCAAAAAGTTAATTCATCTATAATTAGCACATGTACTGGCGCTGTTAAAGATAAGAAAAAGCGCCTATCTCCGATGGCACGTATTGGGTTATTGCTTGGTGCCTCGTTATTAGCCATTGTGTTATTTATGACAATAAACCTAAATGGCAATATCTCTTATATTCTGACTCATCGTGCTTATATCGTTCTCACCATGATTGTAGTGGCGTTCGCGGCCGGTGTTTCCACCATATTGTTCCAAACTATCGCGAATAACCGTATCTTGACACCGTCGCTGATGGGATTAGAGGCTCTGTTTGTTTTGCTACAAACCGTGTTTGTCTTCTTTGAAGGTGATATGCCTGTATCGTGGATGTTGAACCTATCAAAGTTTTTCCTAGAATCAACATTGCTGGTACTGTTTTCGGTTGTACTCTATCGTTGGTTATTCAGCTCTGTGCGTTTTAACATTAATTTAGTCCTGATGATTGGAATTATCTTAGGCACGTTATTTCGCAGTTCAGCGACTCTATTACAACGTTTGATGGATCCCAATGAGTTCTCCATTTTACAAGGGCGCATGTTTGCCACTTTCACCCGTGCAACCCCTGATCTTATCTTTTGTGCTTTAGCGATTATTGTGGTTGTTGGCATCTTACTTTGGCGTATGCGCTACAGCTTTGATGTCATGGCATTAGGTCAAGCAAATGCCATTAACCTTGGTATAAATTACCGCAAACAAACCACTTATATTTTATTACTGATTTCTGTTTTAGTGGCTGTTTCAACTGCCTTAGTTGGTCCATTAACCTTTTTAGGTTTAATTGTGGCTAACCTTGCTTACCATATCAGTGGCAGTAGCCAACACCGTTTCTTAATGCCTGTTGCCTTTTTACTGGGCACTATCGCCTTAATCGGCGGGCAACTGGTTTTAGAATATGGTTTAAAAATGACAGGAACACTTTCTGTTGTAATTGAGTTTGTCGGTGGAATGTTCTTTATCTATTTGGTGTTAAGAAGACTTTAATATGATTGAAATCAACAAAATATCAAAGCATTATCAAGATATAACCGTTCTCGATAATATTACAACAACAATTCAACGTGGCGGTATTACTTCGATCATTGGCCCTAATGGTGCGGGTAAATCCACACTGCTTTCTGTTATTGGACGTTTATTAATTCCTGAAAGTGGCATGGTCAGTGTTAACGGTATGGACGTTGCAGCAACAGATAGCGATGTGCTTGCAAAAAACCTTTCAATACTGCGCCAAGAAAACCAGTTCGTCAGTCGTTTAACCGTAGAAGAATTAGTGGGATTCGGCCGTTATCCTTACAGCAAAGGCCGTTTAACGCTTGATGATAAAAAAGTCATTGATGAGTCATTAGCTTTTTTAAATTTAACTGAATTTCGTCATCGCTATCTCGATGAATTGTCTGGTGGGCAACGTCAACGCACCTATGTGGCGATGGTGCTATGCCAAGACACAGAATATGTCATGCTTGATGAACCACTCAATAATCTTGATATGAAACATGCGGTGATCATGATGAAACTTCTGCGAAAAGCCGCAGATGAATTAGGAAAAACTATTATTATTGTTATTCATGATATCAATTTTGCCTCTGTTTATTCTGACTATATTTTAGCCATGCGTAATGGACAATTGTATTATCATGGCTCCCCAAAAGAGATAATGAAAGCGGACATTATCGAAGATATTTTCGACACCCCCGTTGACGTTAAAGAGCTCGATAATAAATTAATTGCTATGTATTACTAATTCTATTTATCCCGATTATCGTCAATAAAAAGCATGTTGTTCTTCTTATTAACAACATGCTTTTTTATTGTCTTTTTTCTTTTGAGATCAGCGCCGAATCAATATCTTCAAAGATAGATTGCCATTCATTATCATCAATATCCATCAACCCAAAATAGCGTAACAAAAAAGTGCCTTCTGCTGCTAAAAAATGCCAATCGCGCACGTTTTCCTGCTTCTGTTTTCGTATCTACACCTGCTAATCGTTGCTGATACCACTCTTTTGTACTTTGTAAATATTCTGGCGTTTGTAGCAAAGCGGCCATCAAACTGGCACCTTTAGCAAAAGCGACCTTATCATGTGTATGAATGGCACGAATATGTGCGGTTACCCGATTTTCAGGCGAATTATCGTTTTCAACGATCGCGTTAAATTTAGCTTCGTAACTACCTTCCCAGTGTTCAAACATTGCGTCAATCATCGCTTCTTTGCTACTAAAACAGTATTGAACACCACCTTTTGAAATTCCCATTTTTTTCGCCACAGTGTCAATAGTCAGAGCCGCAGCACCTTGCTCCATGACAATATCAAAAATGGCTTCGAGTAGCTTTTCTCTATCAATCGTTCTTTGGCGTCCCATGAAAAAACCTCTTTTCAATACGTTCGTATGGATTTATATTATACCCGCTAGTAAAAATAATACTCATAAAAATAACCGAGATTCTCTATGATAAAAGATTATAAGCGTTGGATAGTATTACTTTTGGTATCTAGCATGCTGTTTCTCATTGTTGTTGATGTAACGGTGCTTTATACCGCATTACCTCGTTTAACCCATGATTTAAATGCAAGTGCTTCAGAAAAGCTTTGGATAATGAATGCTTATCCATTAATTGTTGCTGGATTATTACCTGCAGCAGGAATGCTCACAGACAGAATAGGCCATAAAACACTCTTTATTTGTGGGTTACCATTATTCGCGTTCGCCTCTTTGTGTGCGGCTTTTTCTCCCACTGCGACAACCTTAATTGCGTCTCGTGGCTTTTTGGCTGTGGGAGCAGCAATGAGTATGCCTGCCACCCTATCGATAGTGCGACAAGTCTTTAGTGACTCGCAAGAGCGTGCTATTGCGATTGGCATTTGGTCTGCAGTTGCTTCAGGCGGTGCGGCTTTGGGGCCTTTAATTGGTGGGATGTTACTTGAACATTTTTGGTGGGGCTCAGTCTTCTTAATTAATGTCCCGATTGTTCTTTTAGTATTACCATTCTCTCTTTGGCTTATTCCTAAGTTCGCAGGACAGGGTAACCACAAAATCGATTATTTAAGTTCAGTGCTTATCTTAATCGGTTTGATCAGTGCCATTTATGCTTTAAAAGAGCTAGGCAAACCTTATACACAGTGGAATGAAGTCGCTATTGCGGGCGTCATTGCAGTCATTTTTCTCACCTTATTTACTTTGCGCCAGCGTAAACAAGCTCACCCAATGATTGATTTTAGGTTATTTAAAAACCGTTTTTTTAGTATCGGTATTTTAATGGCTGTTCTTTCAATGGTGATTATTGTGGGGATTGAATTGTTGCTTAGTCAACGCTTACAACTGGTTGCTGGTTTTACCCCCTTAAATGCAGCATTAGTGATCTTACCTATTCCAGTTGGCTCTGTATTAGCCTCTCCTCTAGCAGGCTATTTTTTAACACGATTAGGTGAAATCCGCCTGATTATTTGCGGATTCTTGCTCACTTTAATCGGAAATATATGGTTAATCGCTATCTATCAAACAACCTCTCCAATCGTGTTAATCGGTAGCTTATTTTTCATTGGCTTTGGCTTAGGTATTATTTTTACGACAGCATCGACATCTATTATGTTAAGTGTTGCCGATAAACAAGCTGGCATGGCGGCTTCTATCGAAGATGTCGCTTACGAACTTGGGAGTGTGATTGGTGTGACGTTTATGGGCAGTTTAATGAGTACGGTCTATACCTTAAAACTCGTACTACCTGACGCATTAGCTATCAATAATGCTGTCTATGACAGTTTAGATGAAGCGCTAATTGTGGCGGAAAAATTACCTAATGACACCGCATTTCTTGTCATTTCCCAAGCAAATATCGCTTTTGAAAATGCCTTTTTCGTGGTGTTAGTTACCACCGCAATTATTACTGGGGTAAGTTTGATTTTCTTACCCTATTACTTGCACAATTCTATAAGAAAAAAGGTAGCTTAATCTTCAAAAGAAAGAAACGTGCCTATAAGGCACGTTTCTTAACCATCGAAGACTAAAACCGATCTATATCTAACGCATCCATACTAAAGTGAGAAGGCGATTGCCCCATCTGTTTTTTAAACATTGTCGAAAATGAGCCGGCACTGTTATAACCTAAGTCAAAGGCAATGTCGGTAATGCCGCGTCCTGATAAGATTTGTGTTAATGAATTCAATAAACAGACTTGTTGTCGCCATTGTGAAAATGACATTCCTGTTTGTTGGCGGAAAAAACGGCTAAAAGAACGTTCACTTTTATGTAATTTATCCGCCCACTGTTGCGGTAAAGAATCAATTTTAGGATGACGAATAAAATCACGACATAATTTAGCTAATTTACTATCTTGTGGAATAGGCGCAAAAAACGGTAACGGTTTTGCTTTCCCTAGTTCACATAAGATTAACTGCATTAAAAGACCATCTCGCCCTTTTTTATCATATTCTGCAGGCACATCTACAGCTTCAAGTAAAAGTTGACGAAAAAGAGGGGAAACACTGACAACTTCACATTGTTTGCTATCACGAGGGCTGCAGAAGGCTCGATATATAAGCTTCGCGTACTCACTTCTAACATACGAGTTTCATGCCCAGTTTCTGGTGGGATCCACACACCACAAGATGGTGGAATAACCCATTCCCCCTCATCTGTACTCACTTCAATTAATCCCGTAGCCGGGTATAAAAATTGGGCTCGGCGATGTTGGTGCGTTTCTAACAGCGTATTGGGTAAATAGTCTGTACCCAGCGCAATAACATCTCGATCAAGTGAATCAACGCTTTTTAACGGTACATTTCTCACTGTTTGGATCACTCTCTTTTTATCTTCGTCCTTTTTAATATAGCAGTTATCCCATACTCCACGCATTGGCAAATAATGAGCTATATAATTAAAATAGTTATATATTTAAATAAACAACAAAAGTATCTTACGTGAAATTTCAACCTTCTTGATATCTATTTAATAAACCTTATTAACAATCAAAAAACGAGCTATTAACACCCTTCGTAAATAGGCTGAAATTCAAATGTCATTGTCTGGTTTTAGAATGTTGGCAAAAGATTAATCAACTACTATCCCTCTCGTAGATGTTATTTCGAACATGCTGCAATTATCTATGCATTCAATAATAATGCAGCGGATACCAGACATTCCCTTTATTCATAGCCTAGAAAAATCATGCACATTCTTTATATCAAGTATCGGGTATATCGGCATCCGCCTATTATGTTTAAGGTAGAGTTCATTATGAGCAATCAGTCCGATCACGATAGTGATACAAAGAGCATTCTTAACGATGTTAGTCGCCGTCACTTTATTCAAGCGAGCTCAGCATTAGTCACCCTCCCGTTCCTCGCTTCACACTCTTTTGCCACGACCACAGACAATGCTATACCCGTAAAACCAATAACAACTGAAGCTGATGAACGCGTTGTTTCAACTTGCAGTAGCTTTGACTGTGGCGGTAAATGTGATATTCGAGCCCATGTAAAAGATGGCAAAGTCACCCGTATTAGCACACGTCCCGATGCTGATCTAGATGAAGAAATGCCTATTATGCGTGCCTGCGTTCGAGGTCGCGGTTATCGAAAATTTGTCTATCATCCAGACCGTTTAAAATACCCAATGAAACGCGTTGGCAAACGTGGTGAAGGCAAATTTGAACGTATCACTTGGGAAGAAGCGACCACTCTTATTGCGCAAAATATGCAGCGTATGAACCAGCAATATGGCCCCGCATCACGCTTTATCAGCTTAAGTACGGGGGTTACTGGTGGTATTTTCTCTGGTGCGAATATGTTACGTCGCCTATTTAATATCACTGGGGGTTTTCTGGAAAACTATCACTCCGTTAGTAATGGAAATACCCTTGCGGTCACTCCTTATACTTACGGTACAGCTGCCAGTGGTAGCACACTTGATACGTTAGAAAATACCCCTCTTGTGATTTTATGGGGCCATAACCCTAACGAAACGATTTTTGGTCATTCAAACCATTTTTTCCAAAAAATGAAGAAAAACGGCACTAAATTTATTGTCGTTGATCCTCGTTATTCTGATACTGCCTCTTCTTTGGCTGATCAATGGATCCCGTTACTCCCCACAACAGATAACGCCATGATGGATGCGATGATGTATATCATCGTAAGCGAAAATCTGCATGATCAAGCTTTTATTGATAAATATACTGTTGGCTTTGATGAGCACCAAATGCCTGAAGGTGTGGATGAAAATGAATCTTTAGTTGCCTATTTAATGGGTAAAAAAGATGGCATTAAGAAAACCCCTGAATGGGCTGAAACCATCACTAAAGTACCAGCAGATACTATTAAACAATTGGCTCGCGAATATGCATCCACAAAACCAGCTACATTGATGCAAGGTTGGGGGCCTCAGCGCCATATTTGTGGTGAACGGACGGCACGCGGTGCAACATTACTTGCAACTATTACCGGTAATGTGGGTGTTCGTGGTGGTTGGGCTGCCGGCTATGGTATGGCTTTAAACTCTGAGTTGCGTAAAACCATTGCAGGACCAAGCCTATTAACCAACCCAGTAAAAGCGAAAATTAATATCACCAACTGGGTGCAAGCGTGTGAAGACAAAAATTTAGTCACACCACAAAATGGGTTACTGAACGCCGAGAAACTTGATACTGAAATCAAGATGATTTTCTCAATGGCGGGTAACTACATGACAAACCAAAATACCGATATTCTTCATGCTGCGAAAGTACTTGAAGATGAATCGAAAGTAGAATTTATCGTCTGTAGTGATCTGTATCTGACACCTAGTGCAAAATATGCCGATATTTTACTACCTGAAACCAGTTTCTTAGAACGCTGGAATATCGGTGGTACATGGAGTTATGGCGACTATATTATTCTTTCTGAAAAAGTCATCGAGCCTGAATTTGAACGTCGTACTGACTACGATTGGTTACGTGAAGTTGCCGATAAATTAGGTGTGGGTAAACAATTTAGCGAAGGCAAAGAGACTGATCGCGATTGGATTGAATATTTAGTCAATGACGCAAGTGTTAAGCGTCCTGAAGACGGTATTCCAACCTTTAAAGAACTATTGGTTAAACGCCGTCATCTCTTAAAACATCGTCCACATACCCAAAATGTGGCATTTGAGAAAAATATCCAAGATATCAAGAATAATCCATTCCCAACGCCATCGGGCAAAATTGAGATTTTCTCTAAGCGCTTATATGACATGAATAATGTCGATATTCCGGCACTCTCTCATTATGTGCCTGCCATTGAAGGGCCTGAAGATGCGCTAACGGATAAATTCCCATTACAACTGATCACATGGAAAGGGCGTAATCGCGCAAACTCAACACAATTTGCCAACCCTTGGTTACAAGAAGTACAGCGTCAAGAACTCTGGATTAACCCATTAGATGCCCAAGATAGAAACATTAAAGAGGGCGAAAAAGTCAAAGTGTATAACGATCGTGGGGTAACGATGGTTCCCGTCAAATTAACACAACGAATTATGCCTGGTGTCGTGGCCTTGCAAGCAGGAGCTTGGTGGCAACCTGATGCAAAAGGCATAGATCAAGGTGGATGTGCCAACGTATTAACATCATCCCGTAGCACCGCAATGGCACACGGCAATGCTCACCAAACATTATTGGTCGAGGTAGCAAAAGCATGAGTCAATTTATCGTTTATCCCGCTGTGAGCAACAAACAGTTAGGGTTTTATATCGACAACGCTCGCTGTTCAGGTTGTAAGGCGTGTCAGGTTGCGTGTAAAGATAAAAACAATCTTGATGTTGGACGTAAATTTCGTCGGGTCTATGAAATCACTGGAGGCGGTTATACTCGCAATCCTAAAGGCGCGCTAGTCAATAATGTCTTTGCTTACACGCTGTCTATCTCTTGTAACCACTGTGACGACCCTATTTGCGTTAAAAACTGCCCAACAACAGCAATGCATAAGCGTGAAGGTGATGGCATTGTCATGGTAGATACAGACAAATGTGTCGGTTGCGGTGCTTGTGCGTGGTCTTGCCCTTATGGCGCGCCACAAATGGATCCAGAAACCAAACAGATGTCGAAATGCGACTTTTGTATTGATTTACAGCAAAAAGGTGAACAACCGGTTTGTGTTGCAACTTGCCCTTTAGGTGCAATCCAATTTGGTCCTATTGATGAACTACGTGAACGTTATGGTGATTTAGATTATGTCACGGGTTTACCTTCCCCTGAAATAACGCATCCAAACCTTGTTATTAACCCACATCAGGGTGCCAATAATGACGGAATTAATAATAAGGGAGAAAGAAAATGAATGAATGGTCATTGTTAATCTTCACATTTATGATGAATGCGACCATTGGTCTTGCGCTAACAACAGGGCTTTTTGCGCGTCGCCTTTCTCATTATCTCAATGCAGAAAGCGACTATCGCTTTATGCTGTTAGCCTTATTTGTTATTTGTGGGTTAGCTGGTTTAGGCTCTATCGCTTCAATTACTCACTTAGGCGTACCGTTAAATGCACCGAATGCGATTAGAAATGTGTTTTCTGCTTGGTTAAGTCGTGAAGTTGCCGTCACGGCCATTTTTGTCGGTTGCCTAGGATTAACCTTTTTATGGCTCTGGCGCACTCGCAAACTCTCAATGCTTCTATTAAGTATCAGTATTCTGATTGGGTTATTTGATATCTATTGCATGGCGTCGATTTATCGCCATACCTCTATTTTAACCTGGATGGATCCTAACACTTACGTCATGTTCTTCGGGGCAATGTTAACGCTTGGCGTCGCTCTTTTCTTTTTGCTGACCAAAGTATTACAACGTATAGGCAGTAAGTTAGGTATTGAAATACCACAAGACTCTTTACCCATGCGCTGGAAATGGCAATTATGGGGAATAATGGCATTTAGCTTAATCGGTCGATTACTGTATCAACCTTTTTATGAGCAATATTTAACTAGCACACTCTATAGCCAAAAATCGGTGACATTCCCGTTATCGCCTATTCAAGTGTATTACTCCATTGGTTCGTTACGTACTACCTGTTGGATATTAGCCACCATTGCAGTATTAGCTTGTGGCTATAGTTTAGTGAAATTTCTAGCTCCTAAAAATCAAGGTAAATCAACTGAGTCTATTTTTGCACTTGGCTGTGTTGTCGCAATTATCGCTGACTTTATGTTGCGCTATGTTTTCTACTCAATTCACTAATTATCATTGAGCAAATCGTTTAAATAATAAAAAAACAAACCCCATTATTGGGGTTTGTTTTAAGGAAATATTAAAAATTATGAGCAGGCTTTCTTATTACGCGGCTGCATTTAATTTATTGGGAATTTGTTATTTATTCTCACCAGATGATGAAACCAATAAAATTGCACTCAATTTTTTTAAAACAGGGGATTTTGTAGCACAGTGGCCTTGTAAGATTGAAAATCACCTTTGTGAACGTCTAATTAATTCTGTTTCTATCGATACTGCGCAACTAAAAACCCAATGGCAAAATCTTTTTATTGGCCCTCATGCCTTACCCGCACCGCCTTGGGGGTCGGTTTATTTAGATCCTGAAGGCTTATTACAAGGGGATTCTACCCTTGCTCTCAGTGAGTTTTTAAAACGGGAACGTTTAAAAATAAACACGTCTTTTCCAGAGCCTGTTGATCATATCGGTTTAATGTTATTTCAAGCGGCGGTATTAGCATCGGAAAAAAGAGAAGGCGCAGTTAATGAATTACTTTCCCTTCATTTAACCACATGGCTACCTCACTATTTAAATAAATTAAAAATGAGTGGGTATAGCCAATTTTATAGCACATTAACAGAACTGGTAACCATCACGGTGAAAGCATTCAGAAAATAGAAATTAATTAACAGCTCATCATCCTAACATAATTATTTAAGGTAATTTGGATCACGCACCCAAATTACCTTTTTTCGTTTAGGGTATTTTCCTTTTTAAATCATGACGACTTTAATCCTAAACGCTTTGTTAAACGACGTAAGTTAGCCGGATCAAGTGATAATTCTCGCGCAGTTGCCGCCCAATTTTGGTTATTACGTAGCAATGCTTGTTTAATTAAGTCTCGCTGAAACTCATCCGTTGCTTCTTTTAAATTTTTGTCTTCAGAAGGTAACGTTTGAGGGGAAGGGTGAAGCGAGTTTTCAGTTCCCAAAGCAAAATGGTTAACTTGTAAAATAAGGCTATCAGTTTTATTTCCAGCCCTCGCTAATACAATTGCTCGGTGAATAGTATGCTCTAATTCACGCACATTACCCGGCCAAGAATAGTGTAACAAATAAAGGCGTAACTCAGGGCTAATAATCACTTGAGTCAGATTAAAACGCTGACGATATTGCTCGCAGAAATAACCCACTAATAACAAAATATCTTCCCCCCTTTCTCGCAATGGCGGGACATGCAGAGGAAAAATACTTAACCGATGGAAAAGGTCAGCACGGAAATTCCCTGCTAACACTTCTTCCCATAAATCACGATTGGTTGCTGCCAATACACGCACATTAACGCGTAAATTACGATCATCACCAATCCGTTGAATATCCCCATATTGTAAAACACGCAGTAACTTGGCTTGAAGTGATAATGAAAGTTCCCCTATTTCATCAAGAAACAAGGTCCCGTTATCAGCCATTTCAAATTTACCACTGCGATGGCTAATTGCGCCGGTAAAGGCCCCCTTCACATGACCAAATAATTCACTTTCTGCCACACTCTCAGGAAGTGCCGCGCAATTTAAATAGACTAACGGATTATCTGCACGATTAGACATTTCATGAATGGCTTTGACCACCAGCTCTTTACCCGTTCCCGTTTCGCCACTCACTAAAATATTCATATCTGCGGGTGCAACAATTTCTATCTCTTTTTTCAGTTGCATCATCGAAGGCGATAAACCAATAATTTCTGTTTTTACTGTAGGCTTAAACGTATTAGTTGGTGTAAATAACATATTTTGATTTTCGAGTTGCTCAATCAATAACGCATTATTTAATGCACCAGCGGTTAATGCAGCAATTAAACGTAATTCTTCATCACTAAAGGTATCAAACTGATGGGGATCCATACCATCAAGCGTTAAAGTGCCAATTAAATCTTGCCCCGCAAATAATGGTAACCCCACACAAGCATGAACTTTTAAATGCTCTCTATCTGGGATAAGGCCATCGTAAGGATCGGGTAAATCACTGTCCGCAGGAAAACGCACCACATCCCCTGCTCGCGCGATAGTTTCCAAACGAGGATGCCCTTCAAGTAAAAAACGGCGCCCTAATACATCAGGCACAAGGCCATCTATGGCTAATGGGATAAACTGATGAGGTTCATAACGAAGCAATGCTGCGGCATCACAATTTAACACTTGTCGAAGTGTGGTCACCAGTCGCTGAAATCTATCTTGGTGACCCACATCTTTTTGTAATTCAATGGCAATTGTAGCCAACACATCAACGGAAAAGCCCATAAAAACACCTCATAGTCATTATGACTGTTATTATGGTCATTTTGACATGATAAAGATAGTCATATTGACAATACACAAATAGCCATAAAAATAAAAATCTTTTAAAACAATAAGATAAAAACTGGCACGCTTCTTGATTATATCTATACATATCCCGATGAAAAGATTAATGAGAAGGAACAATACAAAATGGCTATTCATGTTAAAAATAATGTTAATTGGGTTGGACAACGTGACTGGGAAGTTCGTGATTTTCATGGCACTGAATATAAAACATTATTAGGAAGTAGCTATAACAGCTACCTAATATGTGAAGAAAAGAATGTCCTTATTGATACAGTTGACCATAAATTTAGTCGCGAATTTGTACAAAATTTACGAGCTCAAATTAATCTGGAAGAGATTGATTACATTATTATTAATCATGCAGAAGAAGATCACGCTGGCGCACTTACTGAGCTGATGTCTTTTATTCCTAATACTCCAATTTACTGCACAGCAAACGCCATTGATTCAATCAATGGGCATCATCATCACCCTGAATGGAATTTTAATATTGTTAAAACAGGCGATAGCCTTGATATTGGTAATGGCAAGCAACTGATTTTTGTTGAAACACCAATGCTACACTGGCCTGACAGCATGATGACCTATTTAACTGGTGATGCGATTTTATTTAGTAACGATGCTTTTGGTCAGCACTATTGTGATGAACGTTTATTTAACGATGAAGTTGACCAAACAGAATTATTCGAGCAATGCCAACGCTATTACGCCAATATTCTGACGCCTTTTAGTCGGCTTGTAACACCCAAAATTAACGAAATTTTAGGCTTTAATTTACCTGTCGATATGATTGCCACGTCTCACGGCGTGGTATGGCGTGATAATCCAACACAAATTGTTGAATTATATCTAAAATGGGCAGCAGATTATCAAGAAGATCGTATCACTATTTTCTATGACACCATGTCTAACAATACCCGTATGATGGCAGATGCCATTGCACAAGGTATCAATGAAATTGACCCTAATGTGTTTGTAAAAAGCTATAACGTCGCCAAAAGTGATAAAAATGACATTATCACGAGTGCGTTTCGTTCTAAAGGTGTGCTTGTCGGTTCATCAACAATGAATAATGTCATGATGCCAAAAATCGCCGCCATGCTTGAAGAGATGACGGGTTTACGTTTTCGTAATAAAAAAGCCGCTGCTTTCGGGAGTTATGGATGGAATGGTGGTGCGGTTGACCGTATTCAAACCCGTTTAATGGACGCTGGATTTGAAACCGCACTGGCACTAAAAACCAAATGGCGTCCAGATATGCAAGCACAAGAAATTTGTCGTGAATATGGTCGTGAAATTGCACGTCAATGGGCTTTGGCACCACTTCCTGCGACTCAACCTGATTGTATCACCTCATCACAATCTGAAGCTATCGCAGATGTTGAAGCAATCGACTTAGGCCCACGTATGCAATGCAGTGTATGCCAATGGATTTATGATCCGGCAGTAGGTGAACCAATGCAAAACGTTCAACCTAATACGCCGTGGAGTGAAGTCCCTGATAGCTTCTTATGCCCTGAATGCTCATTAGGAAAAGATGTCTTTGATACACTTGCGAAGGAGGCAAAATGAGTACAGGCCTTCTTAATAATGGGATTGTTATTATTGGTGCGGGGTTTGCCGCACGCCAATTAGTTAAAAATATTCGCAAATTTAATGCAGATATTCCCATTACTTTAATTGCATCAGACAGTATTGATGAATATAACAAACCGGATTTAAGCCATGTTATTAGCCAAGCTCAGTGTGCAAATGATTTAACCAAACAAACAGCCCAAGAGTTTGCACAACAGTATCAACTTGCGATCTATCCTTATACGCAAATCGTTGATATTAATACAGATGAAAAACGTATTCAGAGTGCCCAAGGTGAACAATGGTATTACGATAAATTAGTATTAGCCACTGGAGCCAAAACTTATTGTCCTGCTATTTCAGGCCATGAGTTAATGTTTACGCTTAATAGTCAGCAAGAATACCAAACTTATGAAACACAAATTCGCCAAGCTAAACGTGTATTAATTTTAGGTGCGGGTTTAATTGGCACTGAATTAGCCATGGATTTTAGTCGAGCAGGTAAAGAGGTGATCCTTGCAGATATTTCAGGGCAATTATTATCGTCCTTGATCCCGTCTGATCTTAGTGGTCGTTTGCAATCTAGCCTCACTAAAATTGGTGTGCGATTAATGCTGAAATCACCATTACAGTCATTAACACAAACTGATAACGGTATTTTAGCGACATTTAATCAACATCATCAATTAACTGTTGATTGTGTTATTGCCGCAACAGGACTCACGCCGAATATAGAGCTCGCTCATCTTGCGGGTTTGCATACTGATCGTGGGATTGTTGTGAATGAATATCTGCAAAGCAGTAATAGCAATATTTTATGCCTTAGGTGATTGCGCACAAATCAACGGTAATTTACTACCGTTTTTACAACCCATCCAATTAAGTGCGATGCATTTAGCCAAATCACTCGTAGGTGAAAATAATACTCCACTGAATTTACCGCCAATGATTATTCGGGTGAAAACACCGTTAATGCCTCTACATCTTGCCGGTGAGACTGCGCGTAATGACTTAACGTGGAATATTAATACAACACAATCAGGTGTTATCGCCAAAGGCTTTGATGATAACAATGTATTACGCGCCTTTGTCGTTACAGAAGAACAAGTAAAAGAAGCTTTTGCATTATTAAGAGCACTGTCCGCTTAATTTAAATAACATACGAGATGCTGATATGAATTTACGTGATCAACCATTGGGCCAACTGGCTCTATCTATTTCTGGCGCCAGTGCCATATTCCGTCAATATAACCTCGACTTTTGTTGTGGTGGAAAAAGAACATTAAGCAAATCTGCAGAAAAAGCAGGGCTTAATATTAATGAAATTGAAAATAAATTAATTGCCCTTTCAGAACAACCATTAGAAAAAGATTGGCGACAAGCATCATTGAGTGAAATTATTGATTTTATTATTGTTCGTTATCATGGACAAACATAGAGCACAATTACCGGAACTTATTCTACAAGCAGAAAAAGTAGAACGAGTTCATGAAGCAAAACCGACTGTCCCTAAAGGATTAGCACGCCAATTGACGCTATTATTAGATGAATTGACAAGCCATATGATGAAAGAAGAGCGCATTCTCTTTCCTATGATAAAAAATGGCTTAGGAAACCAAGCCGGAGCCCCCATTAGTGTTATGGAACACGAACATGATGATGCAGGTGAAATTGTTGAAGTGATTAAATTTATTACCAAAGATGTTACTCCTCCGCCGGAAGCCTGTACTACATGGCGAGTGCTTTATAATGGTATAAATGAATTTATTGACGACTTAATGAATCATATTAGTTTAGAAAATAATTTATTATTCCCAAGAGCATTAGCGGGTGAATAATAAGTTAATACAGGGGATTTCATCATCCCCTGCTATTTTTATGACCATCAGTAAAATCTACCGCTCTCCTTGCGTATCAATCAACAAACGCTGATTAATATATTCAATGGTCTCGTCTATCGTCATAATATTATTTACAACGTTAGTGATCCCTTGCCCGATAATAATTTCTGCTTGGCGTAAATTAAATAACTTACCATTCGGTATCGATGACTCTCGTATTCCCTTATTAATTTCTTGATAAGCCAATGTCATCCATGGATAACGATGGCTAATCTCTTGGTTATGACTGAAATTTTGATGATTACTATTTCCACCTAATAAAATGAGATGATCCATAACCATTGGAGAATAAAGCCAACGATAAAATTGCTCAGCATATTGTGACTTTTGACTATAACGAGAAACGGCTAATACACCGCCCCCTAATTGTGGAATACCACCTGGTACGGGCGCAAATCCAGTTTTAGGTAAAATATTACTATGAGCCACATCGTTAAATAAATTCATATAAGAGACAAGCATAGCAAGATGCCCTTGCTCAAATTGTCTAACCGACTCACTCCACCATTTATTATAAATATTTTCAGTAATCGACAATTGTTGTAGGTATTCTTTTAATACTTCACCCGCTAAAGGCATTGCTAATTGAGGAATATTATCACTTCCTATTAAGCGCCCCTCTTTGGCGTAATAACGTAAAAGATATTCTGTTGCAATTAATCCTGCACTGCCCAATGTTGTTGAAGCGCCCATTGGACGACTTATTTGTCCTTCTTCATGTAATTGTGTAAAAAACTGAGTCACATTGTCGTACTCTTCAAATGTTGTCGGTACGGTTAACTCATTACCTGTTTTTTCGTAATACATTCTTTTTAGAATAGGATCTTCAAACAAGTCTTTTCGATAAAATAGGAGTTGCGCACTGGCATCAAAAGGCATGGCATAAGCAACATTATTCACTAAACTAAATTTCTGCTGAGTAGGCAGTGAAAAATTATTTAATAAGTCTGTTAATCCGTTACCAATTTTATCTAATGGCTGTAATATTCTTTCCGCAAACCAAGGAAAACAAGCCATATCAATACGCAATAAATCATAATATGGATGTAAATGTAACTGACTTAATATTTGATAAACTTCATCGTATGGATGTATCGCTAAATTAACTTTAATCCCTGTTTGGCGATAAAAATGAGGTAGTAATTTTTTTAATGCACTAGTAGAAGGGCTAGGTAAAATCAGTAAATTAAGACTTAAATCGTGTTTATCAGAAGCAATAATGGCAGGTGTCGCCGTATAAAGATGATCACTTTGATTACGCACATAAGTGACTTTACTCTCGATTATCTCCGTTTCCTCTTCTTGCATTAGTGCATCAATCACTTCCAACCCAAGTTGAGCGTAGTTCATGGGAAAGTAATATAACCCTTTTAATACAGGAGGGATATTGTCGCTTAATGCAAAAATAGGTGGGCAATCATCATGGCTACCGAAATAACTGGCTTGTGTTAAATAACGCGCCTTTTCGCTATCTTGAGCAATAAAAATGTCTGGAATTTGCTCCATAGAAAAGAAATCAAACGCAATTTTATAGCTCTCTTCATCTGATGCACAAAGCACCACACTTTTTTTATTAGGTGCATACTCTAAAAGTCGACTTTGCAATTCATTAGCAAAAATCTGATTATTCACATAATCACTACTCCCTATAAAAATACCTACTAATTGACCAGTTGTATGCATGACTTGCAGGCAAATAGCATCAGCGGCTTGAGCAAAATCGAGTGTGAAGAATCGTTGGGTATTAAGTGGCTGACGATAAACAAAGGCAACGTGTGAAGGGGATAATTTTAACGTGTCAAAATAGATATTTGCATCATTGAGGCAACTTACGGTGATCACTTGTTTATAACCCCCCGCTGCAATTTTCTGTAATGCCTCTAGCTCAGTGGTTTCAAGATCATCCGTTAAAAAAAGATCATAAGTCACTTCAGAAAATTGAGCAATAGACTGCCTTAAAGCATTAAAGAAAACGGCATATTTTTCAGAAACTAATTGCGGTAAAAGTATGGCTATTTTATGACTTTTATTGGCTCTTAACAGTTGAGCCTGGGTATTTAATTGATAACCCATTTGTTTGGCGGCTTGATATACAGCTTCAATTTTCTCAACGCTTACATTTCCACGTTTATTCAATACGTTAGAAACTGTCCCATGAGAAACGCCTGCTAATTTTGCAATATCTTTAATCGTTGCCATTGACCTTTTTCCATCTCAATTTCCGCTTTCACTAGCATACCTGAATTATTTATCACGACTACTGCTAATTAATTTGAACGTTCCATCATTAAATAGCTTATAAAACAATCTGCTAGAACTTATCTAAAATAAATGATTATCAATATCAATTTTCTTTAATATATATATTAATCAATAAGATAAAAAATTTAATTTGAATAAGATCACTGATCTGATCTTCATTTATTGGCAAATAATCTTCATCATTTTATTATTGGAACGTTCAAATAAATCTATAACTTACAGATAGCCAACACCAGATAATTAATAAAATCCTAATAAAACAATAGGATAAGGGAATTTTTATGAAACTTCATTTTTTAGGGACGGCGGCCTCAGAAGGCATACCCAATCCCTTCTGCCGTTGTGAACACTGCCTGAAAGCAAGAGAACTTGGTGGGAAAGATATCAGAACTCACTCTTCTGCCATTGTCGATGACATTATGTTAATCGACGTATCACCTACATTTAGTTACCAATTAATGCGTGATGGAATGGATGCTACCAATTTTGAAAGCCTTCTATTCACTCACACTCATCCTGATCATTTCAATGTTGGCGATCTGTTTAGCCGAATGGAAGGTTATGGTTTTGAAATTAACCATCCTCTTCATATTTTCGGCAACGATCGCGCAATTAATGGCTGCATTGAAGTACTACCTGGCTACAGTAAAGAACGTTTTGCTTTTCACTGCTTAATTCCTTTTGTTACTGTCGAAAGAAATGGCTATAAAATTACACCATTACTCGCTAATCATGCGAAATGGGAACTTTGTTATGTTTATCATATTGAGAAAGATGGCAAAGTGATTTTTTATGGTCATGATTCTGGTTGGTTCCCTGAATTAACATGGAAATGGTTAGAAAATAAACCTCTTGATATCGTTGTTTTTGAATGTACTTATGGACTCAATGGTAAAGATCGTACCGATAATCATATGAGCCTAGAAACCGTATTTGCCGCGCAAGAAAAACTGCAACAACAAGGTTGTTTGCATCAAGATACACAAATTGCTGTTTCACATATTTCACACAGTGGCAAATTGCTTCATCACGAATTAGAAGCTGTTTGTGCTCCTCATAATATCCGTGTTGCCTACGACGGATTAACGTTAGAAACAAATTAAGAGGAGAACGATGATGGAGATGAAAATAACCTCTCGCTTACTGATTATGATGTTTGTGCAATATTTCATGCAAGGTGCGTGGAATATGACCATGGGGCTGGTATTAAGTAGCTATGGTATGGCAAGCATTATTGGTAATGCCTACGCTTTATTAGGCGTCGCAACCATTATCTCCCCATTATTTATAGGTATGGTGGCTGACCGTTTCTTTGCTTCACAAAAAGTCATGGGCATCCTTCATTTAATTAATGCGGCAGTCATTATTTGTGTTCCTCAATTTATTGAAGCACAAAACAGTGGCATGACACTATTCTTAATTTTCATTATTGGATTACTGTTTTACCCTACAACTGCGCTTTCAAATAGCATTAGTTTCTCCCATATTAATGGCGTGAAATATTTCCCTATTATTCGTGTATTCGGTACGTTTGGTTTTATGGCTATCGGATTTATATTAGGTGAAATGGGCTTCTCTGGGAGTACGATGACTTGGTATATCGCTTCTGCAGTGGGTGTTTTACTTGGTTTCTACTGCTTTACCTTACCGAACACTCCTCCTAAAGCAAAAGGCAAACCATTCTCTGCTCGTGATATTTTATGTTTAGATGCGCTTTCATTATTTAAAGACCGCTATTTCACTATCTTAATGTTTAGTATCTTTATTTTAATGATCCCAAAAACAGCGTATTCCGCTTATATTCCGGTCTTTATTAAAGCATTAGGTTTTAATAATGCGGCCTCTATCATGCAAATAGGTATAGCCTGTGAAGTCCTGTTTATGTTTGTATTGTCATTCTTCTTAATGAAATTTGGCTTCAAAATTACATTACTTTTAGGTGCTGTTAGCTGGATCATCCGCTCCATATTCTTCTCTTATGCGGCGGTAAATACCGAGTTCTATTTTATCGTTATCGGATTAATGCTACAGGGATTATGTTGGGACTTTTTCTTTACTGCTGGTGATATCTATGTTGACCGCAAAGCCAAACCCGAAATTCGTGCTCAAGCACAAGGCCTACGCTTTATTGTCTCTAATGGTTTCGGCTTATTATTTGCTTCCACTATTTGCGGTCAAATCTTTAATTCAACCGTAACAGAAACAGGCGATGCGTCATTACCACAATGGTCAACATTCTGGATATATCCAGCAATCGTCGCTGCCGTTGTAACCATATTCTTTATCTTCTTCTTTAAAGATGATGTAACGAAAAAGAAAGATAATGAAAATAAAAAAGCCCAGGAAGGCATTGCAACACCATAGTCTTAAAGTAAAGGAATAAGCCAACGTTAGGAGCAAACCATGGACGCATTAATTCAGTTTGTTGACAGCATTGGCCCTTTATCACTATCAAGTATTGCTAAACTACTGGCTGCCTTTATTTTGGGTGGCCTTATTGGCTTAGAGCGTGAATCAAAGGGAAAACCTGTCGGTTTTAAAACCTGTGTCATTATTGCCGTTGCCAGTTGTTTATTAACGATTGTTTCTATTCAATCCGCAGAACATTACGCCAATATCTCCGACAACATTCGTAGTGATCCAATGAGATTAGCGGCACAAATTATCAGTGGTGTCGGCTTTCTCGGTGCTGGCGTTATATTGCATCGACGAGATGATGCCATTTCAGGCTTAACGACGGCGGCAATAGTATGGGCTTCTGCGGGTGTTGGTATTGCTTGTGGCTCAGGTTTTTATTGGCATGCCATGATTGTGACGTTTCTCTTTTTTATGGCAATTAAACTCAGTCCACAAGTGGTGCTATTTCAGATGAAAAATCAACGCCTAGGTAAAATTAAAGTCCGTATGTTATTTACTCATGAAAGTGGCGTTCCCGTTTTAATTGAGTATTTGAAAAACCATAAAGACGTGATTGAAAATTTGACGATCCGTGATATTAAAAAAGAGCGCGTTGAAGTGAATTTGAAATTATTAGTGAGGCAAAAAAATTACTTTACCTGAATTTTATTGTTCATTAAAACAGCTTGAACATGTTCATTCTGTTTCGCTAGATCACTAGTTTCTTCGAAAACAAAAATTGCGCTTTATCTTAGATAATAGCGCAATTTTTATTAGTCGGACGCCACTCCGAACACCACCAAACAAAAAACACATAAATTATCAATCAATTAGTATAATCTTGATAAGATTTTTACCATTACTTTGTTATATTCACATTTAATCTATAGCTAATTTCCTTACTATTTATTGTGTCAGAAACTCATAAATGATGGGATTATTTTCTATTAAGATGATAACGATAGACGGTAGCTTCTAAACATTTTTCTTCTGGTTTCCAGTTTTCAATGATATTAACTAAACCACCATCAGCATAGTAATTACCATCTTCTTGTAGAAAAATATCTATATTATTTACAATATATAAATCTGTTTCACACTCATCTGAATGTGCTGATGCCACTTCATTCCTAGTAACATAAACTGCGTTACCTTCTGTCGTTGTACCTTTAACTTCAACACGCCTAAAGATACCATTTTTATGGCATTCTAAATCATAAGGGCTATTAGAAGATGTATCTAATACTTCAAATCCCTGCTGTTGATAATCTTCTTTTGCTTTGTTCATTGCATAAAGCTCAATTGTCTTTTTCTTTTTAATGTCAGTAACTCGCCCCTGATAGCTTGATTTTTCCTTTTTCAATATTAGAGGTAATTCAGTATCAATATCTAAAGTGTCTATCTTTTCCCAAGCATAAATAGCACTTAACGCCTTATTTGGTTTTTCCTTATAATCGAGCACATTATACAAAACCTGAACTGGTTTGTTCCCATAATGTTCTATATAAGATAGACGACCAATATAAATAAAAGGCTGACTACTACTTTTTATTTTTTCATGTATCCGAACAAATAAAATAACATTTTCACCAGAGAAAATTCTTTTCATATGAGGTGTTGTTATGGTGTTTGTATTTTGTGATTCCCAATGAAGCTTCTTTCCATTATCAATAAAAATATCATTATATTTATGACTACGTTCTTTACTTCTTTTATCTAAAGTAACAAATAAAACAATACAATTTTTAAAGCTTGTAATTCCTGTTATCTCTTTATTATTCTTTTGAGGCTCTACATTGGCTGTTACTAAAGCGTCATTTTTTCTATATTCATTTCCAACAACCAAATTTTGGTAGTCAAATACTTCATCTTTACGTCCCATCATAAAACCTTATTAGATGATCTATGTATAATAGCTAATTATATTAGCCAAAATTCATCACCCATCCAAATGAGTTAATCACGGACTATAAAAAATTTATACATATTGTGATTTGAACACCATCAGAAAACTGACACCAAGGGAGTGCTTTAATTTTCAGGGTTACCCTGCTGACTATAAATTACCCAAAGATATGAGCAATGCTAATCTATATAAACAAGCTGGGAATAGTGTTGTGGTACCTGTTATTGAACGAATTGCACAACAAATAAAAGTGGCGCTAGGATAAAATGTAATAGTTTTAAAATTTAAATCCCTAATCTCAATTTTCTAAACCTATTATCATGATCATAAGACAAAGCCCGATAAACAAATGATTTTATAGGGCTTTGTCTTAACAGAAATCGAGTTATTACTCTTGATATTTTAACGGGTTACCAAAACGTTCTAGATACATAATGCCAAATATTGTTGAAGCATAGTCTGTAATATGTCCTACATCACGATAAACTGGCACACCTTCTATGTCGGTTAGACAGACATTTTTGTCGCATTGTACATCTTTGGGATCAATGATAATTAAGGTTGGATAGTCTTTTTTTAATTTAGCAAATAACTGATCCATCCATGTATTTCCCCCACCTTTATAGTTTTTGGGGTTACAGTTATTATCTGCAAAGTCTTTTCTTAATTTTGCATTTTCATAAAAGCAGGTCATAAAACCACTTGGCATAGAATTGACTGCTTTAATAAAAACAGGTTTAGCTCCCGTAGCAATAATAATATCAAGTGCTTCACGCATCGCTTTCTCAACGCGTTTACGAGACTCATCAACAGTTCTTACATCTCCTATCTTATTAATGACATGATTTGACGCGTAATTATTCCAAACCTGCCCAAATATTACATAATCAAAGTGGTTATTCTTAATAAGTTGATAATATTTCGCTGTTTGATCATAACAACGTTGATAAACGGTATTTTTATGATTAGACCAGTCATAAAGATAAATATTAGGAAGTGTAATACACGATGAAGTTGCTTGCGCATAGACATCTATCTTGGCATCTTTACCTAAAATATCCATAAAGCCCCAGTAGTGATTTGCATGAGAATCACCGAATAAAAAGGCTTTTTTCTGGCCTCCCACTTCACCAATATGGCACATTTTATCGGGATCAGAGGCCTCAAAATTCATACATTTAGTTCTATTTGGGTAATCAAACTGATTCAGTTTAGCTTCTAAATTAACATAATTTTGTCCAAGTCTAGCGCCAACACCTTGATATTTTTCATTCAACGCATTTAACCCTAGAGCCAATAAAATAGGAACAATCAACAAAAGTGTGATGGAATATTTAAAAGCTAAACGCTTTCTTCTAAATGGTTTTTCAATAAGAAAATAAGAAGTCATTGAGAGCAATAAAGTTAATGCTAACAGCAATCCTTTTTGTAGTTCTGTATTAAATACACCAATATAACGAGCGATAGAAAACAGTGGCCAATGCCATAAATACAATGAGTAAGATAATAACCCAACAATCACGATCGGCTTTAATGAAAGTATTTTTTTAATAATACTTCCATGCTGTCCAGTATAAATGATTAATGTAGCACCAAGACAAACATACAACGTATTAAGGTTTGGATAACCGGCAATAATATCATTTTGAAATGCAATCCAAAAAATAACACCAAACGCAATTAAGCTAATAACATCATTTATTCTTCGAGTAGGTTTTATCTTTGTTGGGAAGTAGGCAACACAAGCTCCCAGCATAAACTCAAAGATCCGCGTACTAAAATAGTAATAATTTTTGGGTTGATCTTTTTGATAATAAAATACCAAGACAAACGAAATAATAGTGACTAATACTACAAAATAAAAATGATTAATACTTTCTTTTACATTGATTTTATGCAGAAAATAAAGTGCAAAAGGTAAAAAAAGATACCATTGCCACTCTATCGCTAAAGACCAAGTATGCAATAACGGTAAGAAGAGCGCATCTTGCGCGGCATAGCTGGTTGTCGCTCTTGCAAAATATTTATTAGAAAGAAAAGCTGAGGCATACTTCTCGCTATTTGTAACATCTAAATAATCGCTAGGGAGATAAAAACCCCCTGATATCACGAGTACTGAAATTAATATAACAAGATAAAGTGGCTGTAATCGCCATAATCGACGATTATAAAAATCACGAAATGAAAAATTGCCTTGTGATAATGACGTTTTAATTATCAATGAGATCAAAAAACCAGAAATTACAAAGAAAATATCGACGCCAATAAACCCTGAAGGAATTAAGCGATTATCCAAATGGAAAAGAATAACCAGAATAACAGCGACTGCCCTTAAACCATCTACATCAGCACGATATTTTACATTCATCATTCAAGTACATAATCAGGATAAAAAGAATTGCTGGATTATATACTAGTTAAGAATATCACTTTAGTCGTAAAAAGATGAATTGATTATTTAATGCATTAAAGCATCTTAATATCCGTCTGGATCTTTACATTAAATGATTAATAACACCCCAATGGCCATAACTGATTAAATTCCATCGTTAACCCCATTTGAACTTCAGATGAGAGTGAACCTTTACTCACCACAAATTTTGGATGTCGGATAACGATAGGGGTGTTAATCGCATAATGTATTAATGATGATCGGTTTTGCTCTAGCTCATCATAAAGCTTCTTCATATCTGCTGATGACGTACTATCACGTAATCGCCCAAGCGTAATATGAATAATATCTTTATGAAGTTCACTTTCAATTGGGATCTGCTGATAAATCTGTTGCCTAAAGCGTGTTAATTCCTCTGAAATACCCGTTAATATCAAACTACCATTGGATGTTAGGACAACGTCATTAAATAAAATTCCAATACTTTTTATTTGATTAAAGATTTTTGCAATCTCATGACACCACGATAATAATACAGGCCGTTGTAGTTTAAACTGCTCATTTTGTTGATTACAAATCGTTAATAATGTGGAATGAAATTCTTGCGGCTGAGTAAATTCAATAAATGGAAATTTAAGTGCAAGCTGTTCACAATAAACCATTAGTTTCTGACTAAAGAGAGTAAAGCTTTCCTCAATTTGAGGCTGACAAATCATTAATTGCCCCGCATTTAAGCTGACATCAATAATACTTTCATCATTAATTTGTCGTTGCCAAGTTTCACCTGTTGCCAATTTTTTGAGTGTTGCTTGTGTCAGAAATTCGTATGCCATCAAGACACCTTAATTAAAAATAAGACAATAGTTAGTACTTTGGTTTGAGTGGCATTTAAAATCAAGTTTTAGACATAATAAAAAAGTGGCTTTATTCTAAAAGCCACTGTCACATCAAAGGGGGAGATGTTGAAATATGGGTCTATCTATAAAATTATCAATCAAAGTTAAATCGATTACAGAAAATTAGCTGCTTTAAACTTCGCTAAAGCATCAGCTTTTTGCTCTGCCGTCATTGGACGTAATGGGCGACGAGGGTCACCAACATCAATACCATGCAGTTGCATTGCCACTTTTCCTGCAGCAACACCGCCGTACTCAACTAAAACACGAATAATCGCAATCACTTTATCCATGCAAGCGGTAACACCTTCATGATCACCTGCTTTAAATTTTTCAATAATTTCAAGGTATAATGGTGCAGCATAGTTATATGTGCTACCAACTGCACTTAATGCACCACAGGCTAATCCCGCAGGAATAAATTCATCAACACCAAATGGCACATCATATTTTCCGCCATCTACGCGTAAACAACGCTGGAATTCATACATATCAGGAGAATTAAATTTCATACCAGATAAATTTGGAATTGCTTTACCCGCTACTTGTAAGAATTTCTCCATATCAATACTTAAGCCTGACATGGTGGAGTGATAATAGTAAAAACCTTTAGATGGCGCACTTGCAGCCGCTAAACGACAATATTCAACGAGATCATCAACATTGCCTGGTTTAAAAAAACAAGGGCCAATAACGGATGTTGCTTTGATATCTAATGTTTCAGCATGACGAGAAAGTTCGAGTGTATCCGCAATACTTAATGCTCCCGTGTGGACAATAAGATCAAGTTTACCCTGACTTGCATTAACCCAACGTTCAGCGACTTTCTTGCGTTCTTCGACAGAGCAATGAATACCTTCACCTGTTGTGCCTAATACATAAGCACCTGTCACACCACTTGCAATTAGGTGTTTTGCTATCTCATCAATGACAGGATAATTAACGCTACCATCTGTTGCAAAAGGAGTATGAGGTGCGGCAATCAGTCCAGAGAGTTTGTTCATGATAACTTCCTTTGGAGGTTAATTTCTTTTCTATTAATATTATGGAGCTTAACTCTATATTAGGGAGCAATACTTCAGAACGCAATAACGAAATGAGCATTAAAGGAAGAGAAAAATGAAAGTGTGATCTTTAGCCAATTTTCACTAAAAATCACACAATGTAGAGATAAGTTTACGCAGAATGAGTCTGTTTTAACGCATTCAGTGTTCGTAGTTTTTGCTCTTTAACCATATCAGGCTGAGCTTGCACTAATAGCGTATAAAGAAGATCTAACACAAAGAGCTGTGCGGTTTTTGTACCAATAGAGTCACCTTGCAGTTTTCCTTGTCGATTACCATTAATTAAATGGTGATCAGCATACGCCATAATTTGTGAGCCTAGATTATGAGTCAATGCTATCGTACTCGCCCCTGCTTCTTTCGCCAATTTAAGGGCATGAACGGTTTCAGGAGAGTTACCCGAGTGACTAATGCCAATAGCAACATCGCCGGGTTTTAGTAATGAGGCTTGCATATACATAAAGTGATTATTTGTAACCGCATCAACACGATGACCAATTCGCATCAGTTTATTTTTTAGATCTTCTGCTGTAATTCCTGAAGAACCAACACCACAAATAAAAATATAGTTTGCGGATAATAAAGCATTTACAGCACCTTGAACTTGCTTCATATCGAGCAGATTCAATGTTTCTGATAGTACATTATTAATCGTTGCTTGAAGTTTTAAACCTATAGTATGGATATCGTCTTGATGAGTTACTTCTGCATCAAGGATCGGTGACTCTTCACTGTCTGACGTTGCCATTTCAATGGCCAAATCCATTTTAAAATCTTGAAACCCTTTATAACCCAATGTACGACAAAAACGCACAACCGTCGCTTCACCCGCTTTTGTCGCTTGTGAAAGTTGGGCAATAGAAAGTTGAGTAACCTCTGTAGGATGGAACAGGATATAGTCTGCAATACGCTGTGATACTCGCGTTAGACTATTTTTCATTGCACCTAACGTATCAAGTATTTTACCCGGCTTTAATCGGGTCGTTGCCTGTTCTGTCATGGAGATTATCCTTGGTTGCAGAAGATACACGGAGGAAAAATTCTGCCAACAAGAGTACCAATTCCAACAGGTTAAAAAAAGCCTTGCTCATACAATAATGTAATAATAAAAACGCTTTATTCCTCAATGTCATCAGAATACAACTTACTGATACATCGGAAATAAAGCGCTTAATAAAACAGTAATTGTTAGTCAACTAATTCTGTAACATCTAACTTAACAACAACTTTCTTCAGTGTATTTGCACCTTTTTCAGCCGAAATGCCCGGTTTATGAGGTTCATTAGGCATAAAAACAGCAAACATATTGGGTGTCAGTGCTAAAGTTTGTTGGCCTATTATCGTATCTGTTAGCTGATAATCATCGGTTTCATTATAAGGCGTCACATCTTGTGCTGAGCCCTGTATACCAAAATCAATAATTTCTTCACCACTCAGCAATATTTGAATATCAATATAACGTTGATGCAATTCAGCTCGCTTTTGCTCACGAGGCTGAGTGTCAAACGTCATCACATTCATAAACAGAGTTTCACCATCAATTTTATAGCTTCCCGGAGCAAGTGAAGCGGGATCAAGTGCTAATGCTTTTTCCATCGCGTCACGCAACGCGGGATTCATTTCTGGCATCATAGCCAAATCTGATATATGCCCAAATAACATAAATTATTCCCTATTAGTTTCCTGATGTTTCATTGTCATCTAATGAAACCTGTTTTGCTGATGCGAAAAGCGGTGCTGTAATTGTTCCTGCAATAACAACAGACATTGCGCCAATCACGCCGTAGAAGAAGAAATTAAGATCACTGCCATAGCGCGCTGCTAATACGGCAATAATACTGACGATGATCCCGACAACCGCACTACCTGCATTCGCGCGTTTAACAAAAATACCCAGCATAAACAAACCTGTCATTGGGCCACCCATTAAACCAATCAGACTATTAAAGGCATCCCAAATTTCAGATTCATCGGATAAAACTAACCAAATTGCAGCTAAACTACTAAAGACACCAGCAACAATAATGACTAACCTTGCGACTTTCATTTTTTGTTCGGCACGGCGTTCAGATTTGCTTAAACGTGTATAAATATCAGAGTTAAAACAACTAGAGATACTGTTTAAACTACTCGAAATACTAGACTGAGCAGCAGCAAAAATAGCAGCAATAATTAATCCAGCAATCCCGACCGGCATTTCCGTCACAATAAACAGAGGTAGAATACCGCCAGTATTAAAGCCTTCAGGTAATAAATTAGGGTTTTGTTTGTAATACACAAACAAGGCAGATCCAATTGCAAAGAAGAAGATAGGAATAATCGCAACCAACTTGGCATTCGTGATCAGAGTACGCTTCGTTTCTTCAATAGAATCCGTCACAATATAACGCTGTACAACATCCTGACTTGCTGTAAATTGCTGAATATTAGCGAATAAAAATCCGATCATCAAAACAGGAATAGTGCTATCTGTCCAACTCCAACGGAATTGCGTCGTAGGAAAGAATTTATCGGCTTGGGATGTTGCAGTGAAAATTTCGCTAATTCCACCGTCAACTTTAAAGCAGATCATAATAAAAATAAGAACTGCACCACCTGAAAGTAATAACCCTTGAATAACGTCAGTCCAAATAACCCCTTCAATGCCACCCATCCAAGTATAAATAATACAGAGCAAACTAATCAGTACGATTAAGACAACGGGGTCGATGCCCATAAATGGACGCAAAGCGAGTACAGTTAAATAAGTAATAATGGCCACGCGACCGATGTGGAATAACATAAATGAAAGGCTGGCAAATAAACGACTGCGTACATCAAAACGTGCTTCTAAATATTCATAAGCCGAGGTTATCTTTAACTTTCTAAAGAAAGGAATATAAAAATAAAAAACTAATGGCAAAATAGCAATAGCCAAATATTGCCCGATAATAAAAGTCCAGTCAGAAGTATAGGCTTTTGCCGGAATCGACATAAAAGTAATGGAACTTAAGGTGGTTGCAAAAACAGAAACCCCCGCAGCCCAACCAGGAACTCGACCACCTCCACGGAAATAATCATCCGCTGTTTTTTGGCGTTTAGAGAAATAAACACCCACGAGTAACATTGCTGCTAAATAACCAAACAGCACAGCATAGTTAATGAAACCAAAATCATGTAATTGCATTTTTTAGTCCTGCCATATGTAGGGTAAAAAGGTAAGTTTTACGACAGTTTTTTTATTGCTCTCTAGCCCAAAGGACAGCGCCCCAGAGCCCAGCATCATGATGATAGTGAGCCGATAATATCGGCACTTGTAATGCAAGTGGTTGTTTTGTCTGGGCAGCTTGAACGAGTTCGATATATCCCTTTGCCAACCCGACACTTCCCCCAAGAACGACACAATCGGCATCCGTCGTTGCTTTAATATCTGTTACCAAATTTGCAATGGTGTTTGCTGAACGTTCAATAATTGATTTTGCTTGTGAATTTCCCTGATGAAAGGCAGCGAAAATCGCTTTTGCATCTTTCCCTGCAAGTTCTTCTGTCGCTTGCGTAGCAATGGCTCGACCTGAAGCCATTGCTTCAACACAGCCATAACGCCCACAACCACAAACAGGTCCATGTGGATCAGCAAGCGTGTGACCTAAATGACCAGCAATACCTCGCTTTCCTGTAAAGAGTTGTCCTTGTTGAATTACGCCACCACCAACCCCTGTTGATACAGTAATAAATGCCATATCAGAGATAGTTTCTCGACGATAATCATATTCAGCCCATGTAGCAGCTTGAGCATCATTGAGTAACCAACACGGTAATCCCGTCAGCGCTACAAGCGTCTCTTTTAAAGGAAAATCTTTTAATCCACCCAAGTTATCTGGGTTCAATGCAGTCAAAATGCCATTACAAATAATCCCTGTTGATGCAACAGCAACACTATCTGCATAACCTTTTAGCGGTGTAGTAATAGCAACTAAAGCTTCATAAAGTTGCGTAGGTGATGCACTTGCTGGCGTAGTGATCTGAGTATGTTGTGTTAATTGATTATCTCGACTAATTAGAGCTGCCGAGATTTTTGTCCCTCCAATATCAATTGCTAATGTATTCATTTATCTAACTCCTGTTGCCACTTTAATGCCTGAATAAACCAATCACAGACATGCTCAAGACGCGTTAATGCAGAACCGACTGTGACAGCCCAAGCACCGGCTTGCATTCCTCTTGCGGCTATCATTGGTGTGTTATAACGCCCTTCGGCAATCACTCGACATCCTTTTTCAGCCAATGCGGTGACTAGCTGTAAATCAGGCAATTTTGGTATCTCACCACCGGTATAACCTGACATCGTTGAACCAATAAACTCTGTACCTAACTCTTGGCAATACATACCTTCATTAAAGGTGGCGCAATCTGCCATCGCTAATTTTCCCAAATGATGAATATGAGCTAATAATGTTTGTACAGGTACAGGACGAACACGATCAGTGCCATCAAATGCAATAATATCGGCGCCCGCATTAGCTAAGTCATCAATATCACTAAGCCATGGCGTGATCCTCACAGGGCTATCAGTTAAGTCGCGCTTTACGATGCCAATAATCGGCACATCAATAAGAGGACGTGTTGCTCTTAAATTATCAATTCCTTCAATACGCACTGCGACTGCGCCCGCATTCACTGCGGCTTGAGCCATTGCAGCGACAATTTCAGGCTTATCCATTGGACTATTATCAACAGGCTGACAAGACACAATTAATCCGCCTTTTTGTTGAATATCCTTTGTCATCTTTTCAATTAGCGCCATTTTTGAACCCACTGTTCTCTTCTTTTGGAATGTAACTCCAAATTATATTATTTTACGGAGTTTAATTTCTCAATCAAAAAAACAGTAATTTGTGAAGAAGATCAAACAATAACCAACGTAACGCAACTAATTGATAAATAGATAAAATAAAAATAGAGTGATGTTTCCATCACTCTTCTTGTTTTTTATTCTGTTTTACTTAAATTAGAAATGAAATTGTAATCCAACTCGATACCGTGTCTGACGATCATCACTGAAAGGACTTACAGCCATGTTGCCAACTTCAATATAAGGTGTGAAAGCACTATTGATTTGATAAGAAAAAGCAACATTATGTTCGTAATTACGTTTTTTATTATCGTATTTTATGGCATCGCTATACATTTGAGTGTAATCATATTCCACTTTAAATTTGTTATATTTATAACCTATAAAACCATCCAAACGATTTGTTTTTTCATCATCAACACCTTGTTTTGTTTTACGGGCATAATCAAAACGATAACGTCCTGCAATATATAAACCATTATCGAAGTTATATTGTGCTTTTAAATAAGGTTTATATATAGAAGTATCTGTTACGGTTTCAAAAATAAGACCAGGCTGTAATGTAATATTATTATTTAGCTTATAGTTATAACTTAATCCCATTTCAATGGCATTATTAACAACATCACTAAATAATTTATCTTTTTCACCGTCAACACCACCCGATTTAACGCTAGCATCAATATAAAAACCAACACCATTTGAAAAAGAGTGAATAAATGCAATTCTATCTTTATTAATTCTCGTAGAATCTGCATATTCATGACGAAAGTCTAATGTAGTCGCGTATAATTGAGATGACATTAATAAAGTACAGCATGCCAATAAAATTTTTTTCTTTTTATTTGCCATAATATTTACCTAAATAGGTAGATCCCCTGGTTTAATCAGGGAGATCTTAATGAATTATTTTAATGTGTAGAGAAAAAGATTATTCAATAATTAATTGTTTATCTTTCATGGTTAAAGTAATAACCGAATTAACAGCCTCACCTTTATTTGTTTCACCTCCAATTAAATAAAGTGAATTATCATGTGAAATAGTGACACCATAACCAAGAGGGAGAGGTAATTCACCAATGACTTTCCATTGATTATTAACAAAGCCATAAATTTCTTTATGCCATGTCTTTTCTAACCCTTGATGAGCAAAATAATGTTGCTGTGCATAGTTTGCCTGAGCACCCGGAAAGTTAGCACCACCAGCAACAAGTAAGGTGTGCATGCTGTAACCTGCAAATGCTCCCGCTAAACCATCTTGTTGCTGATTAGGCGCAGGATCAGGTAATTTCTGGGTAATAAAATTCCATTGTAATTGATTGTTTTTTAAAATAGCTGTTTTGTACTTCACTAGTACGTAATCCTGGTTTTATTTCACCATTGATTAAGGTGATTTTATGACCATCAGAAGCTAATGCAGAACCTGCTGTTCCATTAAATGGCATAACACCAAATAATCGCCATTGATTATTTTCAGCGTTATACTCCATTATATTTCTGTTAAAAAAATAACCTTCTGCGGTTTATTAAAATAATCACTGATGACTTTTTTATTCTCAGATTTATTCGCTTTAGTACGATCTAGATCAACAAAATAACCATCAAATATTTGTTGATTAACACCGCCAAGAATAATAGCCTGCTCGTTATTAATATTAACGCCCGCATGTCCCACTAATCCATAAGGCGCTCGTGTATTTACCTTTTCCCATTTGTTTCTTGTGGTAAATAACGATAAACATCTGTAAGCGCACTGATTGTTGCGCTATTTTCATTTTCTTTTCCTGCACCCCCGAAAACATAAATATTATTATTTAATTCCAGAGCAATAGCCTGGTCTCTTTGTGTTCCAGGAAAATCTGCTATTTTTTCCCATTGTTTTATCGCACCATTGAGATCAAGCTTATACCATGACTTTCCCGCTGTACCTAAACCAACATAAATAACATTTTTACTGATTGCCCCAGCCCCACTTTTAAATGTTACAGGTAAATTGGGGAGTTTCTCTGCAAAGCTAGTAGATGTGAATATTGCCGACACTAGCATTACAGAAAGACAGGAGTAAGATATTTTCTTTATTCTGTTCATACTTATTAGCTCTTATTATGATCATCAAGTAGGGTATTTTTCTTGTGCCTTAAATATCACTCCAATATATAATTATTTTCGGAGTTAAACTTCAAATCGATCTTTTCTGAATTGTGAAGATGATCAAAATGTCTATTTTTTAATCTTATTTTTTTACATCTGACTTTAAATCAAATTTGAGAATAAAAATCTAAAAATAGAATAAAAAACAGCCACAATAAATTATTTTTGGGGTTTTATGCAGAATATAATGTTACTTATTTTTAAGTAAAAAAGTTTCATAATAAAGGTATTAATGGAGTTTTACTTCAAGAGGCTTTTTTATCGGCTTTATACCCATTTTCACCTTGTGTTAATTAAAAAATGAGTTATTTATTAATACGATGTAAATCAAACTAATTTGTTATTTTTTCCTCGTCGTAATCACCTATGTCATTTTAATAGTCGTGGCTCGTGATGTCCGAAAGGTGCTGAGAAAGAAAATTAAACTAAAAGTTATACCTTCCTGATTTATATGAGACAAAAATGGAGACTTAATCGTCTCCATTTCTATTTTTAATCAACACTCAGCTTAATGGGGCGCTTTTTTTGCCTGCTCCACTAAGTTAATTAAACGACTTCTCATCGTGTGATAATGTTGAGCAACTTGGCTTTCTGCCCATTTCTGATCGTCAATTTTTATCACTTTAGCTGCACAATATTTTGTTTCCGGTGTTTTTGAAACTGGATCAAGATTATCTTGAGTCAGTTCATTACATGCGCCAATCCACCATTGATAAGTCATATAAATCGCTTGCTTATTGATTGTCTCATTCACATGACAACGCGACATCACTTTGCCTCGACGTGATCCAACCCAAACAATATCTTGATCACGGATCCCAGCGGCTTTAGCAATATCAGGGTGAATTTGAACATAACCAGGTTCATCTGCAAGTGATGCTAATGCTTTACAATTACCAGTCATAGAGCGACAAGAATAATGCCCCACCTCACGCACTGTAGATAAAATCATTGGATAATCAGCATCGGGTACTTCAGCCGGCGCCCGCCATGGCGTAGCAAATAACTGTCCTTTACCAGAGAGTGTAGTGAATTGATTACCTGAATATAAATAAGGCGTACCTGGATGGTCAATATCCGTGCAAGGCCATTGAATATGCGCTAAACCTGCCAATTTTTCATAAGTAGCACCAAAGAACAGCGGGCACAATGCTCTAACTTCATTCCAAATCGCTTCGTTATTCTCATAAGACATCGGGTAGCCCATTTCAGTAGCTAATAAGCTGATAATTTCCCAGTCACGTTTTACATTACCTCGCGCATCAATCGCTTTTTCAAAACGCTGAAAACCTCTATCCGCACAAGTATAAATACCTGCATGTTCACCCCAACTGGTTGAGGGTAAAATCACATCAGCACGCTCGGCAGTTTTAGTCATAAAGATATCTTGAACTACAACAAAATCGAGAGCCTCAAAACCTTTTCTCACTAAGCCTAAATCAGCTTCTGTTTGAAGCGGATCTTCACCCATGATGTAGTAGGCTTTTACTTTACCTTCAATGGCTAAATGTGGTACTTCAGTAATGCGATATCCCACTTCAGGATCGAGTTGTTCAACAGGAATATTCCAGGCTTGTGCAAATTTCTGACGCACATTTTCGTCAGCCACATATTGATATCCCGGGAACATATTTGGTAAAACCCCCATATCACAAGCCCCTTGAACATTATTTTGTCCACGAACAGGGGCAACACCGACATGTGGCTTACCTAAATTACCCGTTAGTAATGCAAGACCTGACAAACCTTTGACCACATCAACCGCTTGACCAAATTGCGTTACCCCCATGCCCCACATAATGGTGGCTGTTTTAGCATTAGCATAAGTACGCATCGCCTTACGGATTTCAATAGCAGGAATACCGACAATATCTTGTACCGCTTCTGGACTATAGTCGGCGAGTTGTTTTTTATATTCATCGAAACCTTCGGTATAGCGACTAACATAATCTTTATCATAAAGATTTTCATCAATTAGCGTATACGCAAATGCATTAACTAACGCCATATTTGTACCGTTTTTTAAGGGTAAATATTGATTAGCAATTTTAGCGGTTTCAATTTTACGAGGATCACAAACAATGATTTTGGCACCTTTTTGTTTCGCTTTAACAACTCGACGCGCCACAATAGGATGAGAATCAGCACAGTTATAACCAAAAACTAATAAGCAATCTGAATCTTCAATATCGGCAATAGAGTTACTCATTGCCCCATTGCCCAACGTTTCTTGTAAACCAGCAACAGAAGGCCCATGGCAAACACGGGCACAACAATCGACATTATTATTACCTAATACGGCACGAACAAATTTTTGCATTACAAAGTTGGTTTCATTCCCCGTACCACGAGAAGATCCCGTACACATGATGGATTTAGCGCCGTATTTTTCTTTTATTTCCAATAATTTTTTTGCTGTAAATTGAATCGCTTCATTCCAACTCACTATTTCAAAATCAGCCCCTTTTTGTCGGCGGATCATGGGTTCATGAATTCGAGCTGTCAGCAGTTTATTGTCGTTAAGAAAATCCCAACCATAGAGCCCTTTTAAACAAAGTTCCCCTTGATTGGTGACACCATTAGCACCTTCCGCTTTGATGATGCGACCATTTTCAACACAGAGATTAATTTTGCAGCCAGCGCCACAATAAGGACAGACGGAGTTGATTTTGTTCATTTGATATCCTTTCCCCTAACTAGGGAGTAAAAGAGTCATAAAGAACATTCAACTAAGCAGGAATTATGCCAATTAATTTTTAACAATATAATCAACAAGATATAAAAACGAAATAACATTTTATAATCGTTTCGACATTTTTGCCGATACTCACCTTACACAAATAAGGTTAACACCATAACTTATTATGATTTCTATCATTGGCATCAGAAAAACATTTATGAATAAAAATTAACATCAAGTTCTAACAAAATTTATTTCTTTAGTTTGAATTTATGATATAAATAAGAAATACGCATTTTTAAAAACAATATTTCATATTGTATTGCGATTATATCCATTTCAATAAAGAGCAAAAAGGTGAATATGAACACCAATAATCGACTCCTAGGCCTAAACCTACTACTCCTTCATTAGGTGGCCCAGCACGTTCATTTTTTTGCAAAAGCCACCAGTTAGGTGGCTTTTTTATTATGCCCCCTACTGGTGAAATTATTTTTTAGGGGAGTTTCTATGATGTTGAGTTTTACCATAAGGATGATGAGTGACAACGTCTTCTCAATAAACAATGGTCTGGAAATGCCTTCCATAAATAACCAAATAAAGCAGGAGGCAAAATGAGCCAGCAATGGACATCACGAATCGGCCATATCTTAGCAGCCGCAGGCTCTGCAATTGGTATTGGCGCAATCTGGAAGTTTTCTTATGTTGCCGCCAATAACGGTGGTGGTGCCTTTTTAATTGTCTTTTTGTTATTTAGTTTTATTATCGGGCTTGCCGTATTACTGGCTGAAAATATCTTAGGCAGTAGTACACATGCAGAAGCTGTTAATGCCTTTAAAAAGATGATGGGACGTAACTGGGTTATCATCGGCGTTATTGGTGTCTTCAGTTCTTGGTGTATTTATAGCTTTTATAGTGTTGTCGGTGGATGGACAATTGGCTATACCGTTATGGCAGCAACAGGCCAGCTGAACATTACAGATAGCGCAGAATTAACTGGTATTTTTACCCGTTTTATTAGCAATCCTTTATGGCCTATTTTGGCTCACTTGACCTTCGCTGGATTAACCTGTTTTGTCGTTTTAGCCGGTGTGCAACGTGGGTTAGAAAAAGCCGTCAAAATCATGATGCCCATGTTATTTATCATTATGATTTTATTAATTATTGTTGGAATAAGCTTACCTGGATCTTCTGAAGGTTTAAAATTATTTTTATACCCTGATTTCAGTAAGTTAACCCCTCAAGGCGTGTTAGATGCATTAGGATTAGCCTTCTTCTCTCTCTCTATCGGTTTAGGTATTCACATCACTTACAGTGCTTATTTAGCAAATAACAAAGGTATCGCCAACGCCAGTATGTGGGTAGTTATTTTATCTTGTATGGTGTGTGTACTTGCCGGATTAATGATTTTCCCTGCATTATCTGCCGCAGGTTTAGAACCCAATGCCGGCCCGGGCTTAACCTTTATGACCATGCCGGTTTATTTCGCTAACTTACCCGGTGGTAATATTTTAGCTGTCACTTTCTTTGTCTTGTTATTAATGGCAGCGTTAACTTCTGCAATTTCATTACTTGAACATATCGTGGCTTATGTGCAGATGCGCTTTCAATGGACACGCCGTCGCGCAGGACTCGTCGTTACGGCTTCCATTATGCTGATGGGAATTCCTGTTTCATTATCTTTCGGCCCTATGAGCGATGTGACATTAGGAGGGAAAACTGTTTTTGATTTGTTGGATTATCTGACATCTAACATTTTAATGCCTTTATTTGGTATTGCGATGTGCTTAATTTTCGGTTGGTCACGTAGAGCAAATGCATTAATTCCTGAAAATATCACAGGTGTAAAACGTCAATGTTTATTACTGGTTTGGCGTTATATTGGCCCAATTTGTATCGGGATTATTTTGGTGCATGGATTGATTGGCTAATAATTAACTAAAAAGAGCCACTCATTTAAGTGGCTCTATGCTTAACGGATACTTGTTTATTTGTAGCTAATTGATAACTTTTTGTTATTTATAACTTTGTTTAATTTCTTGTGAGATCACAAAACCTCGTTTTGCTTCTTTTTCAGCAAGCTCAACGGATAAACCGATATAAGAGCGAGGATCAAGCATGGCCTTAATTTCATCTGCATTAAAAGCCGCGGTAATGGTGTCATTTTTCATCAGGTTAGTATAAAAATCTTCACCATCTGCG